>DASXOK010000036.1:0-8103 GCA_036494425.1 Pseudolabrys sp.
GATGCCGACTGGCATTCCGTGCAAATGAGCGAAGCCCGTCACCAGCGTGGTGCCGTAGAGCGCCTTGAACTCGTCGAACTCGGACGCGTCCACCAGCCGCGCGATCACCTCGCGGATGTCGTATTGCTTCTTGAGGTCCACCGGCACCAGCCCTTCGAGCTCGGCCGTGTCGCGCGCGGGCTCGCGCGGCTTGGCGAGCGCGATGTCGACGGTCTTCTTCGTGTTGAGCGTCGAGACTATGCGCCGCGCAATGCTCAGCGCGTGATGGTCATCCTGCGCATAATGATCGGCGACACCGGACTTGCGCGCATGCACATCGGCGCCGCCCAATTCCTCCGCGCTGACGATCTCGCCGGTCGCCGCCTTCACCAGCGGCGGCCCACCGAGAAAGATCGTACCCTGGTTCTTCACGATGATGGTCTCGTCCGACATCGCCGGCACATAGGCGCCGCCCGCCGTGCACGAGCCCATCACCACGGCGATCTGCGGAATGCGCAAGGCCGACATTGTCGCCTGGTTGTAGAAGATGCGGCCGAAATGCTCGCGGTCGGGAAAGACATCGGTCTGGTGCGGCAAATTGGCGCCGCCGGAATCGACCAGATAGATGCACGGCAGCCGGTTCTCGCGCGCGATCTCCTGCGCGCGCAGATGCTTCTTCACCGTCATCGGATAATACGTGCCGCCTTTGATGGTCGAGTCGTTGCACACAACCATGCATTCGCGGCCCTCGATACGGCCGATGCCGGTGATCAGCCCGGCGCCATGAATGGCGTCGTCGTACATGCCGTTGGCGGCGAGCGGCGACAGCTCGAGAAACGGCGTGCCCGGATCGATCAGGTTCATCACACGGTCGCGCGGCAGGAGCTTACCGCGCCCGACATGCCGTTCGCGCGCGCGCTGCGGTCCGCCCAAGGCGGCCTCGGCACGCCGGGCCTTGAGCTCTTCGACCAGCGATCGCATGCGTTCGGCGTTGCCGCGAAAGCCGTTTGCCGTTGTGTCGATTGACGATGACAGAATCGCCAATGGCCCCTCCCCTTCAACATTGGCCGGAGGTTGCCTTGGCGGAACCGGGAACGCAATGGCACGAGATTCGCGTTGTCCAAACATAAGTTCGGAACCCCCTCTGTGCGCGCGACGTTTCCCACAGAGCAGCACATCACCGTTTCAATCGTAACCGGAATGTGCATGACCAGAGGAGGCACGCGATGAAGAAGTCACGTTTGCTTGCGACCGTAACGGCGTCCCTGTTGCTTGGCGTCGGCGCGGCATCAGCCCAGTCGATGAATGCCCAGCAGCCCGAGCGGGCTCCGGCGGCGCAGCAGAACGCGCCAGCGGAGAAGGTGGCGCCGTCGATGAAGGCGGGCGAGCGCAAGGGACCGGAAACCACCGGCCAGTCGACCCAAGAAAGCTCACCAGGCGCGTCCGGCGGCAGCCGCGCCACGCAGGAGATGAAGCAGAATAGCGAAAAGAGCCCGGGCACCACGGGTCAGGCGCCAGGAAACGCCTCGCCCGATACGCAGCGCAGCGGCACGCCGGGCGACAAGAGCCCAAATGCAAAGACGCGCTCTGACGAAAAAGGCGGCGCGGGCATGAACCGCAGCGAGGAACGTTCCGGCTCGTCGCAGATGAACAGGTCGCAGACCGAGAACTCGCGCTCGACCACGACCGGCCAGGGCGCCGCGGCGGGCTCGGCCAAGCTCTCGACCGAACAGCGCACGAAGATCACGACAGTGATCCGTCAGCATAAGGTGGAGCCAACCCGCCTGAACGTTTCGGTCCGGGTCGGCACGCGGATTCCGGCAAGCGTGCACTTCTATCCGCTGCCGACCGAGGTGGTGGATATCTACCCTGAATGGCGCGGGTTCGACTACATCCTGGTCGGCGACCAAATCGTGGTCGTCGATCCCGGTACACATGAGATCGTCGCTGTTCTCGACGCGTAATGTCAGGTCACAAATCGTGACGTGGAACGGCCGGGTTCGTCCCGGCCGTTTTGCATTTTCACGCGACGATAGTTCCAAATATTCGGCAATCCGCAGGAACCAGCGATCTTCCTGTGCGTTAATTGTATATCAAATAAACAGTGGTGTTCGTTGAATTGCACCAAGGAGGGACGGTGTTGCGTGTCGGGATTGCCGAAAGAATAGCGAGAAAAGCAGACGGCACCGAAGAGTGACGGCGCGTAGGTGACGCGACGAGAAACCCCGTGTTGGAGAAATCCAATGCGGGGTTTCGCCGTTGTTGGTTCGCAATTCGCCATCCCGCGTGGCGCAACGCCGCATTGATCGGATCGCAGGAACATCGTCGCCTGCTCACACGTTGACTCGCGACTGCTTCACAACAACAAGAGAGGGACAAGGATGGACAAGGATCGTATTCAAGGCAGCGTCGACCAGGCCAAAGGCAAGGTGAAGGAAGTCGCGGGCAAGGCGACCGGCGATGCCAAGCTCGAATCCGAAGGCAAGGCCCAGAAGGCTGCCGGCAAGGTGCAGAACACCGTCGGCGGTGTGAAGGACGCGGTGAAGGAAGCCGTCGACAAGTGACGGCTGGCGGACCGTCCGCGTTCGAAGGAGCGAAAACCCGGCCATCGTGCCGGGTTTTTTGCGCCGGGTTTTCGCCATGCAGTTTTGCTTGTTCCCTCCCGGCGCCCGGGCGTATTAAGACGCACCCGCCGGGATGTGGAGACAGGATATGGATGGAAGCCTCGATAACTACAAAGACCTCAAGTTGAAGCTCAGCGGTCTCGTGCCGCCGGGTGAAGAATTCAAGCGCAACATGCTGTTCGACGTGATGTACGCCTCGCTGCCGCGCGATCCGCAGGCGAAAGTGCAGATCTACAATGCCGAGATCCTGCCGGGCGGCTTTACCAACTGGCACCAGCATAATGGGCCGGCGTTTTTCGTGGTGCTGCAAGGTATGTTCGAGGCGCACTTCCAGGAAGGCATCTTGATCAAGGCGAAGGCCGGCGACTGCTATTCCGAACCGATCGCCAAATTCCATCGCGGCCACAATCCGCATGCGGAATTGCCGTATCACTGCATCGGCATCGCGCTCACCTCGCCCGACCGCGAGCACGTGACGAACTCGCTCGTCTGCCCGTGGGAAGCGTGACGCGCCGCAACCTCTGAATCCTCATGCCCGGCTTTATGCCGGGTTTGACGGCTGGCGTCTGGGTGGCGGAGCAATCCTCACATCCGCGATCACCGGTAAATGGTCGGACAGTGCCCGCGCCTCGCGGTCGACGAAACTGCGCACCAGGGCCTCGCGTGGCCGGCAGTAAATGCGGTCAAAACGAAAAAGTGGACAACGTGAGGGGAAGGTGCGGGCCCGCGTGCGGCCGCCGAGCACCCGCGACAGCACCGCGCGGACCGAGCCGGGCCAGAACCAGTCATTGAAGTCGCCGGCTATCACCGTTGGTCCCTCACCTGCCGCGAGCTTGGTCAAGACCAGCGCCTGACTGTGCCGTTCGCGGATGCTCAGGCCCAGATGTGTCGCGATCACGGTCAGCGACCCTGCCGGCGTCGCGACGTCGGCACGGATGGCGCGGCGCGGCTCGCGCTCGGGAAACGAGATGTCGCATATCTCGTGGTTCTCCAGCGGCCAGCGGCTGATGAGCATCTGTCCGTAGTCGCCGTCCTCGCTGTTCAGCGACTTGGCGCCGATGCCGTAGAGGCCGACCGCGCCGGTCAGGAATTCGAACGGATCGGTAGCGTCAGCCAGTGCGCGCCGCGAGTCCACCTCCTGCAAGGCCACAACATCCGGGTCCCAGCGGCGGATCAGCGCCGCCACGCGCGCAAGATCGAACCGCGGATTGCGCCCGAAGGCGCCGTGGATGTTCCAGGTCATGATACGGACGCTGCCGCCGTCGCCTTCCCGTTCACTCACCGGCCGCTACTCCAGTAGCGTGCGACCAGCGCCTGCACGCCGATCGACAGCGCAATCCAGGCGATGACGGCCGCTGTAAGCCACGCGAAGTCGGCCGCGCTCGGCGCGGTGAGGATACGGGCGAACTGATGCCCGACAGCGGAGATCATGATCAGCCCCGGCAGCATCCCGAGCAACGTGCCGGCGGCATAATCGAACACCGGGATAGAGCTCGCGCCGGCGACGAGATTAACCACCGTAAAGGGTGCGACCGGCACCATGCGCAGCGCCGCCACGGTGATCACACCGCGCTTGGCCGCCTGCCGGCGGATGCGGTTAAGCCTGGGGCCGAGAATGTCGCGCAAGGTGCGCTTGCCGATGGCCGCACCGATCGCATAACTCGCGAGGGCGCTCGCCAGCGCTCCCAACGTCGCATAAGCAAAGCCGACCCATGGGCCGAAGGTAGCGGCGGTCGCGGCGATCAGCACCGTCACGGGAAACATGACGCAGCCGGCAACGACGAACGCGGCGATGACGATCGCCGGCGCGAGGTCATTCCCGGCGATGGAGGCGAGCGCCTCCCGCACCGCCTGCGGACTAGCGAACGGCAAATAGTGCCACAGCGCGGCCAGCGCCACGATCAGAAGCCCGGCGCCGATCACCTTGGCAAGCGTCGCCACGTGCTGGGACGACACTTTCCCGCCAACCATGGAGCCGACGAAATCCTCCGCGCCGATCGGCTCCTGCGGATCGGCCACGCCTTGGAGCAAGTCGATCATCTCGCGCGTTGTCACACCGTCGACGATCGGCTCCAGGCTGTGGCCATTACAGCGCAGCGTGCGCGCCACCGCGATCAGCGAACCGCCGGCCTCGTCCAACGCCTGCGCCACCACATCCGCCGTCGCCCCGCAGTGATGCCCGATGAGGCCATTGCGGCGCGCCGCGATCCTCTGCCGTTGAGTATCCTCTTCCGCGACGATGACGAGGTCGCATTCGGTGTCGGTGCCCATCGAACGATTGTTGAGATTGGCGGAGCCGACGCGCAGGATCGCGTCGTCTACGATCATCACCTTGGCGTGCACCATCACGGCGCTGCCGCGGCCGCCATCCGCAACGCGCGGATAGGCCAGATGCACGCGCGCGCCGCCCGCCTCCTTCAGCATGGCCCCGAAGCGCGCGCGGCCCGAATGCATGCTGTGCGCCTCGAGCCAGGATTCATGCGCGTCCGGCGAGACGATCAAGACCTCGAGCTCCGGACAGGCGCGCAGCCGCTCGGCGATGCGCGAAGCAATCAGCGGCGCCGTCAGGAACTGGTTTTCGATGTAAATCGTGCGCTCTGCAGCGTCGATGCAATCGAGGAAGAGCTGTTTGGCCTCGCACACCTGGCCCTGCTCTTCGTAACGCGGCTGGGTGCGCGCAATTCCGACATCGACATCGGTAAAGTGCGGCTCCACGTGCGCCGGCCAGGGGTCGCTTTCGGCGACCACGAGTGCCAAATCTTCGCAAGCTGCGCACGACCATCGCGCGCGCACGAGCTCGCCCAGGGCTCGCGCTGCCGCGCCATCGACCATCATCTGCACGTCGTGAAAGGGCCGGTACGGCCGCCCGCCGGTATCGACGCGATGCGGCTCGTCGAGATTATGCGCACTCGTGTCCCAGCGCCGCACGGTGATGTCGAGCCCGCCGCTGAAAGCCAGCGCATCGTCGATCACCACGACCTTCTGATGCTGCGATGAGCCGATCGGAACGCAATCGTCGAGGCAAAAGCGGATGTTGCTCGGCGTATTCCAGTTCAGCCGCATCGTCGGAAAGGGATCGCGTTCCGCGGCATAGAGCACGGAGAAATCCCAGAGCAGAAGGCGGATATCCAGATCGGGCTTCTTGGTCACCAGCGCGGCGAGGAATGGCGCAAAGGCGGCCGGATAACCGTCATCGGCCTCGCCGCTGCGTCCGACCAGCCGCATCTGGCTGTGGATGTCCCAGCCCGCGATCACGATCGAGCGCCGCGCCCTGATCATCGCGTGCCGCAGCGCTGCGAAATAATCGGCACCGTCCACCAGCACGGCCGCACGCTGTGCCCTCTCGACGCGCCATACATTGCGATGCGGCTGAAGCAGCATGCGGCGATGAAATCCCCATGAATATCCGAAACCTCAACGCCGTAAGGAACCGATGGTTCGCTCGACCCTAATCTACTCTGCGGGCCTGGGTGCCGCTCCCGCGAACTTCACGCCGCGCGCTTCCCGGCCGAAGCCCGCGAGGACGGCGACCGCCACCGCGATCACGCCCGCCACAACAGCCAGCGCAAATTCGTAATCACCGCCATTCGCATGCGCGAGGCCGGCCTGAAGCGCCGCATTGCCCGACGCGAGCAAGTTGCCGAGCTGATAGGTGAAGCCTGGGAATGTGCCTCGCACCTCCTCCGGCGAGAGCTCATTGAGATGCGCCGGCACGATGCCCCAGGCGCCCTGCACCGCCACCTGCATCAGGAAGGCGCCGATGGCGAGCATCACCGGCGTGGTGCCATAGACCCAGAGCGGTATGACCGGCAGCGCCAGCAGCGAGGCGATGACGATGCCGCGGCGGCGGCCGATGGACTCCGACAGGCCGCCGAAGAACAAACCGCCAATCATGGCGCCGATATTGTAGACGACGGCGATTGCGCCGACTTGGTGCGGCGACAGGTGGCGCTGCACTTCGAGGAAGGTCGGATATAGATCCTGCGTGCCGTGGCTGAAGAAGTTGAACGCCGTCATCAGCACAATGGAGAAGATGAACAGGCCGAGATTGCCGCGGATCACGGTCCACAAGCCGCGCGACCCCACGCCTCGTTCACGGGCCGCGAAAGCCGGCGATTCATCCACCTGGCTGCGGATATAGAGCACCAGCAGCGCCGGCAGCGCGCCGAGCATGAACATGCCGCGCCAGCCGATGGTGGTGAACAGCAGTCCATAGACGACGGACGCCAACAGATAGCCTGTAGGATAACCTGCCTGCAAAATGCCGGAGACGATGCCGCGCGTCTTCGGTGAAATGCTCTCCATGGTCAGCGAGGCGCCGACGCCCCACTCGCCGCCCATCGCCACACCGTAAAGTGTGCGCAGCGCCAGCAGCACCGCCAGACTCGGCGCGAAGCCGGACGCGAACTCGAGTACCGAATAACAGACGATATTGACCATCAGCGTCGGCCGGCGGCCGAAGCGGTCGGCGGCCAGCCCGAACAGCAGCGCGCCCACCGGCCGGGCGGCGAGGGTCAGCACGATGGCCGTGCTCACCGATGGGATATCGGTGCCGAAGTCGTGGGCGATGTCCTTGAGGACGAAAACCAGGAGGAAGAAGTCGAAGGCGTCGAGCGTCCAGCCGAGATAGCTCGCCAGGATCGCGCTCCGCTGCTTGGACGTGAGGGCGCGTAGCTCAGTCCAAGTATCGGAAAAGACTTGGGCGAAGGCCATGAGCAGATTCCGGTGCCGCCCCCGGCCACATGCGAGCACCAGTAAAGTCCGGAGGCGGCGTCGGGTTCCATCGCAGGTCTGCCCTGTCATCACATTTTGACGGTTGGGCGCCGCACGCGGCCCGTGCTTTGCTTATGTCCGGGAGTCGGCTCGGCCCTCCGCGAGCCGCCCGCCGAGGGGACCCATGTCTCGCCGCACTGAGGTCAGCGCCGGCATTCTCGCTTTCCGCCGCGGGCGAAGCGTGGAATTCCTGTTGGCGCATCCGGGCGGTCCCTATTGGCGCAACAAGGATGAAGGCGCCTGGTCGATCCCGAAAGGCACCGTCGAATCGGACAACGTGCTGGCCTGCGCCAAGCGCGAGTTCAACGAAGAGACCGGGCTTGTTGCCGACGGCGAACTGACAGCGCTCACACCGTTGCGCCAAAAGAGCGGCAAGCTGGTGCACGCCTTTGCCCTGGAGGGCGACTTCGACCTCACCGCGTTTACCAGCAATACGTTCGAGATGGAATGGCCGCCGCATTCCGGGAAGATGCAGAGCTTCCCGGAAATCGACCGTATCGCCTATTTCACGCTCAGCACCGCGCGCAAAAAGATATTGCCCGGGCAGCGCGCCTTTATCGAGGAGTTGGTGCGGCGCCTCGGCGAAAAGGCACCCTGACCGCGCGACGGCATTCTCGGACTTGTCTACGACTTGGGGCCGCACAGCCAGGAAGCGGCCGCCGAGATCAGGTTCAGGACCAGCGAGAAAGTGAACGCCAATTTCAAGCCTTCCATGAACGGCACCGAC
>DASXOK010000037.1:0-7178 GCA_036494425.1 Pseudolabrys sp.
TTGAGCGGCATCTGTCCGCGTGGCAGCAGCAGCGCGCCCGGCAATGGAAACACCGGGATCACGCTGGGCATATCGACCGGCCCACGATACTGCGCATTCATCGGCATCAGTTGGCCCTCATGCTGAGGAGCCCGCCGAAGGCGGGCGTCTCGAAGCATGAGGGCCGTCCCCATCCTTCGAGACGGGCGCGTCCCGCGCCCTCCTCAGGATGAGGACGGCGTGGTCGCGCACCAGACATCATGCAAACAAAATCGACGACAGACGCTTGCGTCCTTCGACCGCCGCCGGATCGGCGAAGCCCCAGGCCTCGAAGAACTGGACGAGCTGCTTGCGCGCGCCGTCATCATTCCATTTGCGGTCGCGCCGGATGATCTCGAGCAGATTGTTGGCCGCGTCCTCGCGCCTGCCGGCCGCATTGAGCGCGGTGGCGAGATCGAAGCGTGCCTGATGGTCGAGCGGATTGGCGGCGACCTTCGCCTGCAATTCATCGATCGGTCCGACCGACTTGGCCTTCTCCGCGAGATCGATCGCCGCGCGCGCCGCCGTCACCGCCGCGTCGTTGGCTTTCGTCTCTGGCACCATGGCGAGCGTCTTCTTCGCCTGTTCGATGTTGCCGGTTTCGACGTAGCAGCGTGCGAGCCCCGCGAGCGCCGGGATGTTGCCGCTGTCCTCGGCCAGGAGCTGCGCGTAGATGTCGGCGGCGGTGGCCGGATCGCCGCTCGCCAGCGCCTCGTCGGCGGTCTTCAAGAGGTCCTGGTCTTCGCCGCTGATTTTACCTTTTGTCAGCCGCTCCAGGAACGCGACCACCTGGCTCTCCGGCAGCGCGCCCATGAAGCCGTCGACCGGCTGGCCGTTGGAGAAGGCGATGACCGCTGGGATCGACTGGATGCCCATCTGGCCGGGGATGGCCGGATGGTCGTCGATATTCATCTTGACGAGCTTCACCTTGCCCTTGGCGGCCGTGACCGTCTTTTCCAGGATCGGCGTGAGCTGCTTGCACGGGCCGCACCACGGCGCCCAGAAATCCACCAGCACCGGCTGGCGCTTGGATTCCTCGATCACGTCCTTCATGAAGCCTTGGGTGGTCGTCTCCTTGACCACGTCGACCGCCGCCGTCATTGCCCCGCCATTCTGCAGCATTGTTCCTCGCCACTTTGGCTTTACGCGCTGGAAATCGAAGGTTCCAAGCCGATTAGATGGGTCATCCGGCGTGCGAATGCAATCATATCACTCCGTCGCGGGCGCCAGTCCCGACAGCCGCTCGATCCGCGGCACATGGCCCGTCGACTCGAGGAATTTGACCAGGTCCTCCCTGCGGATCGAGGTGGTCATGGTGTTGATCAGCGGATGAAAGTTGAGGAGGCCGCGCTCCATCATGGCGGCGTCGAGCACGATCGTGACCCGGCCCTCGGTGTCATTGATGGCGCCAAAGGGGCTGACCGAGCCCGGCTCCACGCCCCAGAGCTCGCGCAGCAAGTCCGAGGAACCGAACGAGAAGCGCCCGCTGGCGCCAAGGATACGGTGCAGGCCCTTCAGGTCGATGCTGGCGTCTTCCAGGGTTACCACCAGGTAAATCGCCGACTTCTTGTCGCGCAGGAACAGGTTCTTGCTGTGCCCGCCGGGAATCTTGCCGCGCAGCGCCTGCGACTGCTCCACGGTGAACAGCGGCTGGTGCTTGACGGTACTATGGGGAATGCCGAGCGCGTCGAGCGCGGCGAATAGCTGCTCAGAGGTCTTGGGCATGGCGTCTACGGGATAAGTTTGCAATGAACGGCAACATTTGGAACCGCGCCGGTGTTAATATCACCGGGGGCCTGCGAGGTCGAAGCCATGCGTAAACTGCTCATCGCGGCCGTTTTTGTGACGGCTCCAATGTTTGGATCCTGGCCCGCGCTGGCAGGGTCTGGATATAACGGTGCCCCTGCGCCGTGGTGTGCGGTGATAAATTTGGGGCCCAGCGACGCCTATTGGGACTGCCAATACGCCTCCATTGAGCAATGCCGCCCGACGATCCTGGCGGGCAACCGCGGGTTCTGCAATCCGAACCCGTATTTCGTCGCCCAGCCCCTACCGGAGCGGCGCCGCGCCAAGCATTGGCAACAGCGGTACTAAGGCGCTCGCGCGGCTGTTGCCAAGCCCGCCCGGATGTGGCTATACGAACGGCCTTGGCGGCCGGCGCTCAAGGCGCCTGGCCAGATGACTACCGGATGCGGGTGTAGCTCAGGGGTAGAGCACGACCTTGCCAAGGTCGGGGTCGAGGGTTCGAATCCCTTCGCCCGCTCCAGGTTTCTCTTATAGCTCAATAGATTAGCCCGCTCATCTGCGCGCCTTCCGCAATCCGTCACATCATCACAATCGATTCATCGCATCCGGGCAGGGCTCCAGTCCCGCCAGAAGTGGCACATACGCGGCGAGCCTGCGGGATACGAACTACGCGAAGAGCCGCACGCGCTTCGTCTTGCGCGCTTCGTCTTGCGCGTTTCGCCCTGCGTGAGAAGCCAGAGCGTGCCGTGCGGGCTTAGATCAGTGCCGGGCACCCTCACCAGCAACGGGTCGGAATCTCCGACGAAACACGGCAGCGTCGTCATCCCGAGCCCCTGCCGTACCGCCACGATCTGCGCCCCGGCGTCCGTGGTCCTGAACGGAACCTCTGTGGTGCAAACCTCACCTCCGCGCGCCCAGTCGGGGATGCCATCAATGTTCTTGACGATCCACCGGATGGGATCAGGCGCTCCCGCGCGCCA
This sequence comes from Pseudolabrys sp., assembly GCA_036494425.1. GTDB lineage: Bacteria > Pseudomonadota > Alphaproteobacteria > Rhizobiales > Xanthobacteraceae > Pseudolabrys. The sequence continues at coordinate 2,745 of DASXOK010000037.1, forward strand.
TGCGGCGAGCAGGTCGCGGGACATGTAGACACCGCTGAACAGCTCCGGTCCCTTCAGGCCGTGAAGATTGAGCGGCAGGGCGCTGCGTTCGTAGACGACGCGGATCGCGACATCGGCCTGTCGCTTGGTCAGGTTCACCGCCTCATCGGAGGACAGTATCTCCATCTCGGGGTGAAGCCGCGCGAAGTCGGCGAAGTCCGGCATGAGCAGGTGCGTCGCGAGGGTCGGCGCCAGCGTCACCCGCAGAAGCCCGCGTACGCTCTGGTCGCGACCCAAGACGCGCGTCACCAGCTGGTTCGACGACGCTTCCATCTGATCCGCGAACTCGAGGACCTCCTCCCCCGCATCCGTCAGCCGATAGCCCGAAGGCAGCTTCTCGAACATGTGCGCCCCGAGGCGCTCCTCCAACTGGGCGATGCGTCGCAGTACGGTGGAGTGGTTCACCCCGAGGCGCTCGGCGGCGGCCCGGACCGAGCCCACACGCGCGACGGCAAGAAAGTAGCGAACGTCATCCCAGTCGATCATACGGTGCAATCCTGCACCATTAGGTGCCCATTCTAAAACCCGTGTTCAATACCATCGAACTGCGTTTCGTATCGAGATAGCAGGAGCAGCAGCGTCCTTAGCCGATGCTTATGAGCGTGGCTCAATTGAGTTGCTCACGAACGCCAGACACGCCCGCCGCGGCTGGCGTCAGAGCCTCGCGCCGGTGCAATTTCGCACCACCAATGTGCGAACTTCCGGACTGAACGCCTGGCGCAGGCGAATCTATTTCGATGCTTCACAGGCGGCGGCGCTCGACCACGGCCGTCGCTTTCGTCCAACGCACTCGGAAGGGCGGTCCGTGTTTGGGCTCCACACACCGTGCCCCGACGAGGCTGGGACGCAAACTGAAGGAAGCATCATGTCGATATTGGAAGGCAAGGTTGCCGTGATCAGCGGCGGAAACAGCGGCATCGGGCTCGCCATCGCCCAGCGGTTCGTGAAGGAGGGCGCCCACGTGTTCATCTTCGCTCGGCGCCAAGACGCGCTCGACAAGGCGGTCCGGCTCATCGGCGCAAACGTCACCGCAATCCAGGCAGACGCGTCCAAGCTCGAGGATCTCGACCGCGTCGCCGACGTCGTCAGGAGCGCGAAGGGCAAGGTGGACGTGGTCGTGTCCAACGCCGGTGTAACCGAGTCGGTGCCGCTGCCCGAAATCACGCCCGAGCACTACGACCGCGTGTTCGCCCTGAATGCCAGGGCGCCCCTGTTTCTCGTGCAGAAGATGCTGCCGATGATGGGTAATGGAGGATCGATCATCCTCGTGGCCTCGGCCATGCACTACATGGGCCCGGCGAACCACTCGGCTTACGCGGCCACCAAGGCGGCGTTGCGTTCGTACTCCCGGACCTGGGCGGCCGAGTTCAAGGACAGCGGCATCCGCGCGAACACGCTGAGCCCGGGCGTCGTCGACACGCCGATGCTCGACGACCAGGCGAGTTCGCCCGAGCACGCCGTCGAAATTCGTCGGGGCTACACTGCCTACACGCCCATGCTGAGACTCGCGCATCCCGATGAACTCGCCAACGCGGCACTCTTCCTCGCGTCGGATGAGAGCTCGTTCATGACGGGCTCCGACATGGTCGTCGACGGCGGAGTCAGCAACGTCTGACGAAGGTTTTCCGAGCACACGGCGTCGGTCTTCCAAGACCGACGCCGCGGCGCGAGGCGAACGGCTGTCTATTCCGCCGCCTCGGGAACCCCCTTCGCCTGCGCGAGGTCGACGCCTGACGTCTCGCCGATCAGCAGCACCGCGCCGAGGCTGACCAGCGACACGACGCTGAGATAAGCGCCGACCCAGCCGATGCCGCCTGTGGCGGCCAGCGATTGCGCGATGTAGGGCGCGAACGACGCGCCGAGGATACCCGCCACGTTGTAAGTGACCGACGCGCCGGTGTAGCGCACGCGCGTCGGGAATAGCTCCGGCAAAAAGGCGCCCATGGGCGCGAAGACGAGTCCCATCAGAAACAGTTGCCCGAACAGAAACAGCCCAACGACACTCATCGAAGCGCTGCCCAGGCCGGCCTTGAACAGGAAACCGGACAGGGCCGTCAGCACGAAGCCGGCAATGAGCACCGGTCGCCGCCCGAAGCGATCGGCCAAGTGACCGGAAATCGGGATGGCCACGGCCATGCCGATGATGGCGAAGCATTCGAGCGTGAGAAAATCGCGGCTCGGAAATTTCAGCGCCGTCGTGCCGTAGCCGATGGCGAAGACCGTGCTGAGATAGAACAGCGCATAGACGCCGACCATGGAGAACGTTCCGGCGAGCGTCTGCCAGCCGTAGCGGCTGAACAGTTCGCCGAGCGGCACGCGCGCCGGACGCTCGTGCCGCATCGCCGCCTGGAAGACCGGCGTCTCGGTCAGCTTGAGACGCACATAGAGCCCGATCACGACGAGCGCCGCGCTCAAGAGAAACGGCAGGCGCCAGCCCCAGGCGAGGAACTGATCCTTGTCGAGCATTGCCGCGAGCAGCAGGAAGAAGCCGTTGGCGGCGATGAAGCCGATGGGCGCGCCGAGCTGCGGAAACATGCCGAACCAGGCGCGGCGCCCGTCGGGCGCGTTCTCGATTGCCAAGAGCGCTGCGCCGCCCCATTCGCCGCCGAGGCCGATGCCTTGGCCGAAGCGCAGCACGCAGAGGATCACGGGCGCCCAGACGCCGATCTGCGCATAGCTCGGCAGCACGCCGACAAAAGTCGTGCAGATGCCCATGATCAGCAGCGAGGCGACCAGCGTCTTCTTGCGGCCGCTGCGGTCGCCGAAGTGGCCGAAAATGGCCGAGCCGATCGGCCGGGCGATGAAGGCGATGGCGAAGGCCGCGAAGGAGGCGAGCAGTTGTGCGCTCGGCGAATTCGACGGGAAGAAAAGTGGCCCTAGAACGAGCGCCGCGGCCGTGCCGTATACATAGAAGTCGTAAAATTCGATCGCCGTACCAACGAAACTCGCGACAATGATCCGAGGTGACATCCGCTTCATCCGGTTTACGCAATCGGCCCGCGCCGCCCGGGAAGCGTCTTACTAAGACGGATACCCTCACGCCACGAATTTCATGAAGGCCTCGCGGAAGAGGTCGGGCGCCTCCATGTGCGGGACGTGGCCGACGCCGGGCACGATCACGAGCTGGCCGTGCTGGAGGTCGGCCGCCGCGGATTTGGCGGCAGCTGCGATCATCGGCAGGCTCGCGCGCTTATTGGCGGGAGCGTACTGGATCAGCGGGAAGCTCCTGTCCTTCTCGCCGGCGAAGAGCAGCACCGGCATCGCCAGTGTGCGATAGAGATCGCGCACCGGCCCGCGATAGATCATCTGATAGGTCAGCGCCGTGGCGCGGGCGAAGCGCTCGAACTCGCCGCTGTGCGTGATGCGCATGCGCCATTCCACGAACGGCTCGTATTGCGCGGGCGGCAGGCGCGGAAAGTAATGCGCAACGAAGGCGCGATAGGTTTCCGTCGTGTAGTTTCGTTCGACATGGAGCAGCGTTTCGGTCGTCTGCGGCGGGATGAATTCGCGATAATCGACGAGGCCGATCGGGTCTTCGAGCACGAGTTTCTCGACGCGCTGCGGATAGGCGGACGCCATGCGCACAGCGAGCATGCCGCCGGTGGAATGGCCAACCAGCACGATCGTGCGAATCTGCAATGCGTCGAGCAGCGCGACGGTGTTCGCCGAAAGCCCCTCGAACGTGTAGTCGAGATCGGGCTTGGACGATTTGTTGAAGCCGATCTGATCTGGCACCACGACGCGGAAGCCAGCCTGTGTCAGCCATTGGATGGGGCCGAACCAGTAGGAACTGTCGAAGTTTTTGCCGTGCAGCAGCACGGCCGTGCGCCCGTTCGCCGCGCCGGTGGGCGGGATGTCCATATAGGCCATGCGCAGCGCCTGGCCTTCCATTGTCAGCGGCAGGAACTTCACCGGCGCCGGATAGGGCCAGCCTTCGAGCGCGATGCCGAGCGGCTCGGTGTAGTCACGCGGGGCAGCCGGCGTGGGCGTCTGTGCGCCGGCCATGCGCGCGGTTGCCGCGAGAGCGGCGGTGGCGACGGGAAGCAAACTGAGATTGCGGCGTGTCAGCATGAACGGAAATACTCGGTAATGGCCGCGCGGTTCCGCGGCGGGGCAAGGCGGGATCGCGCCCGCGCCTACAGCATGAGGCGGTCGAGACCAAGGCGGAGGGTTGCTTGACGTGCAGGGCAGCTTGTGCGCCGTGCGAATACGAACGCGCGCCTGGCCCGGATCCGCCCCAGGCGAACCTCTTTACAGACAGCGCGTGCTACTCCATGCTCGCAACCTTGACGCGTCCATGGCTGGTGGCTGTGATTGCCCGCGCCAGCGACTGTGTCTATCGGGACCGCTTCGATGCGCTGGCTGGAGCAAGAAAAGAAGTCGCAGATCCATCCT
>DASXOK010000038.1:0-8422 GCA_036494425.1 Pseudolabrys sp.
CAGCATCGACCAGGGAACCTGGGTCCTGACCAGCTACCTCGTATCGAATGCCATCGTTCTCCCCCTGGGCGCGTGGGCTTCAAGCGTCATGGGCCGCCGCAATTTCTTTCTTATCTGCATCGTTATCTTCACCGTTTCCAGCTTCCTGTGCGGTATCGCACCCACCCTGCCGCTGCTGATTCTCTTCCGCGTGCTCCAAGGCGCGGGCGGCGGCGGCCTTCAGCCCATGGCCCAGGCCATCATGGCCGACTCCTTCGAACCCCACAAGCGCGGACAGGCCTTCGCCCTCTACGGCCTCGTCGCCGTGCTTGCACCCTCCATCGGCCCCACCCTCGGCGGCTGGATCACCGACAACTACTCGTGGCATTGGATATTCTTCATCAACATTCCGTTCGGCATACTCTCGCTGACCTTGGTGCAATGGATGCTGGTCGAGCCCGAGGTGCTCGAGCGCGAACGCCGCGAGCGTCTCAGCCGCGGTCTGCGCATCGACTGGCTCGGCTTCATTTTGGTGGCGCTGGCGCTCGGCTGCCTGGAGATCGTGCTCGACCGCGGTCAGGAGGACGACTGGTTCCACTCGCAGTTCATCGTCACCTTCGCCGTCATCTCCGCCGCCTCGTTCGTCTTCCTCTTCGCCTGGGAGCTTACGCGCGACGACCCGATCGTCGATCTGCGCCTGTTGCTGGGGCGCCAGTTCGGCACGTCGTTCCTGGTGATGATGGCGGTCGGCGCCGTGCTCTTCGCCTCGACGCAAATCGTGCCGCAGCTTCTGCAGACCAATTACGCCTACACGGCCTATCTCGCCGGACTGTCGATGATGGCCGGTGGCGTCGCCATGCTGGTGATGATGCCGGTCTCCGGCGCGCTGTCGAGCCGCGTGCAGCCGAAATACATGATGGCCGCCGGCATGGGCATCGTCGCACTCGCCATGTGGCACATGACCTCGCTGGTACCGAACGCCTCGTTCGACTTCTTCAGCTGGGGCCGTGTGTTCCAGATGCTCGGCCTGCCGCTTCTATTCATCCCGATCAACATCGCCGCCTATGCCGGCCTCGGTCCGGAGCACACCAACCAGGCCTCGGCGCTGATCAACGTCGCGCGCAATCTCGGCGGCAGCATCGGCATTTCGCTGGCCAATACCGAGATCGCGCAGCGCTCGCAGTTCCATCAGGCGCGCCTGGTCGAGCACGTCTATCCGTCCTCGCTTGCCTACAAGCACACCGTCCAACAGATGACCGACTATTTTATCGCCCAGGGTTCGTCACTCGCCCAGGCGCAGGGGCAGGTCATCGGCTGGATCGGCCAGATGGTGGAAAACCAGGCGGCCCTGCTCGCCTATATCGACGTGTTCCGGCAGGCGGCGCTTTTCGCGGCCATCATGGTCCCGCTGGTGCTCCTGCTGCTGCGGCCGGTCGACCAGAAGGCCGCGCCTGTTGCGCATTAGTGTCACGCCGGCGGGGTGAGGTAGAAAGTCGCAATAATGTCTTGAATGCGCCTTCATCCCAGGGCATCCAAGACCCGAATTGGCGGCGGGGACGCTGTCCATCACGCGCAGTTTCCGAGAGAGGCGTCGGCCCCGGAAGCGTCTGGGGACACGAATGATTTCCGGAAAGGTGACTGCGCACGCAAAGTGTTAGTCGCGTCGATCCAGTCTGATTCGGTCAGACTCCAAGGTGGGCAATGATCCGACCATTGAGTGCATTTCTGCTCGCGCTGCCGTCCGCAGCCGCTTTTCTCGTCGTGCCGGCGCAGGCGCAGTCCTATCGGATGGCGCCGCCGCCCTATTATCGCGCCGCGCCGCCGCCGGCCTATGACGACTCGCTGCCGCCTCCCGGCGTCTATGGCGATGACGACAGCCAGGCGGCTCCACCGGTGTATCGTCAGGTCCAGCAAGCGCCGCAGCAGTCGCGCAGCTACCAGAGCCGCACGCTTCCGACTCCCGACGAGGAAGCCGATGCGATCATGCCGCCGGCTCCGGGTTTCGCCACGCCGGATGGGCGTCCGCCGGTCTATGGCCACCAGCTCGATCCGATTCCGCCGGGTGGTCCCGGCGCCAGCCGCGATCCCAATGCGATCCGTCCGCCCGGCAGCGTCGGCGCGATTCCTCCAGGCTCGGCGCAGCAGCCGGCTCCGGCGCAGGGTGCCGCCGCGGCCCTGCCGCCCGAGGATCAGCCGGAGACCGGCGCACCGAAGGAACTGGCGCCGAACCTGCGCCGGCAGCTCGTCGATTACACGACGAAAGAGCCGGCCGGCACGATCATCGTCGATACCGCCCACACTTATCTCTATCTGGTGCTCGGCGGCGGCAAGGCGCTCCGCTACGGCGTGCGCGTCGGCCGCGATGGCTTCACCTGGACCGGTACCGAGCGCATTTCGCGCATGAAGGAATGGCCGGATTGGTACCCGCCGGCCGAAATGATCGAGCGCCAGCCTTATTTGCCGCGCTTCATGGCCGGCGGCGAGGGCAATCCACTCGGCGCCCGCGCGATGTATCTCGGCAAAACGCTGTACCGCATCCACGGCACCAATCAGCCCTCGACCATCGGCCACTATGTCTCGTCCGGCTGCGTCGGCATGCTCAACGCCGATGTCGAGGATCTCTTCAGCCGCGTGCAGGTCGGCACCCGCGTGGTTGTGCTGCCGGGCCGGTCACCCGCGGAGGGGATGGCCAACGCGAACGGTGACCCCGGCGCCTCGGCGACAAGCTCCAGCGTGATGGTCGAGTCGTCGAGCCCCGGCCCACAGAGTGTCGGCAGCGGCGTCTCCTCCTCGTCTCTGCCGCCGGCGCGCTAGTTCGCCGGCGCGTCCGATGCTAACGAAGGCCATCTTCAGCGGTGGCCCCACGGACCTTGGTTGATCAGCATTATCCTGTCGCGATCGTCGGCGCCGGCCCCGCCGGCCTGACGCTCGCCAATCTGCTCGGCGTCTATGGCGTCGCTTGCGTCGTCATCGAACGCAATGCCGCGACCGTGCACGAGCCGCGTGCCGTCTCCATCGACGATGAATCGTTGCGCACCATGCAGGCAGCGGGCCTCGTCGAGGAGGTGATGCGTGAGACTGTGCACGGCTACGGCTCGCATTATTATTCGGCGCGCGGCCGCTGCTTCGCCAAGGTGCAGCCGACCGAACAGCCCTACGGCTTCCCGCGCCGTAACGCCTTCCGTCAGCCGATCCTGGAGCAGCAACTGCGCGACGCGCTCGCGCGCTTCGCCCATGTGACGCCGCTGTTCCAGCACGAGCTTGTTGCGTTCACGCAAGACGCCAAAGGCGTCACGCTGCGCCTTCGCCGTGAGGGCGCCGAGCGCGAAATCGCCTGCGATTATCTCGTCGCCTGCGACGGCGCTTCGAGTACCGTGCGCCGCCAGCTCGGTATCACGCTCGGCGGCTCGACCTTCCGCGAGCGCTGGCTGATCGTCGATCTGGAGAATTCGCCTGTCACCTCGCCTCACACCAAGGTCTTCTCCAATCCGAAGCGCCCGTGCATCGCGCTGCCCGGCCCCGATCTCACGCGCCGCTACGAATTCATGCTGCACGATGACGAGCGCGACGAGGACATGCTGGCGCCGGAAATGGTGAAGCATCTGATGCAGACGCACGAGGCCGCGCCCAAAAGCCGCATCGTGCGCACCGTGGTCTATACATTCCACGCGCGCCTCGCCGAGCGCTGGAGCGAGGGGCGCGTCTATCTCGCCGGAGATGCCGCGCATCTCACGCCGCCGTTCGCCGGGCAGGGCATGAACAGCGGCGTACGCGATGCCTATAATCTTGCCTGGAAGCTCGCGGCGGTGACGCGCGGAACCCTCGGCCCCGGCCTGCTCGCGAGCTATGAGCCGGAGCGGCGCGATCACGTCTGGGCCATGATCGAGTTCGCGCTCAACATCGGCCGTGTGATGTCGCCGCCGAATGCGCTGGCCGCCTGGGCGATCGAGACCGGCTTCCGCGCGCTATCGCTTTATCCCAAGGCGCGCGACTACATCGCGCAGATGAAGTTCAAGCCGCCGCCGCGCTTCGCCAAAGGCTTCATCGTGCCGGATGGGGAAAGCGCGCGCCGCACTTTGGTCGGCCGCATGTTTCCGCAGCCGCGCGTGCGCATGGCGGATGGCCGCGAGGTGTTGCTCGACGAGGTGCTCGGCCCCGGCTTTGCGCTACTGGTGCGCGGCCCGCGCGCTGAAGCCGCCGTGGTGAAGCTCGGCGCCGCGCCCTTTGCGGCGCTCGATGCAAACATCGCGATCATGCGCGCCGAGGGCGCCGCATTCGATGCGCCCCCTGACGTCACTGTCGTCCACGACATCGGTGCGCCCAGCCCGCGCCTTGCTGAGTTATCCGATCACGTCATCCTGCTGCGCCCGGACCGCTATGTCGCGGCGTGCGTGAAGGCGGATGAGTTGGAAGCTTATGTGGATTCACTTGGGAAGCTGGTTGCGTCCACGTTCGCGGCCTAAATGTTTTGTCGTCACCGGGCTTGTCCCGGTGACCCCCCTTAGGAGGGCGCAGTGCCTCCCTAAACGAGATGGCCGGGTCAAGCCCGGCCATGACAAGAAATAAGAATGGAGCGGCTATCCCACACTCCGCTCATTCCCGCGCAAGCGAGAATCCAGGGGCTGCTTGTCCAAAAGAACTGGATCCCCGCTTTCGCGGGGATGAGCGGTGGAGGTGCGTTCAAATTATTCCGCCGCGGCGCTCTTGCCGATCGCCGCGTTCACCCGCGGCATGACTTCCTCGGCCATCAGCTGCATCGAACGGCGCGACAGCTTCTCGTCCACCCAGTCCATGCCGGCATAGACCAGCTCGCCGAAATCGCCGATCTCCTCGCGCAGCGCGAGGATGCGGTCGACCACCTTGTTCACCGTGCCGTGGATCACGCAATTGTCCATGACGAAGTCGTGCGTGATCTCCTCGTCCGGCTGCTCTTTGTGGCTCTTGAATACGTAGAGCCGGTTGCCGCGCTTCATCTTGCCGCGCATTTGCTCGAAGTAGAATCGATAAGGGCTGTTCGCGTCCTCGCGCCCATAGGCCAGCGCCGTCTTGTCGTCGTCGGCGACGAAGATGGTGCGCGCCACGCGCCAGTCGGCGATCTTCGCTTTCTGCCCGACCTCGGCCTTGCCCTTGGCGTAGTTCTCCCAATGCGACTTCATGTGCTTCGACAGGAGGAAGTTCGCCGAGAGCGGATGGAAGTCGCGCTTGCCCATCAGCACGACGCCCGGCGAGAACGGCGCCACCACGGTGCCCACGATCTCCGGCCGCGGCTTCTGGAACGGCTTCGCCATGTAGCCGACGCCGAGATCGAGCGCCTTGGTGCGGGTGGTCGAGACCTTGAAGCGGTTGTTGGGGAAGTCGATGTCGTAAGGCGGGTCGCGCTCCCAGATCGCCAGGATGACATCGATCGCCTCGGCGAAGATCTTGTTGCGGTCGTCGTCGAGCAGCCCCAGCACCTCGGCGTCCGAGGTCAGCGCGCCCGGGCTCACGCCCATGATGAAGCGCCCCTGCGCCATGTGGTCGAACATCGCGGTGTTGGCGGCGATCACGACGGGGTGGATCTGCGAAATATTGGTGGTGCCGGTGGCGAGCTTGATGGTCTTGGTGGCGTGGATCAGCGTCGCGTGGAACAGCATGCTGTTGGTGATGGTCTCGCATGCGTCGGTCAGGTGCTCGCCGACGAAGGCATCGTAGAAGCCGAGCTGGTCGGCGAGGATGATCGCCTCGCGGTCCTCGCGCAGCGTCTCCGCCCAATCGCGCTCGATGGGATGCACCGGCATCGTGAAGTAGCCCAACCGCATCGCTTTCTCCGCCTTTGACGTCTTTTGTGGGCAGCAAACTACCCGACCGCGCCACAGGATGCAGCAAATCTTCGGTTGAGCAGACGCGCGAAATCTCGATCAGGATCGTTATTTGACGTGACGAAAAGTGTCACCTCTCCCCGCCAAAGCGGGGAGAGGGAAGTCACTGCCCCACGTCCACCTTCACCGCGCCGGTGATGTCGCGCCAGTGCTCCATCTCACCGCTGAGCCACGCGTGCGCGTCGTCCAACGACTTGTTCGGCACGATGTTGAAGTGCTGCTGCTCGAATTTCTTCGTCACCTCCGGTGTCTCCAGCGCCAAGCTCACGATGTGGAACAGCTTTTCCAGCACCGGCCGGGGCGTCGCCGCCGGCGCGAACAGGCCGTTCCAGGCGACGGTGCCGACATCGGCGAAGCCCATCTCCTGCATCGTCGGGACATCGGGATAATCCGGCAGCCGCGCATGATTGACCACCGCGAGCGGCCGCAGCTTGCCGGCCTGCACCTGGCCGGCGGTCGAGGCGACGTTGAGGAACGCCGCCTGCGCATCGCCGCGCAGCATGTCCTGGATCACGCCGGCGGCGCCGTTCTTGTTCGGCAGCCCGGCCAGATCGAGATCGCCGGCGCGCTTGGCGAAATAGGCCATGTCGTAATGCGGATAGGAGCCGATGCCGACGGTGCCGTAATGCACCTTGCCCGGGTTCTTCTTCGCGTAGGCGACGAGCTCCGGCACGCTCTTGGGCGGGAAGCCGTCCGCCGTCGACACGATCAGGAACGCCGGCACATCGACCAAGTTCGTCACCGCGGTGACGCTCTTCGCATAGTCGGTGGAAAGCTTCTTGGCGTAGATGACCGGCGTAATCGCATTGGTCGAGACATTGCCGATCATCAGCGTATAGCCATCGGGATCGGCCTTCGTCATCTCTTCGATCGCCAGCACGCCGAAGGCGCCCGGCTTGTTGATGACGAGGAACGGCTGCCCGGTGATTTTCTGCATCTCGTCGCCGATGATGCGCGCGACGATATCCGTGGCGCCGCCCGGCGCATATGGCACAAGCACTTTCACAGGGCGATTTGGATAGTTCTCTTGCGCCGCCGCGGCGCTCGCGCCGAGCGCGAGCATAAGCGCAGACAATAGCATCACGCCGAGACGCTTCATTGTATCCTCCCCAATGATGATGTGTTTGCACCGGAGGTTCTCATCGCCTCCGTGTGCCAGGCGCCGGTCAGCTTGCTTTCATTCCGTGCAGTCCGTGCGAGGCATCCTTGACGGTGAAGAACACGACATCGGCATCCGGGGTCGCGCGCCCGGCATGCACCGTGTTGGCCGGTATGTAGACGACGGAGCCCGGCGTGGCGTCGATCTGGCGGCCTTCGATCTCGGCGCGGAAGGTGCCCTCGAGCACGTAGATCCATTGCTCGTTCGGATGCGAATGCGCCTCTGCGCCGGTTCCGGCCGGCATGCGCATCAGCCCGACGATCATGCGGTCGCCTTCGACGCAAGGCCCATGCGCGGTGGAGTAGGCCGGGCCGCCCATGATCTTCTGCACGGTGCCGAGATCGAACAGATATTCGCCCGGCGCGGCGCGTTTGGCGCCCGGAGTCCGGGCGGCCGGTTGGTCTGACATGGCGTTTCTCCCTGGTTGCCGTGAACGGCTTCTTTTGCCGTCCATGCTAGTGGGCGAATTTGGCAGGCGCCAGGGTGATCCCGTGTCAGTCTTGTCGCGGAACCCACGAGATTTGAGGTTCCTTCACCACCGTTCGGCCATGGTCCTTTGGCTTTTTGTCGCCGCCATCCCTCGATTCGGAGCACACCCATCGTGAAGCACGTCCGCCTGCCCGCGCTGCTGCTCGGGCTGCTCATGTTGGCCGCCTGCGCCGGCAACGACACCTACGTGCCCAAGACCGAGCCGAGCTTCTATCGTAATCTCGCGCAGCCCGGCGCCGAGCTCGACGCGGCCGCCGCCGCCTCGATGATCTCCGGCTACCGCGCCAATAACGGCCTGCCGGCGGTCACCCTCGATCCGCAGCTGATGCAGATGGCGCAGGCGCAGGCCGAGATCATGGCCAAGCGCGACAAGCTCGATCACAGCGCCGGCAAGCCGTTCAATGTGCGGCTGAAGGCGTCGGGCTACCAGGCGAAGCGCGCCGCGGAGAACGTCAGCGCCGGCTATCACACATTGGCGGAAGCGTTCTCCGGCTGGCGTGATTCCCCGCCGCACCGCGCCAATATGCTGCTCGAAGGCGCCACCCGCATGGGCATCGCAGCGGTGTACACGCCGAGCTCCAAGTACAAGGTCTACTGGGCGCTCGTCATCGCCGAGCCGGACGACGGCCCGAAGAGCTAGCGCATATGCACCCCACTTGCTCTCTATCCCTGCCCTGAAAAGGGAGGGGCGCCGCCGAAGGCCGGCGGGGTTGGGTCGGAGCGCGTAGCACGTAGCCCGGGTGAGCGAAGCGAAACCCGGGGCGGTGCTTGTGCGTGTGAATCCCGGATTTCGCTTCGCTCATCCGGGCTTCTGTAACGGGCCTCGATTGGTCAATCCCTTTTTTGCGTCATCCACTCGCCGGGGACTTGCTTCTGTCCGGGGTCGGCGCGAGGCCGCCGCCTGATGGGGTGCGATGAGGATAGGTCGGCCAATCTA
>DASXOK010000039.1:0-2261 GCA_036494425.1 Pseudolabrys sp.
GGACGCATCCGCTTCAACTTCCCCAACAAGTTCCTCGTCTACCAGCACGACACGCCGGACAAGTACCTCTTCGCCAAAGACAAGCGCGCTTACAGCCACGGCTGCATGCGCGTGCAGAACCCGTTCACTTATGCGGAGAAGCTGTTGTCGCTGACGCAGCCGAATGAGCACTACACCGAGGCGCGCATCGAATCGATGCTGGGGGACAACGAGATCAACATCAACTTCCCGAAGCCGCTCTGGGTGCACCTGACCTATCAGACCGCTTTCGTCGACGAGAACGGCAAGCTGCAACTGCGCGACGACGTCTACGGCCACGACGCGAAGATGATCGCCATCCTCAAGGGCAGCGAGCGCAAGGTCGCCGACATCGCCATCGACCGTCCGCCGAACACGTCGGCCAAGCCGGTGCGCGTGCCGGTCGGCATGTATGGCGGGGGCGACCGCGGCTATGGACCGCGCTACGACAACGGCCCGAACTTCTTCGACTGGCTGTTCGGCGGCGCCCGCGCTCAAGACGGCTACCGGCAGCCGCAGCGCCAGTACTACGGGCCGCCGCAGCGCGGACCCAATGGCCGCTACAGCGAGCGCTGATCCAAGTCCTCAACATCAAGATGCAGACGCCGGCGAGACATCGCCGGCGTTTTTGTTTATGGGAACCCCGTCGCGACGCCGCTCAAGAATTGACTCGTCTCCCGGAGGCGGGGATTGTTCCTCACAGTGGCACATAGCTTGCTTACACAAAATGACGCCGTCGGCGCGAGCGGGGCGCGGCGGATTCGTCAATAAAAATGGGGATTGAGATGAACCGAAGAGACCTTTTTGCGCCGATACTGGCGGCAGTTATTGCAGCTGCGGGCATGGGGCAAGCGCAGGCCCAGGGCTCGCTGCAGAACGTCAAATTCTCCGTGGATTGGGCTTACCAGGGCAACCACGCATTTTGGTCGATGGCTATCGATCAGGGGATTTTCAAGAAGTACGGCCTCAACGTCACGATGGATCGCGGCTTCGGCTCCGGCGACACGGTCGTGAAGGTCGCGTCCGGCGCCTACGACATCGGATTTGCCGACATCAGTCCGATGATAAAGTTCAATGCCGAGCACCCGGCTCAGCATCTGGTCTCCGTCTATCAAGTGTTCGACCGCACGGCCGCGGCCGTCATCACGCTCGAAAAGTCCGGCATCAAGACGCCGGCCGATCTCGCCGGCAAAAAGCTGGCGGCACCCGACGGCGATGCCAGCCGGCTGATGTTCCCGGTGTTCGCCAAGGCGAACAACATCGATCCGAAGTCTGTCACTTGGCTGTCTGTCGCGCCGAACCTGCGTGAGGCACTGCTCGTGAAAGGCGGCGCCGATGCCATTACCGGCTTCACGACGACCTCCATCTTCAACCTGATCGGCGTCGGCATCCCGCGCGACAAAATCGTCGCGATGCCCTACGCCACGCACGGCCTCGATCTCTACGGCAGCGCCGTGATCGTGAAGCCGGCCTTCGCAGCCGCGCATCCAGACATCGTGAAAGCCTTCGTCAAGGCGACCATCGAAGGCGAGATCGCTACGATGAAGGACAAGGAAACCGGGATGAAATCATTGCTGTCCCGCGATCCGATGTTCAACGTGAAGCTGGAGAAGGACCGGCTTGATCTGCTGCTCCACGACAACATCCTGACGCCCGACGTCCTGAACAACGGCCTGGGGAGCGTGGATCCCAAGCGCATGCAAGAGACCATCGACGTGAACACGCAGGTCTACGACATCAAGGATCCGCCGAAGCTCGCCGACGTCTACACGGTCGACTACCTGCCGCCGAAGTCGGAGCGCATGCCGCCGCACTGACGCGTCAAACGATGACCAGACCGATCCTGATCGCGGGCGGGCGTGTGCTCGATTCCGAAGGCGAGCTGCATCAGCCGCCCGCGATGGATATTCTCATCGAAGCCGGGCGCATCGCTGCGCTCGGCGAAGCGGCGGCGGCGCGCGCGAGCGCCGCCGGCGCCGAGATTATCGACGCGGCCGGGCAGCTGATCACGCCCGGCTTCGTCAATGCGCATTCGCATTCGCACGACGTGCTGCTGCGCGGCCTGTTCGAACAGGAGCCGCTCGAAGTGTGGGGGCTGTCGGCGTTCCCATCAGCCTGGCCGCGCCGGCCGGTCGAGGAGATCGCCGTGCGCACGCAACTGCACGCGGCCGAATGCCTGCGCGGGGGCATTACCACCTTGCAGGACATGGTGACCATCGTCGGCCCCGACGAAGAGCATGCCT
>DASXOK010000040.1:0-3453 GCA_036494425.1 Pseudolabrys sp.
GAGCTCCGACTCGTCCTTCGCCGGCTCGAGGCCGAGCGGATCGAGCTTTGCGTAATAGTGGCCGCGGATGCGGTAGGCGCGAATCAGCATCAGCGCGTGCAGCGAATCGCGCGTCGCCTGCATCACGTCGGCGGAGGCGAGCTCGACGCCCTTGGTCTTCGCAGTCGCAGAAATCTTCTCGCTGATGCGCTTCTCGGTCTCGGCCCATTGCCCATCGAGCGCGGCGACCAGATCGCCATCGGGGCGGACCGGCCAGTTCGGCTTCTTCCAGGAGGCGCCCTTGGCGCTCTTGACGACGTCGGCGGAGTCGTCCTTGAGGCTCTCGAAGAATTCTCGCCATTCGGCGTCGACCGCTGCCGGGTCGGCTTCGTACTTGGCGTAGAGATCCTCGATGTAAGCGGCGTTGCCGCCATAGAGGAAGGAGGTATGAGCGAAAACGGCGTTGGCGTCCTGACGGGACATGGCAACCTACCTTGGCGCGATGGAAAACGCGCAAATCACATCGGTGTGGCCCTGGAAGGCCCGGGAAACCGGCGGCGCGTGTTCTTTACCCTATTTATGACGACTGTAAGTCTACAAAAGACTTAAGGAATGAATCGGGATTTCATCGCTTCGAGCCCGATTCAGACGCGGCTTGATACCCCAATTTTCAGGAAATGCACTGCCGCAATTTCGGACGGCAGCCATCGAAGGTTGTCAGGGCGGAAGGTTCGGGGGCAATCGGGACTCTTGCACTCAAAAGTTTTGGCGCGCTTGAGAGCTAGGTATAGTTGCGGAACTGCCGCCCGCCCTTCTCGTTGACCGCAATGACCGCCGATGGCGTCGCGACGAAGCCAAACAATCGTCTCTTGGAGCGTGGTGAGCGCGGCGACGCTCGCCTTCTGCGTTCTCATTTCGGTGTCGCCAGCTTATCCGATCTACGATGAGCCCTGGTTCCTCGACACAGTCGCTCTCTTCAAACAATGCGGCTTCACGATCAACTTTCTCCGCGAATTTCCAGGCGCGCCGGGACCGACCTTCACGATCGTCTATGCGCTCATAGACCGCGTGTTTGGACTGGCCTTCCCATGGAGCAGGTTCATCAGCTTCGCGATGCTGATCGCAGCCATGGTTCTAATGTGGCGGATCCTTAAAATGAGGCTCGCTGGCCGCGATCCTGCGGTCACCGCGCTTTCTCCCAGTCCGGTGCTGCTTGCCGCAAGTTTCACGATGCTTCCAAGCGTCGGCGTGTCCGCGGGCATGATATTGACGGAAATGCCAGCGGCACTACTCATGGTCGCCGCGCTGTTGCTCATCGGCAAAATCGTCGACGACAAGAATTGGCAATCCTTGTCAATTCCGGCTGCGTTGGTGTGCGGGTTAGCGATGGCGGCTGCCGTGCTTGGACGTCAGAACTATCTCGTCATCTTGCCGTGCCTACTGCTCGCCATTCGCTGGAGAGCCGGCGTGCTCGATCAACGTGACATCGTGCGGATCGCACTGATCGGTGCCGTCGTCGTACTGGTGACCGGACCGGTCTTTCTGCTGTGGGGCGGATTCATCCCGCCGCGCTCTGCGTCGAACGGAGAAGGCATTTCACTCTCGAACGGCATTCGCAGCGCCGGTTATGCCGGCACCATCATCGCGCTCTTTGCGCCGGAGATTTATGCCATTCTGATCAGAAGAAAGTGGCTGGTTTTTGCAATCGCGATCGTCAGCATCGCACTTTCGTTCGCGATCGACCGGCCGATCCTGCCGCTGGCTTCGCTGCTCGAACCACTTCTTCCCGGGACGTAGGCTCCAATCGTCGGCGCGGGCTTCAACATTCTATTGTCGTTGATGGCCGTTTCGTTTTTGATCTGTTGGGCCGGCTTCATCTGGCAGGATCGAGAAAATTGGTTCACCCGACTATGCGGGTGCACCGCCTTGCTCGGCATAATCTCCAACGCCAAGATCACGCATCAATTCAGCTCACGATACGTGTTCGTTTTTCTGCCGTTTCTGCTGCTGGCGGCGGCGCCGGCTGTGCGCAGCACTTGGCATCAGCCGGTGAGGCTGGCGATTGGCGCCGGCATCAGCCTTGGCGCCCTCGTGTCATATTACCTGGCAGGGTGAGGCGGCCCGCAAAAGGCGGGCCGCCAGCCATCAGCCCTTGAGCACTTCCACCAGCGTCTTGCCGATGCGCGCCGGAGACGGTGACACCTTGATGCCAGCCGATTCCATCGCGGCGATCTTCGACTCAGCGTCGCCCTTGCCGCCGGAGATGATCGCGCCGGCATGACCCATGCGGCGGCCCGGAGGCGCGGTGCGTCCGGCGATGAAGCCGACCATCGGCTTTTTGCGGCCGCGCTTAGCTTCATCTTTGAGGAACTGCGCCGCGTCTTCCTCGGCGGCGCCGCCGATCTCGCCGATCATGACGATCGACTGCGTCTTCGGGTCAGCCAGGAACATCTCCAGCACCGAAATGAACTCGGTGCCTTTGACCGGATCGCCGCCGATGCCGACTGCGGTGGTCTGGCCGAGGCCCTCGCGGCTGGTCTGAAAGACCGCCTCGTAGGTCAGCGTGCCGGAGCGCGAGACGATACCGACCGAGCCCGGCTTGAAGATGTTGCCCGGCATGATGCCGATCTTGCACTCGCCGGCCGTCATCACGCCGGGGCAGTTCGGCCCGATGAGGCGCGACTTGGAGCCGGACAACGAGCGCTTGACCTTGACCATGTCCATCACCGGAATGCCCTCGGTGATGCAGACGATGAGCGGGATCTCGGCCTGGATCGCCTCGCAGATGGCGTCGCCGGCGCCCGGCGGCGGCACGTAGATGACGCTGGCGTCGCAGCCGGTCTTCTCTTTGGCTTCAGCAACGGTGTCGAACACCGGCAAATCGAGATGCGTCGATCCGCCTTTGCCCGGCGAGGTGCCGCCGACCATCTTGGTGCCGTAGGCGATCGCGGCCTGCGAATGGAAGGTGCCGTTCTTGCCGGTGAAGCCCTGGCAGAGAACCTTGGTGTTTTTATCGATGAGGACGGACATTAGACGGCTTCCTTCACGGCCTTCACGATCTTCTGCGCGGCGTCGTCGAGATCGTCGGCGGACGTCACGTTGAGCTTGGACTCGGCGATGATTTTCTTGCCGAGCTCGACATTGGTGCCTTCGAGGCGAACCACCAGCGGCACTTTGAGGCCGACTTCCTTCACTGCGGCGACGACGCCTTCGGCGATGACATCGCACTTCATGATGCCGCCGAAGATGTTGACCAGGATGCCCTTCACGTTCGGATCGGAGGTGATGATCTTGAACGCCGCGGTGACGCGATCTTTCGTGGCGCTGCCGCCCACATCGAGGAAGTTCGCCGGCGCCATGCCGTAGAGCTTGATGATGTCCATGCTCGCCATGGCGAGACCGGCGCCGTTGACCATGCAGCCGATGGAGCCGTCGAGGGCGATGTAGTTGAGGTCAAACTTCGACGCCTCGACT
>DASXOK010000041.1:0-3965 GCA_036494425.1 Pseudolabrys sp.
CGCCTACCGGGAGTGCCTTGCCGCCGGCCGCACCGATTGCCACTTCGCCTTCAACGCCGGGGATGTTCTGACCTGGCAGCTCATCGGCGCCCTGGTCGCGCTGGGGCTGTTGGCGCTGGTGCCGGTGGCGGTTAAACGCCTTCGCGCCCGCGTGCGGGCGTGATTCGAGCTTGTTCGGGGACACGTTGAGGGGGCATGGCGGACGTACTGACACCGGATATCTGCGTCATCGGCGGCGGCGCCGCCGGGCTGTCGGTTGCCGCGGCCGCCGCGGCTTTCGGCGTATCGGCGGTGCTGATCGAGCGCGGCGCCATGGGGGGGGAATGCCTCAACACCGGCTGCGTCCCGTCGAAGGCGTTGCTCGCGGCCGCCCGGCGCGCCGAGATCATGCAGAACTCCCGTGCGTTTGGGATAACCGCGGCCGCCATCGACATTGATTTCGCCGCCGTTCACGACCATGTGCAAAGGGTGATTGCGTCGATTGCCCCGACCGACTCCGAAGAGCGTTTCGCCGGCCTCGGCGTGCGCGTCATCAAAGGCAACGCGAAGTTCAAAAATCGCCGCACGGTCGTCGCCGGTGGCACTGAAATCCGCGCGCGGCGCTTCGTGATCGCCACCGGCTCGACGCCGGCGGTGCCGCCGATCCCCGGCCTCGATACCGGCCCTTACCTCACCAACGACACTATCTTCGATCTCAAGCAGCGGCCGGATCGTCTCGTCATCATCGGCGCGGGCGCGGCCGGCGTGGAGACGGCGCAAGCCTTCCGCCGCCTGGGCAGCGACGTGGTGATGCTCGAAGCGGCGCAGCCGCTCGCGACCGACGATCCGGAAGCCGTGGCGACCGTGCTGGCCCAGCTCGAACGCGAGGGTGTCTCAATCCGTGCGGGAGTGACGGTCGCGCGGGTCGCGCACAGCAATGGCCGGGTGCAGGTGACGATCAAGATCGCGAACGGAGAGGAGGCGGTCGAAGGCACGCACATCTTCGTCGCCACCGGCCGCAAGCCGACGACCGACGGCCTCGACCTGGAAGCCGCGCGCATCCGTTACGACCACACCGGCATCCGCGTGGACCGCAAGCTGAAGACGCGCAACACGCGCGTTTATGCCATCGGCGACGTCGTCTCCGGCCAGCCGCGTCTTACACAGGCCGCCAACTATCACGCCGGCCTCGTCATCCGGAATGCCTTGTTCCGTTTGCCGGTGCGTGTAAATCCGGTGGCGGTCCCGCGCGTCACCTACACCGAGCCGGAGCTGGCGCAGGCCGGCATCACCGAGGCCGACGCGCGTAAACGGCGCATCAAATTCCGCGTCGTGCGCTGGCCCTACCACGACAATGACCGTGCGCAGACGGAACGGACGACGCACGGCCACATCAAGATCATCACCGGGAATAAGGGTAAAATTCTCGGGGTTACAATCGTGGGCGCCCAGGCCGGAGAATTGATCGCCAGTTGGATCTTGGCGATGTCGCAAGGGCTCAATATTCGCGCCATGACCAGCCTGGTCTTGCCGTATCCGACTCTGTCAGAAATGGGGAAGCGGGCGGCGATTGACTACTTTTCGCCAAGTTTGACGCGCCCTTGGGTGCGGCGCATCATAAACTGGTTGCGAGTTTTTGGTTGAGTACTGGTTTGGAACAGCGAACCGAAACAAAGCTCGATACGCACACTCAGGAGCCCGCGCGCCGCGCGTGGGCGCCGCGCGTCGGCCTGTCCGGCAAGCTGCTGGTCCTGACAACCCTCTTCGTGATGCTCGCCGAAGTGCTCATCTATGTGCCTTCGGTGGCGAACTTCCGTTTGAACTGGCTCACCGACCGTCTGGCGGCCGCGCATACGGCCGCGCTCGTGCTCGAAGCGGCGCCGAGCGGCATGGTGCCGGAAAGTCTGGCGAAGCAGATTCTCAACAGCATCGGCGCGCGCGCGGTGGCCATGAAGATGGGCAATCAACGCCGTCTGCTTGCCGCTTCCGATGTTCCCACGCATATCGAGCAGGACATCGATATGCGCAACGTCACGTGGTATCGGGCAATCGGCTTCGCCTACGAGACGCTGGTGCTATCCAAGCCGACCGATATCATGCGCGTCGTCGGTCCGGCGCCGATGGGCGGCGATTTCCTCGAGATCATCATCGATGAAGCGCCCTTGCGTCGCGCGATGCTGACCTTTTCTGTCAACATCCTGCTGCTCTCGCTGGCCATCTCCGGCATCACCGCGATGCTCGTCTATCTCGCTCTGCACTATCTGCTGGTGCGTCCCATGGGGCGCGTCACGCAGGCGATGGTCGCTTTCCGCGCCGATCCGGAAAACCCAGCGCTCATCATCAGCAGGTCCGGACGCAGCGACGAAATCGGCACGGCGGAAGAAGAGCTCGGAGCAATGCAGCGCGAACTCGCGTCGATGCTGCACCAGCAGAGCCGTTTGGCCGCGCTCGGCCTCGCGGTGTCGAAGATCAACCACGATCTGCGCAATCTGCTTGCCACGGCGCAGCTGTTCTCTGATCAGCTTGCGAACGTGCCGGATCCGAAGGTGCAGCGCTTCGCGCCCAAGCTGATGCGCGCGCTCGAACGGGCCATCGCCTTCGCCCAGACCACCTTGTCTTACGGCGCCGCGCATGAGCCGCCGCCGGAGCGCAAGACGATTCCCGTCGAGCCGCTGATCGGCGAAGTCTACGAGGCGATCGGGCTCGGCTTGGACGTGCCGATCCGCTGGATCGTCGCGGTTGAGCGCGGGCTCACCGTCGAAGCGGATCATGATCAGTTGTTCCGCGTGCTGGTCAATCTCACGCGCAACGCCATGCAGGCGCTGGAAGCGCGCGGCGCGCATGATCCCGCGCGCGATCAGATCCGCATCACCGGACGGCGCGAAGGCAGCGTGGTGGTGATCGAAGTCTCCGACACGGGACCAGGCGTACCGGAAAAAGCCCGCGCGCACATGTTCCAGGCCTTCCAAGGCTCGACGCGCCCGGGCGGCAGCGGTCTTGGGTTAGCGATCTCGGCCGAACTCGTGCGCGCGCACGGCGGCGAAATCCATCTGGTGCCCGGCACCATCGGCGCGACCTTCCGCATCACCATCCCCGACGTGGCGGTCGATCTCGAGGCGCGGCGCGAGCGCGCCCGCGCCTGACTGCCGTCAATTCCGGGTGGTGTCTCAGTTTGAATTCAAGCCGAGGCCGCAGTGGCTGCTGCTCTTGCTTTCTCAATACCTTTGCGAACGACTTCCATCTTGACCAACATGCGTGGTTCGTAGCCGGGCAGATCAATGAACCCGAGCTCTCGGTACAATTTGGCGGCTCTTTCGTTGAGCGCATCCAGAACAATAAAATGAGCACCGATTTGCTCGGCTACCTTGACGCATCTCTGGAACGCATCTCCCATAAGATACCTTCCCAGGCCCTTTCCTTGGCTTCCTTCATCCACACCAACCACGGACAAGTAAATCGCTGAAATTGTTGGATACGATGGCAGTTTCTTTCGGTCGGCCTCTGGAAGAGTGCCAGCATCTATGGCGTGCGAGTTTAGCGCGTAATAGCCAATTACAACGTTGCCACCGTCGAGACAGGCCACGTTAACCCGTGTGTGGCCTTCGTCTTGCTGACGAGTAGCTGTTTTTTTCAAAAAATTATCGACGCGCTCTTCGCCGCACGAAAAAGCCGCCCGATCGTGCTGATTACGATCGAGCGGCTCTATGCGGATGCGCGCCAGAAAGGCGCGATCTATCATTTGGTCTTCGAGACCTCCGCATGGAGAGCCATGAGGTCCACCAAACCATTGGTCGGTCCAGTGGCATTCATCGCTTCCATAAAAGCAGCATGCGCTGAAGGCGGCAACGTGGTGGTCTCGTAATCTCGGAGAGTCTCCCTAGCTGCCTTTACAGCAGCCGCAACTGTAAACTCGGAGGCGTTTACACCAAGCAAGCAAGCTGCCTGCTCGATTAATTCTTTTGCCTGTCGAGTCGTTCGTTGCTCCA
>DASXOK010000042.1:0-20156 GCA_036494425.1 Pseudolabrys sp.
AATACCCAAGCTGCATCCTGCGCGGCGATAATTCGCGAGGTGAGTTCTATTCGATCGCCATTTCCAATGGGCGCCAGCAGGTCGACTCGGGCACCAAGATGCTGCACCTCGGGAAGAACACCACGAGCCGCATTATCTCCAAGGGCATCGCCGCCGGCAAATCCAACAATACCTACCGCGGGCTCGTCACCGCGCACCGCAAGGCCACCAATGCGCGCAACTTCACCAATTGCGACTCGCTGCTGATCGGCCACGACTGCGGCGCGCACACCGTGCCTTACATCGAAGCGAAGAATTCCTCCGCCACCTTCGAGCACGAGGCAACCACCTCGAAGATTTCCGAGGACATGCTGTTTTATTGCCGCCAGCGCGGCATGTCGGCGGAGGAGGCGACCGCGCTGGTGGTCAACGGCTTCGTCAAGGACGTGCTGCAGCAATTGCCGATGGAATTTGCGGTCGAGGCACAGAAACTCATCTCAATCAGTCTGGAGGGGAGCGTCGGATGAGCGAGGATATCAAAAAGCTCAAAACGGGGGCTTTGGCTTGCATCGGGCAAGACAAGCCGGCGAGCGAATTGGCTGACTATATCAACAACAGTTTCGAGGACATCCGGGCCTACGCCGAAGAGGACGACCTCGTCGTGCGCGGCGGCGAACGCTACATCGTCGTCAAGCGCATCGGTCCCGATCGTTTTCACGTCGCCGAGAACGTCACCATCCCGTCGACGAGCCTCGTTGACCATGGCGGCGGCGTCGAACGCAATCTCGAACATCTGCTGCATGAGATCTCGGTGCTGGCGAACTGATCGGAGTTGGAATGCTGCTGGAAGTCAAAAATCTGCATGTCGAGGTCGAGGACAAGAAAATCCTCAATGGCCTGAACTTGTCGGTGGAGAAGGGGCAGGTCGCGGCCATCATGGGCCCGAACGGCTCCGGCAAATCGACGCTCGCCTATGTGCTCGCCGGCAAGGACAACTACAAGGTCACTGAAGGCGACGTGCTGCTCGACGGTCAAAGTATTCTGGCAATGGCGCCAGACGAACGCGCGGCCAAGGGCGTGTTTCTCGCCTTCCAGTATCCGATCGAGGTGCCGGGCGTCGCCACCATGACGTTCCTGCGCACCGCGCTCAATGCGCAACGCAAGACGCGCGGCGAGCCGGAGGCGTCCACGCCCGAGTTCATGAAGATCGTGCGCGACACCGCGGCCTCGCTCGGCATCAGCCAAGACATGCTGCGGCGCGCGGTCAACGTCGGCTTCTCCGGCGGCGAGAAGAAACGCAACGAGATTCTGCAGATGGCGGTGTTGCAGCCGCGGCTTGCCGTGCTCGACGAAACCGATTCCGGCCTCGACATTGATGCACTCAAGATCGTTGCCGAAGGCGTCAACCGGCTGCGCTCGCCGCAGCGTTCGATGATCGTCATCACGCATTACCAGCGGCTGTTGAACTACATCGTGCCCGACGTGGTGCACGTTCTGGCCAAGGGCAAGGTCGTGAAGACGGGCGGCAAGGAGCTGGCGCTCGAGCTGTAAAAGAGCGGCTATGCCCAATTCGCCGGCGAGGCGGCTTGATCCGATGAACGCCGACATCCGCGCCATCAAGACCCCGGCCGAGCAGGCGCTCGCCGACGCCTACCAGGCAGCGCGGGCAAAGCTGCCCGGGAAGGGCGCGGTCGCCGTGCTGCGCGAGGATGCATTCAAGCGCTTCGACGCCAAGGGCCTGCCGCACCGCCGCGTCGAGGAGTGGAAATACACCGATCTGCGCGCGCTGATGCGCGATTTGGCGCCGCTTGCGCCCCCGCCCGATGCGGCCGCGAAAGTTCGCGCCAAGGACGCCGGCAAACAGCTTGCCGGTGTCGCGTGCCGGCGATTGGTGTTTGTCGATGGCGCGTTCGTGCCGGAGTTGTCCGATCTGACGCCAGAGCCCGGCTTGACCGTCGGCTCGCTGGCCGACGCGCTTGCCAAGGGCGATCCGCTGGTGGCCGCGCATGTGGGCAAGACCATTGAGACCGACGACGTCGCGGTCGCGCTCAACACGGCGCTGATGGGCGATGGCGCGGTGATCCGCGTGGCAGCGGGTACGACCCTCAAGCGCCCGATCGAACTGGTGTTTGCCTCCAGCGCTGACAAGTCGGCCTCGGCTTTTGTCCGCTCGCTGGTGGTGATCGAGAAAGATGCCAAGTTAACACTGGTCGAAAGCCACGAGGGCGGTGCATCGCAGGTCAATGCCGCGCTCGAACTGACGATCGGCGACGGCGCGCAGGTTGAGCACGTCAAGCTCACGCAGACCCGCGGCCTGCACGTCTCGACGCTGATGGCGGCGCTCGGGTCGCGCGCGACGTTCAACAGCTTCTCCTTCAATGCCGATGCGCAGCTCGTGCGCAACCAGATGTTCGTGCGCTTCGACGGCGAGGGAACCCATGCCGCGCTGCGCGGCGTGACACTGGCCAGGGGCAAGGAGCACGTCGACACCACGCTGCTAATCGATCATGCCGCCGGCGGCTGCGAGAGCCGGGAGCAGTTCAAATCGGTGCTCGATGGCGAGAGCCGCGGCGTGTTCCAGGGCAAGATCGTGGTGCGGCCGCACGCGCAGAAGACCGACGCCAAGATGATGACGCGGGCGCTGCTCCTGTCCGACGAGGCGGAAGCCGACAACAAGCCGGAACTGGAGATCTTCGCCGACGACGTGGTTTGCGGCCATGGCGCTACGGCGGGCGCGCTCGACACGGGCCTCAAGTTCTACCTGATGTCGCGCGGCATCTCCGACAAGGAAGCCGAGGCGCTGCTGATCCAGGCCTTCATCGGTGAGACCGTCGAGGCGATCGCGCACGAAGGCATCCGCGAGGCGCTGATGAATGCCGCGCTGCGCTGGCTGAGCGCGCGGGGTTGACCATGCATCCGGGGGTCAGCAACGGTTCATACGACGTCGCGAAGATCCGCGCGGATTTTCCCGCGTTGGCCATGCAGGTCTATGGCAAGCCGCTCGTCTATCTCGATAACGCCGCCTCGGCGCAGAAGCCGACGCAGGTGCTCGAGCGTTTGCAGAAGGCCTATACGACCGAATACGCTAACGTGCACCGCGGGCTGCACTTCCTCGCCAACGAGGCGACCGAGGCTTATGAGGCCGCGCGCGCGACGGTGCGTGCCTTCCTCAATGCCGGCCGTAACGAAGAGATCATCTTCACGCGTAACGCCACCGAGGCGATCAACCTGGTCGCCTATACGTTCGGCCGCGAGCGCATCCAGGCGGGCGACGAGATCGTCGTCTCGATCATGGAGCATCACTCCAACATCGTGCCCTGGCACTTCCTGCGCGAACGGCAGGGCGCGGAGATCAAATGGGCGCCGATCGACGAGGACGGCAATTTCCTCATCGACGAGTTCGAGAAGCTGCTCGGGCCACGCACCAAGATGGTCGCGATCACGCAGATGTCGAACGCGCTGGGCACCGTGGTGCCGATCAAGGAGGTCGTGAAGCTCGCGCATGCGCGCGGCATCCCGGTGCTGGTCGATGGCGCGCAAGGGTCCGTCCACTTGGACGTCGACGTGCAGGATCTCGACTGCGATTTCTATGTGATGACCGGCCACAAGCTGTACGGCCCGACCGGCATCGGCGTGCTCTACGGCAAGTACGCGCATCTCACCGCAATGCCGCCATTCAACGGCGGCGGCGAGATGATCCAAGAGGTGAGCCAGGACCGCATCACCTATGGCGAGCCGCCCTACAAGTTCGAGGCGGGCACGCCGGCGATCGTGCAGGCGATCGGCCTAGGTGCCGCGCTTGATTACATAAACTCCGTCGGCAAGGAGCGCATCCGCGCCCATGAGCACGATCTGGTGACATACGCGCACGAGCGGCTCGGCCAGATCAACTCGCTGCGCATTATCGGCAATGCTAAAGGGAAGGGGCCGATCGTCTCCTTCGAGATCAAGGGTGCGCATCCGCACGATGTCGCCACGATCATCGACCGTTCCGGGGTGGCGGTGCGCGCCGGCACCCATTGCGTGATGCCGCTGCTCGCGCGCTACGGCCTCACGGCGACGTGCCGTGCCTCGTTTGCCATGTATAATACGAAAGATGAGGTGGACGCGCTTGCGGCCTCCCTGCTGAAAGCGCAGGAATTCTTCACATGACCGACGAAACGACCATGACCGAGACCGTGGCGGAAAAGCCGCCAGACAACGCCGCCGTGAGCGGCTCGTCCGCGCTGCCGGCCGAAGAGCTGACCCAGCTCACCGACGGCATCATCGCCGCGCTGAAGACCGTCTACGACCCGGAGATCCCGGCCGACATCTATGAGCTCGGCCTCATCTACAAGGTCGACATCGGCGACGACCGCGCTGTAAAGATCGACATGTCGCTGACCTCGCCCAACTGCCCGTCGGCGCAGGAATTGCCGATCATGGTGGAGAACGCCGTGTCCAGCGTACCGGGGGTGAAGGAGACCAAGGTGGATATCGTGTGGGACCCGCCATGGGATCCGAGCCGTATGTCCGACGAGGCGCGACTCGTGCTTAACATGTGGTGAGTTGCGTTTTGCCGTGCGGACTTCCACATTAGGAGAGTGATGAGCGCGGTTGTTTCGAGCCGGACTGATTCAAAAGTGGCTTGCTCGCAACCGCTGGAGGGATGAGACGATGGCAACTGCCCAACGCCGGCCGAGACCTCAGGTGATGCGGCTGACCGATGCCGCCGCGATGCGCATCAAGGACGTGATGGCGCGCGCGGACAAGCCGGTCGCGGGCGTGCGCGTCGGCGTCAAGAACGGCGGCTGCGCCGGCATGGAATACACGATGGAATACGCCGACGCGGTTCGCCCCACCGACGAGGTGGTCGAGGACAAGGGTGTCAAGCTCCTGATCGACCCCAAGGCCGTGCTGTTCCTGCTCGGCACCGAGATGGACTTCAAGACCGAGAAGCTGTCGGCGCAGTTCGTGTTCAACAATCCGAACCAGACCTCGGCCTGCGGTTGTGGCGAATCGGTGCAGATCACACCGGCGAGTGACGGGGCCGAGAGCCACGTCTGACGATCCCGGCGGCTCGCCGTGGACCCGGAATATATCCGCGAACTGTTCGCCGAGTTCGGCCCTGTCCAAGTGCGCCGCATGTTCGGTGGCGCAGGCGTTTCCGCCGATGGCTTCAACTTCGCCATCGCCTTCGATGGCGTCATCTATTTGAAAGTCGACGAGACGACGATTCCCGATTTCGAGCGGGAAGGATCGGTTCCCTTTGTTTATACCCGTGCAAAGAGCCCAGGCCGGGTCGGGCGGCACTCTTTGTCCTATTGGCGACTTCCCGACCGGCTCTATGACGATCCCGAAGAACTGGCCGCGTGGGCACGGAGGGCACTTGCCATCGCGCGTCGGCGTCAGAAGAAGCCGGCTTCCCGCAAAAGGGCCGCGAAGAAGAAGCGCCGCTGAAGCCTTGGCACGCGACCTCAGCGGTTATCCCCTGCCGGCAGCTTGTCATACCCCGATACCTTGACAGCTCGCTAGGGTTGCGGGCGAATGGCCTCGGATGTGGTCATCGGGGGGTGGCGGGTGAGTGTGGTCCGGAATTGGACCGGGCGTTCTCTTCTTGTGCTGGCACTGTTGTGGATGTGGAGCGGCGCGGCCGTCGCCGCGCCGGACAAGAAGAGGGAGCCGCCCGTCGCCTGCAAGCAGGTCTCCGCCAAGAAGTCCAAGTCCGCCAAGGCGGATGACGAGGACGACGACAACGGCGATGATGATGACGGCGACGACGAAGGCGTCCGCTTCAATCTCGCGGGCGCCTGCGCCAAACTCACCGGCGGCGTCTCCTACACCTATCAGCAGGCCAGCAAGACGGCGGCGGGGTTGCCGGTCATCGTCAACCCGAACGGCACCCTCTCGAACAGCTCGTTCTCGAATTCGATATCGGCGAACATCGGGCTCGAGACGCGGCGCCAGACCAACCTCGGCGAGTTCAAGACAACTCTCTCGGCCGAATGGTCGAAGGCGACCGACGACGGCACACAGAACGGTACAGCCGATATCTCCGGCTGGAGCGTCGGGCTCGGCGGGCTGACGCTCGGCTATACCGGCACGCTCATGAGTTTCTGGGAAGGCGACTTCATCTCCACGGCAAACGCGCCCGGCCGCTCCGCCAACACCATCGTCTACGAACACAAGATCGATGCGCGCAATACGGTGTCGGCAGGCCTGGAATCGAACCTGCCGACCACGCCGCAGGATGATCCTGGTGCGAAAGACATCGACTTTTCAGATCCAGTCTATACGGCGCGCTGGCGTTACGAGACCGACCCTTTGACCGTGCACGCGTCAGGCCTGGTGCGCCAGGTGGATTTCTCCAATTCGCCTTTGCTGCCGCTGTTTCCCGACACGGCGACGGTGCGGACCGGCTGGGCCGCCAGTCTCGGCGTCAAGGTGCCGGCGTCGTTCATTGCCGCCGACGATGAATTCATGGCGCAAGCGACCTACGCCGTCGACGCCTCGGCCTACCTTGGCATCAGCACCGATCTCACGATGTATCAGAACACGGTGCGCAGCCTGGGGCCAACGACCGGCTGGAGCGCGGTGGCGTCCTTTCACCACGTCTGGTCGGAGCAGTTCGAGTCGAACGTGTACGGCAGCTACGTGACGTTGCAAGCCGATCTGCTGCTGGCGAGGCCTGAGGCGCAGACCTTCCGCAGCGGCATCAATTTGTATTGGAAGCCGGTCGACAAGCTGAAATTCGGCGTCGAGTTCGGTTATGTCGATGTCACGCTCGATCCGCAGGGCGTCCACGGTATCTTCGATGGCGGGGGCGGAGGCGCCTATACCGGCTATCTGTCGGTTTCGGCCGAGCTCTGAAGGCGCCGGCTCATGCCACCTGTGCCGCAACGGCCGGCGGCTCGGCGACTTCCGGATCGGTCTCGCACATCACGCGGTTGCGGCCGTGCCGCTTGGCGGCATAGAGGCAGGTGTCGGTGCGCTCGATCAGCGACTGGACCGTATCGCTCTTGTGCAGCGTGGCGACGCCGATCGAGATCGTCACACGGCCGAGATGCTCACCGGTGGAGCGTTTCATCAGCTCCTTGGTCATCACCGCGCGGCGGATGTGATCGGCGACCGTGATCGCCGAGCGCAGCACCGTGTTCGGCAGGATGACAGCGAACTCCTCGCCGCCGTAACGGGCGGCCGTATCCTGGCCCTTGACGTTCTGCTTCACCGACATCGCCACCAGCCGCAGCACCTGGTCGCCGGTCAAGTGGCCGAAGCTGTCGTTGAAATTCTTGAAGTGGTCGATGTCCGTCATCATCAGCGACAGTGGCTCGTTCTTGGCCTGCGCGTCGGCAATGGCGTGTTCGAGGGAGGCGTCGAAGAACTTGCGATTCGCGAGCTGGGTGAGGGGGTCGGTGAGGCTTTCGGTGCGCACCGCCTCCAGGTTCTCTTGCAGCTCGTTGATTTCCTGCTTCGAGGCGTTAAGTCGGGCCTCCAGCGTCTGGTTCGACGCCTCCATCTCCTTCGCCGTCTGCACCAGACTCTCGACGATGGCGCGCAGGCCCTCGCGGTCCTTCGAGTCGCCGAGCTTCTCGCTCATGTCGTGCAGGCTTTCGGTGTAGCTATTGGCCGAGCCGGCGGCGGCCTCGATCATCGCCATCACCTGCTCGATCTCGCCCTTCACCTGGCTGCCGACCTTGTCGATGCTGTCGGTGAGCCGGCGCGGCGATAGATAGGTTTCGTAAACTTCGTCGAGATCGGCGTCGGTGAGCACGCCCTTCTCGTTCAAATGCTCGTTGATCTTTTGATTGAGCGACGGGTGGTAACCCGTCGCATAGGTGTACCAGATTTCGTAGTTGCGTGGCGTCGCGGCCTGGCGCAGCGCCTTGATCTGGCCGAGAGCGATCTCAGCGAACGCCATGGTGCGTTCGTGCTCGTCGGCATGCCCCGTCATCGGCAAACCCCCTGGACAGGCTCAACCGCCTGGAACCGGAAAACCATGCGCGTGCGGCCGCTCGCGGCCGCATCGCGTCCCCGTCCGGGACGGTATTGCAGGGAGATGAATCGGCGGTAAATTTGGAACCGGTTACTGCCGCAATTTTCTCACGCGCGTTGGGAAACAGCGCCGAACGCGCGATGGCCCGGTCAGGCCTTGAGGAATACCGGACGCAGTAGGAATGCCGGCAGGTGGCTGCCGTCCGGCTCGTCGTTGTGGTCGCGCGGCGGCTGAGCCTGCGGCCGGGGGCGTGGCGGCGCCACGCGGGCAGTGTCCTTGTTCGGACGCCGCTGTTGCGGCTGCCGGCCCCGACGATGATCAGGCGCCCGTTCGCTACGCTCGGGCCGATCGCCATAGGCCGGACTGCTTTCGGCGGCTTCGGCGCCGGCGGGCGTGCTCATCAAGGGAATGGTCTGGCCCATCAACTTCTCGATCGCCGTGACCGACTTGCCGTCGATCGGCGCGACGATGGTGATGGCGGTGCCGCTTTTACCCGCGCGGCCGGTGCGGCCGATACGGTGTACGTAATCGTCAGGGTGATGCGGAACGTCGAAATTGAAGACGTGGCTCACATCGGGAATATCGAGGCCACGGGCGGCGACATCCGAAGCAATGAGCAGCTTGGCGTCGCCTTTGCGGAAGGCTTCGAGGGCGGCTGTTCGAGCCGACTGGTCGAGATCGCCGTGCAGCGCCACCGCGTTGAATTTGTGCCGCACCAGCGATTTGTGCAGCAGCGCGACCTCGCGCTTGCGATTGCAGAAGATGATGGCGTTCTTGAAATTGTCGGCGGAGCGGAGCAGGCGGCGCAGGGTCTCGCGCTTCTCGTGCGGATCGCGGCCGGTATTGACCAGAAGCTGGGTGATCGTGGTGGCGGCGGTGGCGGGTTTGGAGACTTCGACGCGCACCGGATTGTGCAGGAAGGTGTCGGCGATGCGCTGGATTTCCGGCGGCATGGTCGCCGTGAAGAACAGCGTCTGGCGCGTGAAGGGCACCAGCTTGCCGATGCGTTCAATGTCGGGGATGAAGCCCATGTCGAGCATGCGGTCGGCTTCATCGATGATCAGCAGTTCGCAGCCCGACAGCAAAAGGCGCCCGCGTTCGGAATGGTCGAGCAAGCGGCCGGGCGTGGCGATCAACACATCGACGCCACGGATCAGCTTGCTGTCCTGATCGCCGAACGAGACGCCGCCGATGATCAAGGCGACGTTGAGCTTGTGATTCTTGCCGTATTTTTCGAAGCTTTCGGCGACCTGCGCGGCGAGTTCGCGCGTCGGCTCAAGGATGAGCGTGCGCGGCATACGCGCGCGGGCCCGGCCCTTTTCAAGCATCGTCAGCATCGGCAGCACGAAGGCGGCGGTCTTGCCGGTGCCTGTCTGGGCGATGCCGAGCACGTCGCGACGAGCGAGCACGTGCGGAATGGCTTGTTCTTGGATCGGGGTGGGCGTCTTGTAGCCGGCCGCGTCAATAGCGGCGACAACCTTGTCGGATAGGCCAAGATGAGAAAAGGACATATACCCTCGAGCAGGGACCGGCCGGGGTCCGCGCCGGACTATGCATACGAGTTGCTTTGCGCGGGGGACGGTCGAATCTTTTTTGTCTGACCGGTTGCCAGGAACATAGGGCCGAAAGTCGCAAAGTCAATGCTTCGGCAGTGCAATAAACCGCATTAATTCTTAATCTTTTGGCCCATTTTGGAGGCAGGCATGTCGCTCCCGTTACCGCTCGTCCTGGTTCCCGGCCTGCTGTGCAGCGCCCCTCTCTATGCTCCGCAGGTCGCGGCGCTCTGGCCGCGTGGGCCCGTTACGGTGGCCAATCATCGTTACTACGATGATTTGGCCGCAATTGCCGCCCGAATCCTTGCCGATGCGCCGCCTCGCTTCGCGCTCGCCGGCCTCTCAATGGGCGGCTACATCGCCTTCGCCATGCTGCGCCAGGCACCCGAGCGCATCGCCAAACTGGCCTTGCTGGACACCTCGGCGCGGCCCGACCGGCCCGAGCAGACAGAGGTGCGGGAAAAGTGGATCGCCATGGCAGAAGGCGGCAGCTTTTCGGAGGTTGTGGATTTCCTCGCCCCACAGTTCTTGCATCGTGACCGCCACGGCGACGCGACGCTCATTCGTCTGATCCACGACATGGCCGCCGATACGGGCGCAGATGCCTTCGTGCGGCAGGTCAAGGCGATCATGAAGCGTCCGGACTCGCGGCCTTTGCTCCCCAGCATCGGTTGTCCGACGCTGGTGCTGGTCGGCGACGGCGACGAGTTGACCCCGCCGCAGCTTTCTGAGGAAATTGCCACGGGCATTCCCGGCGCACGGCTGGTCGTTGTGCCGCATTGCGGCCATCTGTCTACGGTCGAAATGCCGAAGGTGGTGAATGCCGCGCTGGCCGAATGGCTGACGGCGTGAACGCGGCGTCGCGAACCGGCGGTCGTTTGCAGCGTCGGCATGCTGCAATGTGACAGTGAGATGATGGCTGAATCCCGCGATATCCCCGGCGTCATCGCCCCGCCGCCGCTTCTGGCGGTAGGTGCCGTCTTGATTGGTTTGGTGCTCGACTGGCTGTTCCCGGCCTATGTGATCAGGGTGTTGCTGTCGTATCCCGAGCGCATGGTCATCGGCCTATTGTTGATCGCAGCCGGCGTCGGGCTGGGTATCCCCGCCGTGAATGCCTTCCGCGCCGCCCATACGCACGTCGAGCCATGGAAGACGTCGAGCGCGCTGGTGACCGCCGGCGTCTTCCGCTGGCTGCGCAACCCGATGTATGTCGGGCTTACCCTTTGCCTCGCCGGCCTCGCGGTTCTGCTGGCCTCCGACTGGACGCTGGTCATGACGGTCGCATTCGTCGCCGTGCTGCATTTCGGAGTGGTGAAGCGCGAGGAGCGCTATCTCGAGGCTAAATTCGGCGACGCCTACCGGCGCTACAAAGAGACGGTCCCTCGCTACGGCTGGCCGGGCTGAGCCCGCGACATTTGTGCAAGCCTTTCCGGGCTTTGTCCCTTTGCTGCCGCCAGCGTCAGTGCCTATAGGGGCGAAAGAAACGCGAATTTCCAGGAGGGGACGCATGCGCACACAGGTCGGGATCATCGGCGCTGGGCCCGCGGGTCTGATGCTGGCGCGGCTGCTGCACTTGCAGGGCATCGACTCCATCATCATCGAGAACCGCAGCCGCGACTACATCGAGAACCGCATCCGAGCCGGCCTGATCGAGCATTGGGCCGCTGATATGTTGACCGACATCGGCGTCGGCGCGCGCCTGAAGCGCGAGGGGCTCGTGCATTGGGGCATCAATATCGGCATCAACGGCGCGTTGCATCACATCGATTTCAAGAAACTGGTCGACAAGCGCGTCACCATCTACGGCCAGCAGGAGGTGGTGAAGGACCTGGTTGCGCGTCGTCTCGAAGACGGCGGGCCGCTGCTGTTCGAGGTCGATGATGTCAGCGTCCACGATGTAACGTCGGACAAGCCGAAGATCCGTTTCACGCACGAGGGCAAGGCCGAAGAGATCGACTGCGACTTTATCGCCGGCTGCGACGGCTTCCACGGCATCTGCCGTTCGAGCTTTCCGGACAGCATTCTCAAGGTGTTCGAGCGCGACTATCCGTTCGGCTGGGTCGGCATCCTGACGGAAAGCCCGCCGCCGGATCACGAACTGATCTACTCGTACACCGACCGCGGCTTCGCCCTGTACACGATGCGGTCGATGACGGTGTCGCGGCTCTACCTGCAATGCGATCACGACGACGACATCGCCAACTGGTCCGATGCGCGCATCTGGGACGAGTTGCACCAGCGGATCGGCGGCGCGCGCAAACTGCAGGAAGGCAAGATCCTGCAGAAGGGCATCACGCCGATGCGCAGCTTCGTCGCCGAGCCGATGCAATATGGCCGCCTGTTCCTCGCGGGCGACAGCGCGCACATTGTGCCGCCAACCGGCGCCAAGGGGATGAATCTCGCCTTCGCCGATGTCCTGGTGATGTCGCGGGCGCTCGATGCTTTCTACAAGAACAAGCGCAACGATCTCTTGGAGAGATATTCGGAGACCTGCCTGCGCCGCGTGTGGAAGGCGCAGCGCTTCTCCTGGTGGATGACGCAGATCATGCACCGCTTCCCGGAAGAGACGGCCTTCGATCATCGCCGGCAGTTGGCTGAACTCGATTACCTCACCCATTCCGAGGCAGCGTCCAAGTCGCTCGCCGAGCAATATACCGGGCTGCCGTTCGACTAATCTCGCAAGACAGACTGCAACGGGCGGCTGAGCAATGCGATGACGAGGCCGGAGGCGGCGGCGAGCGCGGCGAGCAGCAGGAAGAAGTGTACGTGCGGCATGCGCGGCCAGAATGTGCCGAGGTAACCGGCGAGAAATCCGCCAATGAAGCTGGTGGCAAGCCAGAGGCCCATCAGCATCGAGAGGAAGCGCAAGGGCGCGACCTTGGTCACCAGCGAGAGGCTGGTGGGCGAGAGGTAGAGTTCGCCGATGGTGAGCACGACGAAGAAGGCGAACAGCCAGAGCCAGCTGGCCTGTTCATTGCCGGCGACGCCGGCGGCCATGGCCATGATGAGGAAGGCAGCCGCGTTCAGGAGGCAGCCGATCGCGAGCTTCACCACCGTCGCCGGCTCGCGCACACCCTGCCAGCGCCACAGCGCAATGACGAGCGGCGTAAAGGCAAAGATCATGAACGGGTTCATAGCCTGAAACCAGGTGACCGGGATTTCGCCCAGCCCAAACCAGACATGGCGGTTTGTCTGCTGGTCCGCCCAGAGCACGATGGTGTTGCCCTGCTGTTCGTAGGTGGCCCAGAACAGGCTCACCGGCAGCATTAACGCGACGAGCGCGGCGATCGCTTTCCAGTCGTCGCGGCTTAATGGGGCGCCCGCATCCTCGCGCTTCATGAACGCGTCCTTCGGCAGTGTGGGTGTGGCGACGAGATAGATCACCAGCGCGAGCGTCATGCCGACGCCGGCGGCGGCAAAGCCGTAGTGCCAACCGTAATCTTCGCCGAGCGTGCCGCAGATCAGCGGGGCGAGAAACGCTCCGAGATTGATGCCGACATAGAAGATCGAGAAGGCGCGGTCGCGGCGGGGATCGCCGGGGGCGTAGAGGGAGCCCACCTGCGTTGAGACGTTGGGCTTGAACGCGCCGTTGCCGAGAATGAGCACCGTCAGCGCCAAGAGAAACAGCGGCTCGAAGGCCATCATGAAATGCCCGGCGGCCATGAGCGCGGCGCCGATCAGGACCATGCGGCGCTGACCGAGCACGCGATCGGCCAGCAGCCCTCCGGCGATAGGGGTGAGATACACAAGCCCGGTGTATACGCCGTAGATCTGCGAGGCGAAGGGCTGCATCGCCAGCGGCCCAAACACGAACTCCAGCGCCGTTTTGAAGTCAGCAAGGCCGTAGACCTGCGCGGCCTGCCGTGGATCGAGCAGATGTTTCACCATGTAAAGGACGAGCAGCGAGCGCATTCCATAATAGGAAAATCGCTCCCACATTTCGGTCGCAAACAGATAGGGCAGGGCGGGCGGATGGCCGAAACGATCGCTTGCCGCGGGCTGATTGGTGTGGGTTTGGGCGACGGTCATGTTTGAATGGGGTAGGAGCCGGCCCGACGAATGTAGCACATGCCGACAGCGCCATTTCCGATCGGGGGCGGGGAGTGTACGGTCGCTGCGAAGAACAACGGACCGTCGAGTCCGTGCGAACGGAGGGGAAACCTATGACGAGACTCAAGTGCGGCCTTGCCTGCCTGCTGTCGGGCCTACTGATGACCGTGGCCAGCGGCGCACGTGCCGCCAGCGACTATCCAAGCCGGCCGATCCATTTCGTCGTCGGCTTCGCGGCCGGTGGCGGCAACGACCTCTTTGCCAGGCTGGTGTTGCAGAAGTTTCAAGAGCAGACTGGCGCCACTGTCGTCGTGGACAACAAGCCCGGCGCCGGCGGGCGCATTTCGTCCGAGTTCGTGGCAAAGCAGCCCGCCGACGGATACACGGTCCTCGTCGGCGCTACGGGGCAGATGTCGATCGCCACCGCGGTCTACAACAACCTCAACTATAACGCGCTCACCAGCTTTATTCCGCTTAACATGATTGCGTCGTTCCCCTTGGTGCTGGTGGCGCCGATCGACAATCCGGCCAAGACGGTGAAGGAACTTGTCGCCTGGGGCAAGGCGCACCCGAGCAAGTCGAATTATGGGACATCGTCGCCAGCATTCACGATCACTACCGAATTGTTCAAGCTCAAGACAGGCATGCCGGCAGTGGCGATCCCGTTCAAAGGCACCAATGAGTCGAACCTCTGCGTGATGGGCGGCGAGTGCCTGTTCACGATCTCCGACGGGCCGCCAGCCATTCCGCTGGTAAAGGGCGGCAAGACGCGGGCCTTGGCGGTCACCGGATCGGAGCGCGCGCCGCTCTTGCCGGACGTCCCGAGCATGGCGGAGGCCGGCTTCCCGGAAGTGAATACCAAGCTGTGGAGCGGATTCTTCGTTCCCGCCGGAACGCCGCAACCGATCGTCGACAAGCTGACCAAGGACCTCGCAAAGGCGATTGCCGATCCGCATGTGCAGGACGGACTCGAGAAAATGGCGGTCACCCCGGGCGGCCCGACGGGCGACGCCTTCAAGAAGGTGATCGAAACCGACATCAAGACTTTCGGCGATGTCGCGAAGGCCGCGAATTTAAAGTTCGACTAGTTGACGGAACAATCATCTTGATAACCCGCTGGTAATCGCTTCGGCGATTGCCGGTGGGCGATGCGCTGCTATGCTCGCCCGATCAAATCAGTGTCCTTCGTGGCGAGTGGAACAGGCGTTTCATGCGTGTTGTCGCGGTTCTTGCTGTTGTTGCCGCGCTTATTTCGTCCGCCGCCGCCCGGGATGTGTCCAAGGACAGCGCCAAAGATGCGGCGAAACAGCTACAACAGGACACCACGAAGCCGGTGAGCGTCGATGAGGTGTTCCGGCGGTTCGACTTGTTCGGAGTCTGGGCGGCCGATTGCCATGAGCCGCCGTCGCCGGACAATCCGCATCTGAGCATCACGTCGCCGGCGGCGGGCGTCGTGCTGGAGAAGCACGATATCGGCGACGACTACGAGGCGAACCAGTACAGCATTCTGTCGGCCGAGCGCCTGTCTCCGACGCGGCTCGCGGTGGAGGTCGTCTTCCAGCCAGGCTCCGGGCGCGAGGAGCGGCAGAAACTCATCTTCCGCATCCGTGACCATACGCGGCGCACGATGTTCAATCAGCCGGAGGGCGGCGCCGTGCGCGTCAAGGACGGCATCGCGCTGGCGAACCACAGCCGCACGCCGCTGTTGAGGAAGTGCGAGTAGGGGCTGACTCTCATTCATTCTGAAATGCAAAACAGTCGTCCCTCATCCTGAGGAGCGCTCCGAAGGAGCGCGTCTCGAAGGATGAGGCCGAGGCGCTTGGCTCATCCTTCGAGACGCCCGCCATCGCTAGCGCGATGGCGGGCTCCTCAGGATGAGGTCTGAGGAAGACTGCTAAGCAGATCCTTCACACGTCCAGCAATTCCTCGCTGGCGAATTCCGCCTTCTCCTGGATGAAGGCGAAGCGCGCTTCAGGCTTGTTGCCCATCAGCCGCTCGACCGCGCCGGCTGTGTCCTTGGAGTCATCCTGCACCAGCATTACCCGCAGCAGCGTGCGCTTGCCCGGGTCCATGGTGGTTTCCTTGAGCTGCGCGGCCATCATCTCGCCGAGGCCTTTGAAGCGCGACACTTCGACCTTGGCGTTGGCGTGAAACTCGCGCTTGAGCAGATCGTCTTTGTGCCGGTCGTTGCGCGCATAAAAAATCTTGCCGCCGTGGCTGAGCCGGTAGAGCGGCGGCACCGCCAGATAGAGCCGGCCCGCATTGATCAGATCCTCCATCTGCCGGTAAAAGAACGTGATCAGCAGCGAGGCGATGTGCGCGCCGTCGACGTCGGCGTCGGTCATGATGATGACCTTCTCGTAGCGCAGATCGCTTTCCTTGAAATGCGTGCCGGTGCCGCAGCCGAGCGCCTGCACCAGATCGGAGAGCTGCTGGTTCTGCGCCAGCTTGTCCTTGCCCGCGGAGGCGACGTTCAAAATCTTGCCGCGCAAGGGCAACACCGCCTGCGTGCGGCGGTCGCGCGCCTGCTTGGCCGAGCCGCCGGCCGAGTCGCCTTCGACGATGAAAATCTCGGAGCCTTCGGAGGCCGAGTTCGAACAGTCAGCGAGCTTTCCGGGCAGGCGCAGCTTGCGCACCGCACTCTTGCGCGCGATGTCCTTTTCCTGACGACGGCGGATGCGGTCCTCGGCGCGCTCGACGACGAAGTCGAGGAGCTTGTTCGCCTGCATCGGATTGCCCGACAGCCAATGGTCGAACGGGTCCTTGATCGCCTGCTCGACGATCTTCTGTGCCGCCGCAGTGGCGAGACGGTCTTTCGTCTGGCCCTGGAATTCCGGCTCGCGCACGAAGACAGAGAGCATGCTGCCGACGCCGGTCATCACGTCTTCGCTGGTGATCGCGCTGGCGCGCTTCTCCTGGCCGACGCGGTTTGCATGATCCTTCAGCCCGCGCAGTAATGCTGAGCGCAAGCCGGATTCATGCGTGCCCCCATCGGGCGTTGGAATGGTGTTGCAGTAGGAGTTTAGGAAGCCGTCGGCATCCGCCGCCCAGGCGACAGCCCATTCCACCGCGCCGTGACGGCCCGTCTTGCCGGACGAGCCGGTGAAGATGTCGGGATGCACCAGCGTCGAGCCGGCCATGTTGGCGGCGAGATAATCTTTCAGACCTTCGGCAAAGTGGAAGGTGGCGTTCTCCGGAACGTCATCGCCGTGCAGAAGCTCCGGCGCGCAATGCCATCTGATCTCGACGCCGCCGAAGAGATAAGCCTTAGAGCGCGACATCTTGAACAGGCGTTCTGGCTTGAACGCCGCCTTGGCACCGAAGATCTGCGCATCGGGCTTGAAGCGCACTTTGGTGCCGCGCTTGTTCGGCACGCGGCCGAGCTTCTCCAGCTTGCCTTTCGGGACGCCGCGCTCGAATGCCATGCGATAGTGCGTCTGCTCGCGCCAGACTTCGACCTCGAGCCGCTCGGACAACGCATTGGCAACGGAGACGCCGACGCCGTGCAGGCCGCCCGAGGTCTCGTAGACCTCGCTGTCAAATTTGCCGCCGGCGTGCAGCGTGCACATGATCACTTCCAGCGCCGACTTGTTCTTGAACTTGGGATGCGGATCGATCGGAATACCGCGGCCATTGTCGGTGACGCTGACGAAGCCGTCGGCTTCCAACTCGACCTCGATCCAGTCGGCGTGGCCGGCGAGCGCCTCGTCCATCGCGTTGTCGATCACCTCGGCGAAGAGGTGGTGCAACGCCTTCTCGTCGGTGCCGCCGATATACATGCCGGGGCGGCGGCGCACCGGCTCGAGTCCTTCCAGGACTTCGATGTGCTTGGCGGTATAACCGGCCTCGGCGCCCGAGGCGCGCGGCTTCGCCCGCTCCTTCGGCGCACCACGCGCTGGCGCTTTCGCCGCGCCTTTGGCCGCGGGCGCCTCGAACAGGTCGGCTTGTTTGGTGGTTTTCTTGTTCGTTGCAGATTTTGCCATGGAAGCTCTTTTTTCGGAACACCCGCCAGATAGTCACGCCGCGAATCACTTGCCAGACACTATGCCACGCCGGGCCCGTGGCCATCGGCCGGTAGGCCGGTCCGCGCCCGGGGGAGGCCTCCGCTACAGGGTGGGCAGCAGCAAGGCAAGCTGTGGATGTCTTTTGACAAACGCGCCCTTGACTGCCTTTCTTCCGCCCGGCTGAAAGGGCAACCAACCACCGACTTGCCCGTTATCTGGGCGAACCGCCGCGCGCATCGAGGGGCAGGGGACTTTTCAAGTGCAAAAGCCGGAAGATACCCGCAACGGGGAATGGCGCCGCTCGCTCCTGGCGATCCGCGATTCGGATTCCGCGCCGGAGAGCGCGCGCGCCTGGAACAGCGCGACGCAGGCGGCGATCATCGGCATTTTCGTGATCCTCTTCGTCGCGGCGCTTTATCTCGCGCGGCCCGTGCTGCTGCCGGCGACGTCCGCCTTTGTGGTCACCATGATGCTTGGGCCGCTGTCGGCGAAAGCCGATCGCCTGGGCGTTCCGGCGATCGTCACCGCCATCGTGCTGTGGCTCCTGGTGGTGGTCGTGTTCTACGGCTTGATGGCGCTCTTGGCGGCGCCGGCGGTGGATTGGATTCAAAAAGCGCCGGAGATCGGCAAGAACATCCAGTTGAAACTGCACGCGCTCGATGCGCCGCTCGCGGCCTTGCAGAATTTGCGCGACACGCTTTTGCCGTCATCCGACAAAGGCGGCATCGGCGTCGACATCATCAGCTTCGTGCAGCCGGTCATGTCGATCGTGGCGCCCGGCATCGGGCAGATGCTGATCTTCTTCGGCACGCTGTTTTTCATTCTGCTCGGCCGCAACGAGCTCCGCCGCAGCATCGTCTCGGTCTTCGAGGATCGCGAGGCCAAGCTGCGCGCGCTCAAGATCATGAACGACATCGAGCACAATCTCACCGGCTATCTGAGCCTGGTGTCGGTCATCAATATCTGCATCGGCATCGCCTCCGGCGTGATCGCCTGGG
This sequence comes from Pseudolabrys sp., assembly GCA_036494425.1. GTDB lineage: Bacteria > Pseudomonadota > Alphaproteobacteria > Rhizobiales > Xanthobacteraceae > Pseudolabrys. Next base: position 18,560 of record DASXOK010000042.1, read on the forward strand.
TGACGGGGATGCCCGATCCGCTCGCCTGGGCGGTGTTGGGCTTCCTCCTGAACTATATCGCCTATATCGGCGCGCTGATCATGGAGGCCGCGCTTTTCCTGGTCGGCATCGTCACGTTTCCCTCGCTAACGCACGCGCTGCTGCCGCCGCTACTCTATTTCGCCGTCGCCACGCTCGAAGGGCATTTCATCACGCCGAGCCTGGTCGGCCATCGGCTGACGCTCAATCCGCTGGCGGTGGTCTTGTCGCTGGTGTTCTGGACCTGGCTGTGGGGACCGGTCGGCGCCTTCATGTCGGCTCCGCTCCTGATCATCGGCATGGTCGCCGTCGGCCACCTGTTCCCGCGCGCGGAGCCGTCGCTGCCGGAATAGGCCTTCGACGATAAGCCTTGGGTAAGGTGCTGCGCTGGCGCGCAGCGCGGGCCCGGGCTAGATACATGCGGACCGGGGCGGCGCATGACCATCGCATGGATCTAGGCAGTTATTTCGAGCAGATCGTCGCGTTCGTGCGCGAGAATGCGGTCTGGGCGCCGCCGATCGTGTTTGCGCTGGCCTTCGGGGAGTCGCTCGCCTTTATCTCGCTGCTGCTGCCGGCCTGGGCGGCGCTCGTCGCCATTGGCACGCTGATCGGCGCGGGCGGGGTGAGCTTCTGGCCGGTGTGGATCGCCGGCGCGCTAGGTGCGGCCTGTGGCGACTGGATCTCGTATTGGATCGGACAGAAGCTCGAATATTCGGTCGCGAAGATCTGGCCGCTGTCGCGGCACCCGGAGCTGCTGCCGCGTGGGGAGCGTTTCATGAAGCGATGGGGCGTCCTGGGTATTTTTATCGGCCGCTTCTTCGGACCCTTACGCGCCGTCGTGCCGCTGATCGCCGGTATATTCGAGATGCCGTTCTGGCAGTTCCAGCTCGCCAATTTTTCGTCGGCCTTGGTCTGGGCGGCGGTGCTGCTGACGCTCGGCGATGGCGTGTCAAAGGCCCTGAGCTGGGCCTTTCACTGGGGCATCTGACGAAAACATGCCCCGCCGGCATGTCCCGGCGGGGCCCAAGCAACGTTGATCAGGCGGTCACTTGACGACGTCGGCAGCGGCTTTGCAGGTCGCCGCATCCTGATCGCCAGTCCCGCCGCTGCATCCGACCGCGCCGATCATCTTGCCGTTCTCGACCAACGGGAAGCCGCCTGGCGAGGCGACCAGCGTCGGGTCGAGGGTGGCGACATAAGGATGGCCGGTCTCATAGGCATTGTAGAAGACGCGCGTCTCACGGCGGAAGCGGGCTGCGGTGCGCGCTTTGCCCTGCGAGATGCTCACGGAAGCGACCTGCGCGCCGTCCATACGCAGAAACGCGACGAGATCGCCGTTGTTATCGACGACGGCGATATTCATTTTCCAATCATGCTTTTTGGCCTCGGCCTCGGCCGCGGCGATCAGTTTCTTCGCATTTTCGCCGCTGATCGGCATGCCGTAGGGAATGTCGAACGGCATCTTGTCCGGCGTTCCACCGGCCGACGGCTGCGCGGGGGCCGGTGTTTGCGCGAATGCACTGGTGCTTGTCACCAGCGCGATGCCGAGGGCGCCCGCCCACATCATCAAACGACGCAT
>DASXOK010000043.1:0-1810 GCA_036494425.1 Pseudolabrys sp.
CTGATTGGAAGCGCCATGCGGTGGGGCGGCAATCCCGAGAAGGACGCCCTGTACCTGCCGATCACGCCGGCCCGAAATGACGGCAAAACCGTTTACAAGCTGACGGTCAGGGATGTCTCTGTCGATGGCTTTTGGTCGATCACCGTCTACAACGCCGAGGGCTATTTGGAGCCGAACTCATACAACGCCTATTCCGTAAACAATATCGCCGCGAAAAAGGGCGCGGATGGATCGGTCGCCATTCAGTTTGGCGGCTGTGACGGCGAAATTCCCAATTGCCTGCCGATCATGAAGGACTGGAACTACACGGTGCGCCTCTTTCGTCCGCGGGCCGAAATCCTCGATGGCATATGGAGATTCCCTGACGCGCAGCCTGTGAGTTGAGCCGGGCGAATGTCCGCTTGGGGGCATGGCACTAAATCGCTGCCGCGATAGCCGCTGCGCGGGGGTGCCCGTTGGCGGGGTGGGTAGCGAGTTGAGACGCTTATAGCAGGGTGGGGAGCCCCTTCCTGAGGAAGATGAGGTGTTGGCAACCTCACTCAGGAGAAGCTCCCCATGAGCACTGATACCACCGTCAGCCCGCTGCGCCAGCGTATGATCGAGGATATGGCCGCCCGCAAGCTGGGGCGTCACGCGCAGAGAAGCCACATCCACAGCTGCAGGCGCTTCGCCGCGTTTCTGGGGCGCTCGCCCGACACGGCGACAGCTGACGACGTCCGCCGCTTCCAGCTGCACCTGGTCGAGAGCGGGCTGAGCATCTGCAATCGCAACCGGATCATGACGGGGGTGAGGTTTCTGTTCCGCGTCACGCTGCGGCGGCACGATCTCGCCGCCGAGGTCTACCACCTCAAGGAGCCGCAGAAGCTGCCGCTGGTGATGAGCCCGGAGGAGGCCAAGCGGCTGCTCGCCATGTCGGGCAATCTCAAGGTGCACGTCATGCTGGCGCTCGGCTATGGCTGCGGGCTGCGCGCGGGCGAGATCGTTCGGCTGCGCGCCGGCGACATCGACAGCGCGCAGATGATCATCCGCATCGTGCAGGGGAAGGGTCGCAAGGATCGCCACGTCATGTTGCCGCCCGAGGTGCTCGCGCTGCTGCGGCAATGGTGGAAGGCGCGGCCGACCCGCTACGATGCAGGGGTGCCGCCGCAGGAGCGCTGGCTATTCCCCGGGCGTCGGCGGGGATTGCATCTAACGACGCGCCAGCTCAGCCGCCTGTTCCATGAGACGGCGGCCGCTGCCGGCATCAGGAAGCGCGTCAGCCTGCATTCGCTGCGCCACAGCTTTGCCACACATCTGCTCGAGAGCGGCATCGATATCCGGCTGATCCAGGCTCTGCTTGGGCATTCCAAGCTGGACACGACGGCGCGCTACACACGTGTGGCCACAGGTCGGATCGCCGCCATCGAGAGTCCGCTCGCGCAGCTTGGCGGCACGCACCAGCGGCCGAGGAAGAGGCATAAGCCCGAACCGGCGGCGTAAGCGCCGCCGACGTGGGCCGGCCAACTCTGGAGGTCGCGGATATCTTCCGCGACCACGGTCCCGCTTGGCGTGAAGCCAACCGCGGACACGTCAGTCTCGACCAGCTGAAGGTGATGAGCGCAATCGAGCGCTGCCGCACGGCGGCGCTCGGCGGCCATGTCGCGCGCTGCGAGAACGACGCCTGCGCGCACACGGCCATCGCCTACAACTCCTGCCGCAACCGGCATTGTCCCAAGTGCCAGGGCGCGGCGGCGAGGCAGTGGCTAGCCGCGCGCGAGGCCGAGCTGCTGCCCGTTGGCTACTTCCATGTCGTCTACACGGTGCCGGCGCC
>DASXOK010000044.1:0-24886 GCA_036494425.1 Pseudolabrys sp.
AGATCACCTTCACCCGCGAGGGCAAGCGCGCCATCCTCAACAAATTGATCGAAGCCGAGGGCTTCGAGAAATTCCTCGACGTCAAATATACCGGCACCAAGCGCTTCGGGCTCGACGGCGCCGAGTCGCTGATCCCGGCGCTCGAGCAGATCATCAAGCGCGGCGGCAATCTCGGCGTGCGCGAAATTTGCGTCGGCATGCCGCATCGCGGGCGCTTGAACGTGCTCACGCAGGTGATGGGCAAGCCGCACCGCGCTTTGTTCCACGAATTCAAGGGCGGCTCGGCGACGCCGGACGAGATCGAAGGCTCCGGCGACGTGAAGTATCACCTCGGCGCCTCCTCGGACCGCGAGTTCGACAATAACAAGGTGCACCTGTCCCTCACTGCCAATCCGTCGCATCTCGAGATCGTCGATCCGGTGACGCTCGGCAAGGTGCGCGCCAAGCAGGACCAGCACAACGCGACGCCCGACGAGCGCACGATGGTGATGCCGCTGCTGATGCACGGCGACGCCGCGTTTGCCGGCCAGGGCGTGGTGGCGGAATGCTTCGGCCTGTCCGACCTGAAGGGCTACCGCACCGGCGGCTCGATCCATTTCATCGTCAACAACCAGATCGGCTTCACGACCTATCCGCGCTATTCGCGCTCGTCGCCTTATCCGTCCGACGTCGCCAAGATGATCGAGGCGCTGATCTTCCACGTGAACGGCGACGACCCGGAAGCGGTGGTGTTCGCCGCAAAGGTCGCGACCGAATACCGGCAGAAGTTTCAGCGGCCGGTCGTCATCGATATGTTCTGCTATCGGCGCTTCGGCCACAACGAGGGCGACGAGCCTTCGTTCACCCAGCCGCTGATGTACAAGCGCATTCGCTCGCTGCCCTCGACGCTGGAGATCTACTCAAAGAAGTTGATCGCCGAAAGCGTCGTCACCGAAGGTGAAGTCGACGCGATGAAGGCTGACTGGCGCTCAAGGCTCGATACAGAGTTCGAGGCGGCGGGCGGCTACAAGCCGAACAAGGCTGACTGGCTCGACGGCCGCTGGTCGGGTCTGAAGGCCTCCGGCGAGGCCGACGATCCGCGCCGTGGCAATACCGGCGTCGATGTCGAGACGCTGCGCGAGATCGGCGCCAAGATCACCGCGGTGCCGGAGGGCTTCCACGTCCATCGCACGGTGCAGCGCTTCCTCGATAATCGCGCCAAGGCAATTGAGACCGGCGAGGGGATCGACTGGGCGACCGCGGAAGCGCTGGCTTTCGGCGCTCTGCTCAAGGAAGGCCACCCGGTTCGGCTGTCCGGCCAGGATAGCGAGCGCGGCACCTTCTCGCAGCGCCATGCGGTGCTGTTCGATCAGGAGACTGAGGAGCGCCATACTTCGCTCAATCATCTTGGGCCGAATCAGGCGCGCCTTGAGGTGCTCAACTCGAGCCTATCGGAAGAGGCGGTGCTCGGCTTCGAATACGGCTACTCGACTGCCGAGCCGAACTCGCTGACCTTGTGGGAAGCGCAGTTCGGCGACTTCGCCAACGGCGCCCAAGTCGTGTTCGACCAGTTCATCTCCTCGGGTGAGCGCAAGTGGCTGCGCATGTCGGGCCTCGTCTGCCTGCTGCCGCATGGCTATGAGGGTCAGGGTCCGGAGCACTCCTCCGCCCGCCTCGAGCGCTATCTGCAGATGTGCGCCGAGGATAACATGCAGGTCGCCAACTGCACGACGCCGGCGAACTACTTCCACATCCTGCGCCGTCAGTTGAAGCGCGAGATCCGCAAGCCGCTGATCCTGATGACGCCGAAGTCGCTGCTGCGCCACAAGCGCGCGGTGTCGAAGCTCGACGAGATGGTCAGCGGCACCTCGTTCCACCGCCTGCTGTGGGACGAAGCGCAGCGCAATCCGGACGAGAAGATCAAGCTCGTCCCCGACGACAAGATTCGCCGCGTCATCATGTGTTCGGGCAAGGTCTATTACGACCTTTACGAGGAGCGCGAGAAGCGCGGCATCAACGACATCTACCTGCTGCGCATCGAACAACTCTATCCGTTCCCGACCAAGGCGCTGGTCGCCGAACTCTCGCGCTTCAAGCAAGCCGAAATGGTGTGGTGCCAGGAAGAGCCGCGCAACATGGGTGCCTGGTTCTTCGTCGACGTGTTCCTGCAGTGGATCCTGAACCAGATCGGCGCCAAGCATCGCACCATGCGCTATGCGGGCCGTCCGGCCTCGGCCTCCACGGCGGTTGGGCAGATGTCCAAGCACCTCGCGCAACTCAAGCAACTGCTCGACGAGGCACTGGGGTAAGCGTCGTCTTCCCCCCTGTAGGGGGAGGGTCGGCGCGCATCGAACGACAGTGAGATGCGAGCCGGGGTGGGGTGAACAACATCAATCAGGTCACCCCACCCCGCCGCTCGCTTCGCTCACGGCGACCCTCCCCCTCCAGGGGAGGGTGAAGGAAAAAGCGAACGGTTTAAGAAGGTTTATTATGACTGACATCCGCGTCCCCACGCTCGGCGAATCTGTCACCGAGGCAACGGTCGGCAAATGGTTCAAGCAGCCCGGCGACGCGGTCGCCGTGGACGAGCCGCTGGTGGAGTTGGAGACTGACAAGGTCACGCTGGAAGTGCCGGCGCCCGCCGCCGGCGTCCTCGGCGAGATTACCGCCACCAACGGCGCCACCGTCGCCGTCGGCGCGCTGCTGGGCCAGATCCAGGAAGGCGCAGGCGGCGCCGCCGCCAAGCCCGCGGCTGCTCCCGCGGCCACCAAGCCGGCCGCCAGCGCGATCGGCACGCCGGACGAGAAGACGTCGAAGGCCAAGCCGATCGGCGCCGGCCCGGAAACCCCGCAGCCGCGCGACATGCCTTATCCGCCATCGGTGAAGAAGCTCGCGGCCGAGAGCGGCGTCGATCCGTCCAAGATCGACGGCACCGGCGTGCGCGGCCAGGTCACCAAAGGCGACATGCTCAACGCCATCGAACGCGCCGCCGCGCAGCCCGTGCCGGTCCCGTCACCCGCGCCGGTGCAGATGCGTGCGCCCTCGCTCCCCGACGATGCCGCGCGCGAAGAGCGCGTGCACATGACGAGGCTGCGCCAGACCATCGCGCGCCGCCTTAAGGACGCGCAGAACACCGCCGCCATGCTCACGACCTTCAACGAGGTTGACATGAGCGCGGTGATGCACCTGCGCAACCAGTACAAGGACCTGTTCGAGAAAAAGCACGGCACGAAGCTCGGCTTCATGGGCTTCTTCGTGCGCGCCTGCCTTCAGGCGCTCAAGGAAATCCCCGCCGTCAACGCCGAGATCGACGGCACGGACTTGGTCTACAAGAACTACTATCACATCGGCATCGCCGTCGGCACCGATAAGGGCCTCGTCGTTCCGGTGGTGCGCGACGCCGACCATATGTCGCTAGCGGAGATCGAGAAGACTATCTCCGCCTTCGGCAAGCGCGCGCGCGAGGGCGCCCTCAAGATCGAGGAAATGCAGGGCGGCACCTTCACGATCACCAACGGGGGCGTCTACGGCTCGCTGATGTCCACGCCGATCCTCAATGCGCCGCAGTCCGGCATCCTCGGCATGCACAAGATCCAGGAGCGGCCGGTGGTCGTCGGAGGAAAAATCGAAATCCGGCCGATGATGTATCTCGCGCTCTCCTACGATCACCGCATCGTCGACGGCCAGCAGGCCGTCACGTTCCTAGTGCGTGTGAAGGACTGCCTGGAAGACCCGGCGCGGTTAGTGCTGGACCTCTGAATCCCTTTCTTCACCTCTCCCTGTTGGGGAGAGGTCGCGAGCGAAGCGAGCGGGTGAGGGGGCTCGTTCCTCGTTAGTTTCGTCCCCTCTCACCCGATCCTCAGGCTTCGCCTTCGGATCGACCTTTCCCCAACAGGGAGAGGTGAAGAAGCAGCGAGCGTGATTATGGCTTACGATCTCATCGTCATCGGCACTGGCCCCGGCGGCTATGTCTGCGCCATCCGGGCGGCGCAGCTCGGCCTGAAAACCGCAGTGGTGGAAAAGAACCCCACCTTCGGCGGCACGTGCCTGAACATCGGCTGCATTCCCTCGAAGGCGCTGCTGCACGCCTCGGAGCTGTTCGAAGAAGCCGGCCACTCCTTCGCCAAGATGGGCATCGGCGTCCCCGCGCCGAAGCTCGATCTCAAGACGATGCTCGGCTTCAAGGACCAGGCGGTCGACGGCAACGTCAAGGGCGTCGAGTTCCTGCTCAAGAAGAACAAGATCGACGCCGTCTTCGGTACTGCGCGCATCCTCGCGCCGGGCAAAGTCGAAGTGAAAGGTAACGACGGCAAAACGCAAACGCTCGACACGAAGTCCATCGTCATCGCGACCGGCTCCGACGTGGCGAAGCTGCGCGGCATCGACATCGACGAGAAGCGCATTGTCTCATCCACCGGCGCGCTGACGCTGCCGGAAGTGCCCAAGCACATGCTGGTGATCGGCGCCGGCGTGATCGGCCTCGAACTCGGCTCGGTGTGGCGCCGCCTCGGCGCCAAGGTCACCTTCGTGGAATTCCTCGACGGCGTGCTGCCCGGCATGGACGGCGAGGTGCGCCGTCAGGCGCAGCGCCTGTTCGAGAAGCAGGGCATGATCTTCAAGCTGTCGTCGAAAGTGACGGCGGTCGATACGTCGGGCAAGACCTTGAAGGCCACCGTCGAGCCGGCCAAGGGCGGCGCGGCGGTGACGATCGAAGCCGACGTGGTGCTCGTGTCCACCGGCCGCGTGCCTTACACCGAAGGGCTAGGCCTCAAGGAAGCCGGCGTGAAGCTCGACGAGCGCGGCCGCCTCATCACCGATCATTACTACGCGACCAACGTACCCGGCATCTGGGCCATCGGCGACGTCATCGCCGGCCCGATGCTCGCGCACAAGGCGGAAGACGAAGGCGTCGCGGTCGCCGAAATCCTCGTCGGCCAAGCCGGCCACTTGAACTACGACGTCATTCCGGCGGTCGTCTATACGATGCCGGAAATTGCCTCGGTCGGAAAAAGCGAAGAGGAACTGAAGGGCGCCGGCATCGCCTACAACGCCGGCAAGTTTCCCTTCACCGCCAATGGCCGCGCCAAGGCCAACCAGCAGACCGATGGCTTCGTGAAGATCCTCGCCGATGCGAAGAGCGACCGCGTGCTCGGCGTTCACATCGTCGGATCGGACGCCGGCAACATGATCGCGGAAGCCGCCGTCGCCATGGAAATGGGCGCCGCGGCGGAAGACATCGCCCGCACCTGCCACGCGCATCCGACGTTGCCCGAGGCGGTGAAGGAAGCCGCCATGGCGGTGGCGAAGCGTGCGATTCATATGTGAGCCGTTTAGCCCTCATCCTGAGGAGCCCGCGAAGCGGGCGTCTCGAAGGATCAGGGCGGACCCCATGGTTCGAGACGAGTCGCTGCGCGACGCTCCTCACCATGAAGCCGAAAGAGAGCCCGTTTTCATTCCCACTGTTGCTGCTGCCCAACCGGCTGCGCGCTTGCGCGCGGCCCGGTGATGACAAATGATGGGCTCAGCGCAAACAAAGCAATTCGCGGGGAGAAAACAACATGGCCAAAGGCCACAAGGACAAGGTCGCCGTCATCACCGGCGGCGCCAACGGCATCGGACAGGCTTTCGCCAAGCGGCTCGCCGAAGACGGCGTGCACATCGCGATTGCCGATGTGGCTGACGGCAATGAAACCGTCCAACTGGTCAAAACCGCCGGACGCGACGCCATTGCGGTGCAATGCGATGTATCGTCGGAAGACTCCGTTGCCGCCATGGCGAAGCAGGTGAACGCTGCCTTCAGCCACGTCGATATTGTTATCAATTGCGCCGGCATCTTTCCGCAGAAGGACTTCTCCGAGATGACCTTCGCCGATTGGCGGAAAGTTCTCTCGACCAATCTCGACAGCACGTTCCTGGTGTCGTCCGCCTTCGTGCCCGGCATGCGCACGCGCAAATGGGGACGCGTGGTCAACATGGCCTCAAGCACGCTCGGCTCGGTGGTCACCGGCTTTGCGCATTACGTCGCGAGCAAAGGCGGTATTGTCGGCTTCACCCGTGCGCTCGCGACCGATCTCGCGCCAAACGGCATCACCGTTAACGCCATCGCGCCAGGACTTACGCGCTCGCCGGGCACGGTGGTGCGCGCGCCGCGGCCCATCTTCAAGACGATGGAAGAGGAATTCCTCGCCACCGCGCAGATGCAGGCGATCAAGCGCGTCGAGGTGCCGGAGGATCTCGTCGGCGCCGTATCGTTCCTCACCAGCGACGATGCCGCCTTCATGACCGGCCAGACGCTCAACGTCGACGGCGGCAGGGTGCGGACGTAGGCTTCGCCATTCAAAAACAAAATGGCCGGGCTTTCGCCCGGCCACTTCATACGCCACTCAACGATATCAGTGCGATGCTCAAACCGAGCCGCTGATCCACTGCTGCAGCTTCTGCTTCGGCGCGGCGCCAACTTGGCGCGATGCGATCTCGCCGTTCTTGAACATCATCAACGTCGGGATCGACATGATGCCGTACTTCGCCGCGATGTTCGGATTCTCGTCGACGTTGAGCTTGACGATCTTCACCTTGTCGCCGAGCTGGCTGGCGATCTCTTCGAGCGCGGGAGCGATCATGCGGCAGGGGCCGCACCACTCCGCCCAGAAATCGACAACCACGGGTTCGGCCGACTTCAGCACGTCCGTTTCGAAGCTCGCGTCCGACACTTTGCCGACGGCCATGGGAATACCTCTTGTTGTATGCAGCGGCGCGATGACGCGCCAGGAATAGGAGGCACCGAAGGTAGGAACGGGGGGAGGCAGCGTCAAGCGCGTCTCACGCGGCCTTGACCTGCACGAGAGCGCCCTCCAGCACCTCGGCGGAAAGCTCCATCAAATCAGGGGCTTCTGTCCAAACCAGCGCGGCGCGAACCACTTTCTCCGGGTATAACTTGGCGAGGACTGCGCGGTAGAGGGCGAGCTGGCGCACGTAGGTCGGCGGGACGTCTTCGATTCGCTGCGGGGCCGGCCGGTTCGTTTTGAAATCCGCAATGAAAACAGTGTTTTGCGTGACGGCGAGGCGGTCGATCTGACCGGAGATGCCGACGCTTGCCCCGCCGATCGTGAGCTTGCCGATAATCGGAACCTCGGCGCGACTGCCGGCCGCGAAAAGTGCCTGGAACCGTGGATCGTCGAGCACGCGCATCACCTGCTCCGCCAGCGCGGCGCGCTCTGCGGCCTCGAGCTTGTCACCGGCGCGGGCCAGATAGTCCCCGATCGCCTTGGCGCGCCGCTCGGGCGGGATGTCGGGCAGCGCCTGCATGAGACGATGGGTGAGCCGCCCGCGCTCGAGCGCGGCCTTGGCGCCACCGCTGGCCGGGCGGTGCCCTTTGTCCTCTTCCGCGCTCGAGGGCGTGACAGTTCGCATCGCCGGTAGCTCGCGCGCGGCGTCGCGCGACAGCCACGGCGGCAGAAGCGCCATCTGCGCCTGCGCCGGATCTGCTATCGCTCCAGGCTTCGAGTCGGTCTCTGCGTGCTTGCGATAGCGCTTCACCTCGCCGTCGCCGTCATCCGCCGGCTCGGACGCGCAATGCGGTTCGAGCGCGTCTCTGACGAGTTGGTACCAGCAACCATCCGGAATCTTGGTTCGCCCTTGCGTGCCGCAGACGATCAGCCGCTCGGCCGCGCGTGTCATCGCCACGTAGAGAAGCCGCCGATACTCATCGCGTGCCGCGCGGTCGGTTTCCTCGCGTGCCTGCGCCATGACGTCGGTGTCGTCCTGCTTGCGCTTCGTCCACACCAGCGCGCCATCCGCCAGCGTCAGCAGCTTCGGCGGATGCCCGCCTTTCGGATCGGTCGTGGTATCGGCGAGGATGACGGTGTTCGCCTCCAGGCCCTTGGCGCCATGCACGGTCATCACCCGCACTTCGTCGCGCGCCATCTCCATGTCGCGCCGTACTTGGCTCTGCGCCTTGCGCAGCCAATCGACGAAGCCCTGCAGCGACGGCGTCTGTCGCGCCTCGTAGTCGAGCGCGAGGTTGAGGAATTCGTCCAACGCGTCGTTGGCCTCCGGCCCCAGCCGCGCGAGGAATTTGGCGCGGCCGCGCAACGCCCCTAACACGTGCGCGAAGAAGCCGAACGGCGTCTGATCGCGCGCCGCCTTCGCAAGGTCGTTGAGCATGCGCTCGGTCTCGGCAAAGCCAGGCTTGTCACGCAGGCTCTCCCGCAACGAGCCCTTGCGGTCCCAGGCGAGATCGAACAACTGCTCTTCGCTCAAGCCAAACAGCGGGCTCTTGAGCACGCTGGCGAGCGCCAGGTCGTCGTCCGGCAGCAGCAGTGCATCGGCCAGGGCCAGCAGGTCCATCACCGCGATATGCTGGGTCAGCACGAGCCGATCGGCGCCGGCGACCGGCACGCGCGCTTCCTTCAGCGCACGGATGATCGCTTCGAACAGCGGCCCGCGCTGGCGCACCAGCACCAGCACGTCGCCGGCCTTGAGCCCACGCGTTCTCCACAGCGCGACATGTTTCGCGATCTTGCGCGCGAGAAGTACACGTGGGCTCTCTTCCCGCTCCGTGTCGAAAGGTGCGTCCCAGCCTTCCTTATCCTCACGCGCCTCCGCCTTGATCAGCGGCCACAGCTCGACCAGCCCGGGCGAGGCGCCCGGCAGCGCCTGATGTTCCGGAATACCGACGTCGTCCGTGGTGATGCTCGCGTAGACCTCGCGCTCCGAAAACACCTGATCGACCGAGCCGAGGACGTTGGCGCCCGAGCGGAACGAACTGTGAAACTTCAAGAACCGCCAGCCTTGCTCCGGCGTATCAAATTGCCGCTCGAACAGCCGGCGCATGGTATCGAACTCTTTCGGCTTCGCGCCCTGGAACGAGAAAATAGACTGCTTCTCATCACCGACGGCGAAGAGCGTGCGCTTCACGTTCTCGCGCGCGCCGCCGGGCGAGAATTCCGACGCGAGCAGGCGGATGATCTCCCACTGCGCCGGGCTCGTGTCCTGCGCCTCGTCGATCAGCATGTGGTCGATGCCGAGATCGAGCTTGTAATGCACCCAGGCCGACGCGCCGTCGGACAGCAACGGCAGTGCCTTGTCGATGAGGTCATCGTAGTCGAGCAGCGCGCGGCGCTCCTTCTCCTTGCCGTAGCGGGCGATCACGTCGGCGGCGATGACGATGAGCGCGCGCGTGCGCTCGCGCGCATCGAGCGCGCGTTCGCGGGCAAGGAGGCGGCAGACGCGGCCCTGTTCGGCATAGAGCCGCTCGACCAGCTCGGGATGATCCTGAGCGATCGCCTTGGTGACGATGTTCTTGCGCGGCTCGAGTTCGCTTGTGCAGAAGACCTTGAGATATTGTTCGACGCGCTCGCGTCCCACGGCGCCGCGTGCGGCCTGCAGCGCGGCGATATGTTTCTTGTCGTTCGCCGAGCCGGAGTCCAGCACTTCGATCAGCGCAGGCCATTCCGTTTCGGGAACGAGCGACGCCGAAAAGAACTCGCGCTCGACGCTCTCGCGCGTGTCGTCCGGATCGAGACCGAAGCCGCGCGACAGCTCAGCCATGGCGGCATCGATGCTGCCTGCGCGTTTGATCCACGCGGTGAGCGCATCGCGCTCGCGAATGGCCTCGCCGACCACGTCCTTGAAGGTCTGGTCGGCGGCGACGACGATGGCCGTCGACAGCGCGCGCCCGAGCGGTGTGTCCGGATCGGCCGAGGCTTCCAACAAGACATCCAGCGTCAGGTCGTCGAGCAATTGCGTGGTGGAGGCTTCGTCCAGCACCGTGAAACGCGCGGCGACATTGGCCTCGAACGGAAACTGATGCAGCAGCCGCGTGCAGAAGGCGTGGATCGTCTGCACCTTCAGCCCGCCGGGCGTTTCCAATGCCGATGCGAAGAGCCGGCGCGCGCGGGCGCGCTCGGCGCCGCTCGGCTTGTGCCCGGTCGAGAGCGCGATCTTCTCGTCGAGCGCCGCGTCGTCGAGCGTCGTCCATTCCGCCAGCGTGCCGAACACGCGGTTCGCCATATTGGCGGCGGCGGCCTTGGTGAAGGTGATGCAGAGGATCTTGGCCGGATCGCAGCCGCGCAACAGCAGGTTGATCACGCGCTGTGCGAGAACGTGCGTCTTGCCCGATCCGGCATTGGCCGAGACGAAGGCCGAAATCTCCGGATCGGCGGCCTCGATCTGCACGGCGCGGACGTAATCGGGGATGATGCGGGACTTGCTCATTGCTCGCCCTCATCCTCGCCGCCGGTGAGCGACCATTCCTTCACCCGCGCGAGGTGGTCGTAGTCGCCGTAATGCGTCGTCCACATCGGATGCACCAACGAGAGATAGGGCGTGTCGGCGTTGGCGAATTTGGCCGCGATCTCCTTCAGCCGGGTCAGCGCGTGATCGGCTTGCGTGTCGGGCGTGCCGTCCTTGAACTTGATGGTCTCGTTCTTTCCGGCCGGCTCGCCGCCTTTCAGCGTGACGTAGGTGATATCGGTGACCGAGCCGGGTGCGATCTCCTTGAAGCCGCCATCGCGCAGGATCGCGGCTTCCAGCGTGAGCTGCGGCGCCAGTCCCGTGCGCACCTGCTTCTCGGTGCGCGCGGTGCCCGTCTTGTAATCGATGATGGCGTAAGAGCCATCGTTGCGACGCTCGATGCGGTCGGCGATGCCGGAAAGGGTGAATGTCCGCGGGCCGGCGGCGAAGGTCAATTCGCCGCGGATCTCCGCATGCAAGGTCGCGATCGTTTCGCGCCGCGTCGTGTCCCACTGCGCGAACCATTCCGCAATGCGCAGATAGCGCGGCCACCAGAAGGCTCTCGCTTCGGGATAATCCTTGAGCGGCTCGAAATGCTGCTCGCCGAGCTTGATCAATTCGGCCATCGGATCGGCCGGCGGCGCCTTGCCGAACAGCTTCGTGTAATCGCCGATGGCGCCGTGGATGATCGTGCCGCGATCACGCGCGCCGGGCGGCGTATCGACCGCGTCGAGCGGCGACAGACGGAGAATGTAGCGCGCGTAGATGGTGTAGGGATCACGAAGCCAGTCTTCGATAGCGGTGACGGAGAGCTTCGTCGGCCGCGCGTTGAGCGGCGGTTTCGGCTCCGGGCGTTTCGCGGGCTCGACAGCCGCCGGATGGTCGAGCGCACGCGCCAAGTCGAGCATGGCATTGCCGCGCGCCAGCACGGCCTTCCAGCGGTCTTTGCCGGCGAGCGCGGCGATGCGCTGGACGAAGCGCGAGGTCACCGTCGGCGCGCCGGCGAGCTTCGCCGCGCGGCTGAGCACGACTTCCGGCGCGCCGAACGCCTGGGCGAAGTCGTGCGCTGAGAGGCCGATGCGCCGCTCCGGTGGATCGAGGCCGAGCGCGCGGCGCATCGGCCGCGAGAGCCACGGATCGCTGCGCGTCTCCGGCGGCCAGGTGCCCTCGTTCAGTCCGCCGAGTACGACGCGGTCAATCGCCTGCAAGCGCGCTTCCAGCGGACCGTAGATGTGCACGCGCACGTCGCGTGTCTCCGGGCGGCGGACGACGCGGTCGCCGATGCCGACATGGAAGACGTCGGGGTAGTCGCCGCGCGCGATGGCGAGGGCGGCGGCGGATGGGCTGTCGCTGAGGACATCGAGCGCCTCAAGCAGTGCCTTGCCGTCAGCACCGTCGAACGCAACGATCTCGCGTGCCCCGTCGGTGCCAAGCTCTTCGATGACCTTGCGATGGCACGCGGCGAGCGTGGCGAGCGAATGATCGCTTGGCTTGAGCGCCTCCAGCGGCGCCAGCGCTGCGCCAACACGGTCGATCAGTCCAGCGGCAACATCAAATTCGTCGTCTGCGATCAGCCAGCGCGGATCGCTGCGGTGAAGCTGGTCCCGATTGGCGCGGAATGTAGAGAGCGCCTGGGCGAGACCGTCGCTGCCGGGCCGCGGCCTTGGCCCGCGCAGCAGCGCGCGTTCGAGCGTGGCGATGGCTTTGTTGTGCGCGCCCGGCGCTGCGCTTAGCCGCAGCAAAGGATGCTTGAGCAGCGCCAGCAGCGTGACGGGCTCGAGGCCCTTCAGCGCCGCTTCCGCCGCGAGCCGGGCGAAACGTCCGGCCTGCGTGTCTGCGAGCGCATCGCCGCCTGAGTCATCGACCGCAACTTGCCAACGCTCCAGCGCCGCCACCACACGACGGGCAAGCGTGCGATCGGGCGTGATCAACACGACGGTCTTGGCCTTCTCTTCGATTGTCTCGCGGATAGAGACGGCGATGGCGAGCGCTTCTTCTTCGGCATTGGCTGCTTCGATCATCGCGAGCGAGCCGAGGGCGCGATCGGTGGCTTTGTCGAAGTCTTCGTTCTTGCGGCTGAGCTGCCAATGCTCCGTAGTGGCCGCGGGGCGCAGGGCTTCGGACACCAAAGCTTCGCGGCCATGTGTCTGCGGCACTGCCAGCGGCCGCACCTCCTCGCGCGTGATGCCGATGCGCGTGAGCAGCGCCTGCATGGCGAATTGCGCGTGGCCGGCGGCGGGCGCGCCGTCATGCGTCGTATCCTTCTCGTCGCCGGCAATGCGCTGCCACGAGGTCTCGTCGAGATCGGTGTCGAGGCCGGGCAGCACGACGGCGCCGTGCCGCAAGCCGGCGATGGTGGCGAGCAGCTTAGCGGTCGCCGGCATCGAGCCGGTCGAACCGGCGGCGATCACCGGCGCGTCGCTGCCGGCGAGGCGCTTGGCCTCGGCTTCGATGAGGTTATCGCGGCGCTCGGCTTGCTCAATCGCGTTGCGCTCGGCGCGGATCGCCGGCCATGCCTCGCGCGCGATCTTGAGGAAGCGCAGCGAGAGCTGCCAATAGGGATCGAGATCGTCCGGCACCAGCGTGTCGAGCTTGTCCCACGACACCTGCCGCGTCGTCATGTCGTCCATCAACCGCGCGAGATCG
Organism: Pseudolabrys sp.; assembly: GCA_036494425.1. Lineage (GTDB taxonomy): Bacteria > Pseudomonadota > Alphaproteobacteria > Rhizobiales > Xanthobacteraceae > Pseudolabrys. The sequence continues at coordinate 12,859 of DASXOK010000044.1, forward strand.
TCGGCGAGGCCCAGCGCGGCGGACGGCGTGTTGGCGATCAGCGGCGAGCCGGCCGCGCCGCGCACCTCGGGTGAGTTTGCCCATTTGAGAATGAGTTGGGCGAGCAGCAGGCGGCGTTCGAGCGGCTCGATGGCGTCGGGAATGGCAAGCGCGGCCTCGGCAAGTTCGGCCGTGGCTGCTTGGGCGAAGGCGATCTCGTCCTCGTCGATGTCGCCGAGCGGGACGATGCGCGGCAGGATCGCTGCATCGCCATCAAGCTGCGCGAGAAACACCTCGCGCGCCAGCCGGCAGGCGCGCCGCGTCGGCAGATAGAGCGTCGCATGCGCCAGCGCGAGAGGATCGGACCCTGTCGGAAAGCCGGGCACGAGCTTTCCCGCGCGCAAAGCGTCGATCAGCACCGGCAGGAATGGCGCTGAGGTGGGGATGGTGAAGACGTTGGGGCGACTCGCCGGCATAGACGCAGCATATACGCTCGCGCGCCCGCGCCGTCAGCCTACGCTCGCCTTGATGGCCGCTTCCGCTGTGGCTATGGCGTCCGGCGTGCCCACATGCATCCACAGGCCTTCCAGGCGCAGGCCATGCAGGCGGTCGGCCTCCGCGGCGCGGTCGAACAGCGCGGTGAGGGAGAATTCGCCCTCCGGCGTATCCCTGAACATCGCCGGCGAGAGTATCGCAGCGCCGGCATAAACGAAGGGCACGACCTCGCGCTCGCCGCGTTTGCGCAGGCGGCCGTCCGGCAGCATCACGAAATCGCCACGGCCGCTGTAGCCGCTCGTAATGGAGGTGCAGGCGAGCAGCAGCAGCGCGTCCATCTCGGCGGGATCGAAGTGCTCGGCAAGGCGTGTGAGATTCGGCTTCACGCCGTCGATCCAGAGCGTGTCGCTGTTGACGTGGAAGAACGGCGCGTCGCCCAATGCGGGCAGCGCTTTCACGACACCTCCGCCGGTGCCGAGCAGCAGGCCACGCTCGTCGGAAATGGTGATCGCCGGCTTGGTGCGGTCCTTGAGGTGCTGCTCGATCTGTTCGCCGAGATAATGGATGTTCACCACCGCGCGCTCGACCCCCGCGTCCACGAGGCGGTCGAGTACATGGTCGAGCAGCGGCTTGCCGGCGACGCTGACCAGCGGCTTCGGCATTTTGTCAGTGAGCGGCCGCATGCGCACGCCGAAACCGGCGGCGAGCACCATCGCGCTTCGGGGCACTATCGGAACTGAGTCGGTCATACGTCAGGATGCTTCAAGTCTTCAGCGCCGGCACGTTGGCGCGATACCAGGCGGCGAGCGGCGCCAGCGCCGGATGCGCCAGCGCGCGCTGGAGGTAGGCCCTTACGCGCGGCATGTGACGCAAATATTGCGGCTTTCCGTCGCGCTTTTCCAGGCGTGCAAAGATGCCGAGGATCTTGGACGCGCGCTGCGCCGCCATGGTCGCGTAGTCGCGCGCGAAATCGGCGGCGTCGAAATCGGGATCCGCGTTGTGCCGTGCGCGCATGTAACGCGCCAAGAGCGCGATTTCTATCGTTTCTGCCACGTCGACGCGCGCATCCTGCAACAGCGACGCGACGTCGTAGGCTGATGAACCCAGCACCGCGTCCTGGAAGTCAAGCAGGCCGACATGGGCAATGCCGGGACGGTCCGCGAGCCACAAGAGATTGGGTGAATGATAGTCGCGCAAAATCCAGGTGGGCGCCACCTCGGTCATCGGCGTGAGCGAGTCGCGCCACAGCGACAAATACGTATCCCGCTTGGCGTCGGATAGCCGCACGCCGAGCTTGCGCAGATACCAGTCAGGCAGAAGCTCGACCTCGATCAGCATCGCGTCCATGTCGTAACGCGGTAGCGCGTAGTCGACGCCCGGCTCGACCGGCAGCACCTCAGGCAGCGCCTGGCTATGCAGCGCGGCGAGCACGTCGGTCGCCACTTCGTAGCGCGATTCGATCGGCCGAGGCGGCTCGCCGGCCACCACGAGGTCGTCGCCGAGGTCTTCGAGCACCAAGAGCCCCGCCTCGCGGTCCGTGGCGTAGAGCTGCGGCGCGGAGAAGCCGCGTTCGCTCAAAGCCCGCGCCATGGCGATGAACGGCGTTACGCTCTCGGCCAGATGCGCAATGGCGCTATAGGGCTTGCCGTCGCGCACCGGCGGGCCATCGGGCCGCTTCGGCGCATTCATCAGGATGAAGCTCGTGCCGTCGCGCGTGAGGCGCTCGTAGGACCGCGTGGAGGCGTCGCCCTGGATGCGCCGCCGCGCGGCCATCCCGAAGCCGTTGCGGTCGAGGAAGCGGCGAATGATGCCGATGCGCTCGGCGCGCGTGGCGAACTTGCCGTAGCCGGTGACGCGCGCGTTGCGATAAGTCGGGCCGTGCTGCGGCGAAAGCGTGAAGGCGATGTCGAAGCGGTCCGTCGGCAGCACGCCGGCGGCGCGGTCCGGCCATTCCAGGAGCGTCACGGCGCCGGCGCTTAGGTCCTCGAAGCCCAGCTCTGCCAGTTCCGACGGGCCCGATAGCCGGTACAGGTCGGCATGGATCAGCGTAAAGCGCGGCAGCTCGTAGCCCTGCATCAGCGTAAACGTTGGGCTCGGCACCTCGACCGTCTCGTCGCCGGCGAGATAGCGGATGAGCGCGCGCGCGAAGGTGGTCTTCCCGGCGCCCAGGTCGCCGGAGAGCGTGATCAGGTCGCCCGGCTCGATGGCACAGGCGATGTCCGCCATGAGCCGGCGCGTGGCCTGTTCGTCGGCCAGCGCCGCCGTGAAGCTGTATCCACCGGAACTGGCAGGGAACATCGAATCATCCGTGTCGCGCCCGATTCTTATAAACGCAAATCGGCTCCTTGGCTTCCGCGCGCACAGGCATGGTGATAAGCACGCCTTTCCTTCAGTCCGGGACACCAGCATGCCGAAAAAGCTTCCGCTCACGCTCGCCTGCGGCAACTACGAGATCGTGCGTCCGCTGATCGACGGCACGGTCGAGGTCGACGGAGTCGATCTCAACATCCTCACCGACATGGACTCGGCGACGCGCCACTGGCGTTTCCTGCGCAACCAGGAGTTCGACGTGGCGGAGGTGTCGGGCTCGTCCTACCTCGCCGCCCGCGACAATGAATGGCCGTTCCGCGCCATCCCGGTCTTTCTGCACCGCCGCTTCCGCCACGGCTTCATGTTCATCAATACCGGCAAGGGCATCAGCAAGCCGAGCGACCTGAAGGGCCGCACCATCGGCGTAAAGACGCTGATGACCACCGCCATCCTGTGGATGCGCGGCATCCTGCAGAATGAATACGGCGTGCCGCTCAACTCCATCGAGTGGGTGGCGGAGCTCGACGATGACGTTCAGGTGACCTTGCCCCCCGACATCAAGGTGCGGCGCCTGCCGGACAACAAGTCGGTCGAGACCATGCTGGCCGAGGGCGAGCTCGATGCGGTCTTTCATTCCGATCTTATCAAGCCGTTCCTCGCCAAGGACCAACGTGTGGCCAGGCTCTTTCCCGATACGAAAGCGGAGGAGATGGCCTATTTCAAGAAGACCGGCATCTTCCCGATCATGCACGTCATGGGTATTCGGCAATCCGTCGCCGAGCAGCATCCCTGGCTCGCGATCAATCTGTTCAAGGCGTTCAACGAGGCGAAAGCCATTGCGATGAAGCGCATGCAGAACCCGCGCATCGTGCCGCTCGCCTGGTATCGCGACGCCTGGGAGGAGCAGGAGCAGATTTTTGGCCCCGACCCATGGGAATACGGGCTGTCGGATAACAACCGAAAAAACCTCGAAACGCTGGTCGGCTACTCGCACGAGCAGGGGCTGATCAAGAAGCGACCGACGCTGGAGGACCTCTTCCTGAGCGTGTCACAAGGCCGCAAGCGCGGCGATTTTCGCATTTAGCATCACGGGGAATCCGTGTTGCGGCGCGGGCGGTGCGGACGTAACGTCCCGCCCGACCATTGGCCGCGCATATGGCCCGGCGCCGCCAGGCGCCCGACAAACAGAACCGGAGAGGATTCGATCGATGTCCGTGCGTACAAAAACGCTGCCGTTCCTTGCCGCCGTACTATTTGCCTGCGGTCTCTCCGCCGCTGGCGCGCAGGAGAAGGTGTGGAAGCACGGCATCCTCGAGGCCAAGAGCGACTCCGGATTTATCGCCATGGTCGCCAAGGGCGGCTTCGCCGAGAAGCACGGATTGAAGGTCGAACTGTTGCAGATCAAGGCCGGCGCCACGCTGATGAAGGCGCTGATCTCGGGCGAGATCGACAGCGTTGACATGGGTGCGGCCGAGTCGATCGTCGCCGGCGTGCGCGGCACCGGCGTGAAGATCGTCGGCTGCACCTGGCCGGGTGTGCCGCAGGTCGTGCTGGCCAAGGACGACATCAAGACGCCGGCCGATCTCAAGGGCAAGACGGTCGCCATCTCCTCGCCCGGCTCGCTACCCGATCTCCTGTTCAAGGGCATGCTCGACGCCGAGCACATCCCCGTCTCGGAGATCAAGTTCGCCACGCAGGGCGCCGATCTCGACCGCTACAAGTCGCTCGTCGCTGGCGTCACCGATGCCGCGGTGGTGTCGAACGAATTCGAGGCCGTGATGCCGTCGAATATCCACGTGCTCATGAAGGGCACGACGGCAGTGCCGAATTTTGTCCGCCTCTGCGTCGCCACGAGCAGCAAGGTGATCGCCAACAAGCGCGATGATCTCGTGCGCTTCGTCGCCGCCGAGATGGACGCCTACAAATATGCCGCCGAGCACCGCGACGCGGCCGTCAAGCTCGCGCATGAGATGACGCACGCCAAGTCCGACGATAAACGCGCCGAGTTCATCACCGATCAGGCGATCCGCGACAAGCAGATCGATCCGACTTTGGCCGTGCCTGCCGACCGCATCGACTGGATGCAGAATCTCTTCGTCAAGGCGAACGTCATCCCGAAGACGGTGCCGGTCGACACCCTCATCGACGCCAGCGTGCACGCCGACGCGCTCAAGCAGGCGGGGAAGTGATAAGAGCAGGCGGAGCCACGAGCATGGCGGGCTCCCTCTCCCCAGCGGGGAGAGGGTTGGGGTGAGGGGAGCTAGGACTCTCGATTGGCCATAACCCCTCACCCGCGCGCTACGCGCGTCGACCTCTCCCTATGGGAGAGGTGAAGAAAGAGCGGCCTACCTCAACTCCACTGTCATCGGATTATACGAATAAAGCCACGTGTTGCGGTCCTTGCCTTCGTCGCGGTTGGCGAAGGCGGCGCGCATCTCGGCTTCCGAGCGCAGATGGAAGAGCCGCCGGTTGGTGCTCGATTGCAGCACGATGCGCGACGTGCGGTCGATGCGGTTGCGCTGATAGAGCTGCAAGGCGGCGCCGATATCGCTCTCCATGCCCAGCGCGCGCGCCAACACCGCGCCATCCTCGATCGCCATCACCGCGCCTTGCGCGAGATAAGGCAGCGTCGCATGCGCGGCGTCGCCTAACAGCGTGGCACGCGCCGTGCTCCAGTTGTCGATCGGCAGCCGATTATGCAGCGACCAGCGATAGCATTTGTCGCGGTCGGCCTTATCGATGACGGTCTGGATGACGGGATGCCAGCCGCGATAATCAGCCTTGAGCTGCTCCCACGGCATCTTCACGGTCCACGATTCGTCCGACACCTCGTCGGTCTCGACAATGCCGACGAAGTTCAACAGCGCGCCGCCGCGCACGTAGTAGCAGACCGCGTGACCGCCGCCGCCGATGAACAGGGTCATCGCCTGCTCGAGAAAATTCGCCGGCAGCCGTTCGACCGGTACGGTGATGCGCCAGGCGGCATCGCCGGTGTAAGTCGCCGGCACTTCGCCGGCGATCTGCCGGCGCACAACCGACTTCAAGCCATCGGCACCGATCAGCAGATCGCCGCGCGCTGACGAGCCGTCGGCAAAGTGGAGCGTGACGCCGTCGGGCGTCTCTGAAAAGTCAATCGCGCGCCGCCCGAGATTCATCACGCCGGGCTTGAACGCGCGCGCCTTGGCCGCAAGCATGGCCTGGAAATCGGCGCGATGAAGCTGCGTATAGGGTGCCCCGTGCAGCGTCTCGTGTTCGCCGGAGAGCGCGAAGCGCTGGATCTCTTCGCCGGTGTCGTAGAGGCGAAAGATGTAGGCGGCGGGACGCACGCCGACCTTGGTGATCGGCTCCTCCAGACCGAGCGTGCGCAGCGCATGCATGGCGTTGGCGCTGATCTGAATGCCGGCGCCGACTTCGTCGAGCTGCGCGGCCTGTTCATAGATTTCGACGTCGTGCCCTTCCTTCATCAGAAACGACGCGGCGGCGAGCCCACCCAGTCCCGCACCGGCGATAAGAATCTTGCGAGTAGGCATTGTCCCCTGGCTGTTTATCGCGGCGATGGGCCGCGCTCTTTGTTTGCCGGACACAGTGCCTCTACAACGCCGCGCGAACAATAGCCTCCCATCGTGGCACCTTGCTGGTGCCAGCGCGCAACCGGAGCTAGTGAGGGCGCGAAATGCGCGGCACTTAAGCTGCGCTTTGCTTGGCTTCCAGCGCGGTGGGGAAGATGCAGGTGACGATGGTGCCGCGCCCGAGCGTCGAATCGATCGTCACGGTGCCGCCATGCAACTCGACGAACGAGCGCACCAGGGTCAGGCCGAGGCCGGGGCCGCGGTGTTCCGATCCCCGGGGATCGGTTTCGAACCAGTCGAACACCTTGTCGGTCGCGTCGGGCGGAATGCCGGGACCGTGGTCGGTGACGGTGAACGCCACCGCGTCCGGCCGCCGCTCCGCGTCGAGCGTGACGGTCTCGCCGGCCGGCGAGAAGCCTACGGCGTTCGAGAGAAGATTGAAGAGGATTTGCCGCAAGCGGCGCTCGTCGGCGACAAAGCTGCCGATGCCAGGCACGGCGCGGATCGCCAGCGTAATGTTGTTCTTGACGAGCCGATCCTGCACGCCCTCGGCCGCGGCGTCCATGCTGGCGCAGATATCGACGTCGGAGAGGTTCAGCGTCATTGCGCCGGCGTCGATGGTAGCGAGGTCCAGGATGTTGTTGATGATCGCCAGCAACGCGTTGGTCGAGGCGGTGATGTAGCCGAGATATTCGCGCTGCTTGTCGGTGAGCGGGCCAAAGGCGGCATCGCCCAATAGATTGGCGAAGCCGATGATGTTGGTGAGCGGCGAGCGCAGCTCGTACGACACATGATGCACGAAATCGATCTTGATCGCGTCGGCGGTTTCCAGCGCCTCGTTGCGCTCGCGCAGCGCGCGCTCGACATTCACCGTATCGGTGACGTCCATGAAGGTGACCAGCGTGGCGCCGTCCGGCAGCGGCATGGTGGTCATGTCGATCATCATGCCGTCGCGGCGCTCGATGCGCGCGACGATCGGCTCGCGGCCATCGATGGCAGTGACGGCGCCGCGCAGGTTGCGCCAGACGCTGTTATCGTCGTGCTGCGCTTGGCACCAGGCGGTGACGGCTTCGATGTGCGGGTGCTGGTCGAGCGCTTCCGGCGCCAGTTTCCACATGCGCTGGAAGGCCGGATTGTGTAGGCGAACGCGGCCGTCGCTGCCGAACACGGCCACCGCTTCGGCGAGATGATCGAGCGTCTCGCTCTGCACCTTGATCAGCGCGTCGTAGCGCCGGTGCATGTCGAGGCCTTCGGTCACATCGTCGTAGAGATAAGTGACGCCGCCTTCCGGATTGGGCGTGGTGACGACGCGCAGCGTGCGGCCGTCGGGCAGGTGCCACATGTGCTCCTGCGAGTCGACGGAGCGGTAGGCTTCGTAGAGCTCCTGCTTCCATTGCCGGAAGTTCTGCTGTTCCGGCAGCTTGTGCGCGGCGCGCAGCGTATCGAGCACAGCGGAGTCGGTCGGCGTCTGGTCGAGGAAGCCGGCGTTGAGCTCGAACAGCGAGCGGAACGCCGCATTGTAGAAGATCAGCTTGCGGTCGACATTGAAGATGGCGACGCCGGTTGCGAGCTGGTCGAGCACGCGGCGATGAGCATCGACCATGCGGGCGAGCTCAGTGCGCATCGCCTCCACTTCGGTACGGTCGATGGCCATGCCGGCGGTGCCGGAGCCGTTCGGCGCGTCGAGCACCTCGAAGATGCGCCGTTCACCGGCGGCGATCGCCGGGACGCGGGCGGCGAAGGCCTCGCCGGCGGCGCGGGCGCGGGCAAGCTCCGCGCGCGCGGCGCGGTCGAGCAACTCCAGCTCGCGCGCCACCGCGTCGGTCGCGTCGGCGGCTTCGACGGCGCGCGCATAGGCCGCGTTCACGAAGATCAGCCGCCCGTCGGCGCCGCGCGCCCACACCGGCGCGGGCAGCGAATCGAGCAGCCCCTTCATGGTGGCGACATCGCCGGCTAGGCGGTCGCTGCGGGCGGCGACGTCGATCAGCTCGCGCTCGATGCCGCTGACATCACGCAGGCGCAGGATGGCGCTGCCGCCGACGGCGCGCCCTTCCGCTTCGAGCGGGCGCCCGCCGCGGGTGGTGAGGTTCATGACGAAGCCGCGGCCCTGGCTGCGCAGCGTCTCGACTGCCTGCTCCAGGTGCTGCGCCGCCGCGGGCTCCAGCCAGGTGCCGAAGGCAAGCACGCGTTCCGCACCGCCCGACGCGATCAGCGTGACGTCGCCGACGATTTCCGGCTCTTCCGAGCCGGCAGCCCAGGCGACCATGATCTGAGGTTCGGCCAGCAGCAGCGTCTTGAGCCGATCGATCTCGGCATGCAGCGCGGCCGCCTCGCCGCGCGAGATTGTGCCGTTACGGCCGGTCCGCCGCGCGCGCACCAGCATGATCGTGGCCAGCACAGCAAAGCCGATGAGCCCGACCGTCAATGTCAGCGAAGCGATTTCCTGCCGCGTCAGTCCGGTCTCTACGGCAGCCGGATTCGGCCCTGCGTCGGCGCGCGCCGGCGTGGCAAATGCAAGAGAGGTTACGGTCGCGAAGGCGGCGAGGAGTCCGCCTCGCCTCGGACGAGAACGCAGCCTCTCGTTCGCCGTCCGGATCTTCTCCGGCATTCAGGATTGCCCCAGGGATGCGCAGCGATGTCCGCCACACCGCGTTGCGAATCAGAGGACTTTACCCTCAAGGGGAATCGCGCCGAAAGAGTCCAGATCGTGAACGTGTGCGAGACGTGCAGTTCCCAGGCAATCAGTGCAGCGACTGTGCCTGCTTTGCCATTTCCTCGACCGTGATCTGGCCGAGGGCGCTGGAGAACGTGCGCTCGGCTTCGACCAGCGCCGGCAGCACGACATCGGTCACGATGCCCGAGGCGGGCATCCCCGACTCTTCGGTATCTTCGGCGGTCCCGGCAGCGCGCAGAATGTGCTCGGCTGTGATCAGGTGGAACTCGCGTGCGATCTCGTAGCCGCCGTGCGGCCCGCGGATGCCTTTGAGAATGCCGTCGCGCACCAGAGCCTGAAGTACAGGCTCAAGATGCCGAGGAGGAAGGTTATGACGAGCAGCCAACGCTTTCGCCGACACGGGTCGGCTACGTGCGTTGATCGCAACATCAATGACAGCGGCAATGGCAAGCATGCCCTTGCGTGATACCAGCGGCATGTAAGGCACCAGTCGCATCTGTAACGAGGTCAAGAGGTAATACGTTACAGGCTGCCGCGCGTCCAGTCGAAAACCACAATTTTGCCACTCAACTTCCAGTAGAACCAAAGCCTCCGGCCCCGCGCGTCGTCTCGTCGATAGACGAGACTTCAGACAGGAATGCCCGGGTCACTGGTGCAATAATCAATTGCGCGATGCGCATACCGCGCGTGACCGTCACCGGCTCGGCGCCGAGATTCACCAATAAAACCTGCACTTCTCCGCGATAGTCGGCATCGATCGTGCCTGGCGCATTGAGGACCGTGACGCCATGACGCGCCGCCAATCCCGAGCGCGGGCGAACCTGCGCTTCGGTTCCCGCGGGCAACGCGATGACGATTCCGGTCGGGACCAGCGTCCGTGCTCCGGGGGAAATTGTCAGTGGTGCCCCCTCGGGCACGGCCGCCATGAGGTCCACGCCGGCCGCCAGCGCGGTCTGGTAGGCGGGCAGCGGCAGGTCGCGTCCGTGCGGCAGGCGCAGAACGCGGACTTCAGTGTTGGTCACGCTTTCTCTCCGTTGAGTGAGCCGCCAATGCGGGCGACCAGCATCGCGGCGACGTCTTCCTTCGACTGCGGCGGCCAGGCTTCGATGCCTGACGCGCTCACGAGCTGGATAGTGTTGCGGTCGCCGCCCATGATGCCGGTCGCAGGCGACACATCATTGGCGAGGATCCAATCGCAGCCCTTGCGCGCGAGCTTGTCCTTGGCATTGGCGGCGACGTTCTCGGTCTCGGCGGCGAAGCCGATCACCAGCTTCGGCCGCTCCTTCTTGCGATGGGCGATGGTGGAGAGAATGTCGGGGTTCTCGACCAGCGACAGCTCCGGCGTGGCTTGGCCGGCCTTCTTCTTGATCTTCTGCTCGCCGGCATTGGCGACGCGCCAGTCGGCGACCGCGGCGGCGAAGATCGCCACGTCGACCGGCAGCGCGCGTTCGACGGCGTGCAGCATGTCGCGCGCGCTCTCGACCTTGATGATTTGGACGCGAGGCGGATCGGGCACCGTCACCGGCCCGCTGACGAGGATGACTTCGGCGCCCGCGCGGGCGGCGGCTGCCGCAATGGCGTGGCCCTGCTTGCCGGAGGAGCGGTTGGCGATGTAGCGCACCGGATCGATCGGCTCGTGCGTTGGGCCCGAAGTAATGAGCACGCGGCGGCCCTTGAGTGGCTGTGCACTTTGGCTGGCCACGAGTGCTTCAACTGCCGCGGCGATCTCCAAAGGCTCGGTCATCCGGCCCAACCCGCGCTCGCTCGATTCGGCCATCTCGCCTTCTTTCGGGCCGACAAACGCGAAGCCATCGGCGGTGAGCCGTGCAAGATTGCGTTGCGTCGCTTTGTTGGCCCACATGTACGGATTCATCGCCGGTGCCAGCAGCACCTTGGCGCCGGCTGCCAGCAGCACCGCGGTGGCAAGATCGGAGGCGAGCCCGGTGGCGATCTTCGCCATCAGGTCGGCGGTCGCGGGCGCGACCACGATCACGTCCGCCTCGCGCGCGAGCCGGATATGGCCGACATCGAACTCGCCTGCCTGATCGAACAGATCGGTGAACACGCGCTCGCCCACGAGCGCTCCCGCCACCAGCGGCGTGACGAATTGCTCGGCCGCTTTGGTGAGGACGCAGCGCACGGCAAGCCCGCGTTCTCTCAAGCGACGGATGAGGTCGAGCGATTTGTAAGCGGCGATGCCGCCGCCGATGATCAGCAGGACGCGTTTCACGTCTGCTTCGGCAGGACGCTCCGCCGCCGCTCCCGGCTTGGGATTCGGCGGATCGATGAGGTCGAGCGCCTCGCGCCCGGTCTCGTCGGCGGCTTCGCGCAGAATGCTGCGCACCTCGTCTTCCATCGAGCGGCCATGGCGCGCGGCGCGCAGACGGAGAAGCTTTTTCAGACGTTCATCGAGCTGACGGACGGTGAGGGAAGCCATAGTGAAACCTCTATATGCCAGAGGCTTAGCAGCAAAATGATTGCGATGCAATCATTGCAATCAAAATCGGCCTTGAGGGCTCCAGCATTCTAGTCCGCCGCGCCGCTTGACGGCTACGGCCGACTTCCGTATTTAACCGATAGGTTATTTAACTGATCGGTAAAGCACGACATGCCCGCCGACCGTCTCAGCGCCACCTTCGCCGCCCTCGCCGACCCCACGCGGCGCGCGATCCTCGCGCGGCTCGCCCTCGGCGAAACCTCGGTGTCGGAACTGGCGAAGCCTTTCGAGATGAGTCTTCCGGCGGTTTCCAGGCACCTCAAAGTGCTGGAGCGCGCCGGCCTCATCACGCGCGGCCGCGACGCGCAGATGCGCCCGTGCCGCATTGAGGCCAAGACGCTGAAGCAGGCTGATGACTGGCTTGAGGATTATCGCCGTCTCTGGGAGGAGCGGCTCGACCGTCTCGACGACTACCTGCGTGTCTTACAGGCGCAACAGGCGATCGGTACAAAGCCAGCGAAGGCCAGGGAGACAAAACGTGGCCGAAAGAAATAACCTCGATCT
>DASXOK010000045.1:0-3389 GCA_036494425.1 Pseudolabrys sp.
CGCGCCAAGATCGGCACCGTGCTCGGCTTCCTGATCGCCGGTGTGGCCTTGGGCCCGCACGCAGTCGGCCGGCTCGCCGCCGAGCATCCCTGGATCCATTACATCACCTTCGACAATCCCGAGCGCGGCGAGCCGCTGGCCGAGCTCGGCATCATCATGCTGCTGTTCCTGCTCGGGCTCGAATTGTCGTTGCAGCGCTTCTGGCAATTGCGCCGCTACGTGCTCGGCGTCGGCCTGGTGCAGGTGATCGTCACCACGCTGGCGATCGGCTTTACCGTGCGTTTTTCGGGCGGCGTGCCGCCGTCTGGCCTCGTGCTCGGCCTTTGCCTGGCGCTGTCGTCCACGGCGATCGTGATGCAGCTCCTCACCGAGCAGCATCGCGTGGCGCATCCGATCGGGCGTATCGCGCTGTCGGTGCTGCTGTTCCAGGACCTGATGGTGGTGCCGATCCTGTTCATCGTCGGCCTGCTCGGCGGCAGCAAGACCGCCGCGAACATCAGCGTCACGGATTTGATCGTGCCCTTCGCGGGGGCGCTCGGCTCGGTGGTCGCCATCATGCTGGCTGGACGTTTCGTGCTGCGGCCGCTGTTACGCTCCGCGGTGCGCACCGGCAGCCGCGACCTGATCATGGCGCTGTCGCTGCTGATTTTGGTGACGGCGTCGGTCGCCACCGGCTTCGCTGGATTGTCGGTCGCGCTCGGCGCGTTTCTGGCCGGCCTGCTGTTGAGCGATAGCGAGGCGCGCCATCACATCGAGGTCGATCTCGATCCGTTCAAGGGCCTGCTGCTCGGCATCTTCTTCATCACCGTCGGCACGCATCTCGACGTGGTTGCCGCGGCGAATGACGGCGGCTGGATCCTGCTCGCGGTCGTCGTGCTCATGGTGCTGAAGGCGGCTATCCTATTCGGCGCCGCGCGCGCCTTCGGCGTGCCGCGTGCGATCGCCATCGAGGTGTCGCTGCTGCTGGCACAGGCGGGCGAGTTCGCCTTCGTTGTGCTGGGTGTGGCGCAAGCGAGCAAGATCCTCGATCCGCGGCTCGGCGGCGGCGCCATCGCGGTCGTCGCGCTCAGCATGATGGCGACGCCGCTCGCGGCGCTGCTCAGCCGCCCGCTGGTGGCGCGCTTCAAGAGCGCCGACCACGGCCATCACGCGCCCGGGCCGTCCGCGGAGGAGCTCGATGGCCATGTGGTGATCGGCGGCATGGGCCGCGTCGGCCGGCTGATCGCGCGCATCCTCGATGCCGAGCAGGTGCCCTACGTGGCGCTCGACGCCGACGGCGACTTGGTCAGCGACCTGCGCGATGAGCACGGCTCGGCCTATTTCGGCGACGCCGCACGGCCCGAACTTCTGGAGAAGATCGGCGCCGGGCGGGCGCGCGCCTTCGTCGTGACGGTGAACAACCGCACAGCGGCCGAGCGTATGGTGGCGGCGGCGAAGGAAATCCAGCCGCAGGCGCTGGTCTTCGCGCGGGCCGTCGATGCGGCGCATGCCGCGCGGCTGGTCAAGCTCGGCGCGGTGAGCGTCATTCCGGAGACGATGGAGGCGAGCCTGCAACTCGCCGGCCGGCTGCTGGAGGGGCTGGACGTGCCCGAGGAGACGATCTCCCGGCGGCTCGCCGCCATGCGGGCGGCCGAGGCGGGGCGCGCCGGGCAAGACGTGCAGGATTGATCGACCGCAAAAGCGGCTCCCGCAGGCGCGTGTAGAGTCCGGAAACGCGGAACGGAGCGCCGGGCCATGTCACGCGAGCGATGGAAAGAGCTGCGGCGGCGCACGCATGCGGTGCTCGAGCAGGGGTCAGTTGGGGACGGCACTAGCCGCCTCGTGGATCGGCTGCTGGTCGGGCTGATCATCGTCAATCTGATCGCGGTCGCGCTCGAGTCGGTGCCCGCCTATCAGACCCGTTACGCGCTCATCTTCGCGCTCATCGAATACGTGTCGCTTGTCGCCTTCACCGTCGAATACGTGCTGCGTCTGTGGTCGGCGGTCGAGCATGGGCCATACCGGCATCTCTCGCCGCTGCGTGCGCGATTGAAATATGCGCTGAGCCCTTCCGGCATCGTCGATCTCGTTGCCGTGCTGCCGTTCTGGTTCGCCTTCCTGGTGCCGGACGAGCTGCGCGTGCTGCAAGTCTTCCGCATGGTGCGCTTCTTCAAGGTCGCGCGCTATTCGCCGGCCATGCGGTCGCTGCTCGACGTGCTCTACCGCGAACGGCGCTCGCTGTTCGGCTGTCTCGTCATTGCGCTCGGCACCGCGGTGGTGGCCGCCTCGCTAATGCATCTCGCCGAGGCCAAGGTACAGCCGGACAAGCTCGGCACCATCCCTGACGCGATGTGGTGGGCGATCGTGACGATCGGCACCATCGGCTATGGCGACGTGGTGCCGGTCACGCCGCTGGGCAAGCTGATCGCGACCGTGACGATCTTCCTCGGACTGATCCTGATGGCGCTGCCGGTCGGCATCATCGCCACCGCCTTCGCCGACCAGATCCACCGCCGCAACTTCATCGTCACCTGGGCCATGATTGCGCGCGTGCCGCTGTTCGCCGAGCTCGATGCCTCGGAAATCTCCGACATCATGGAACTGTTGCGGGCGGAAGTGGCGGAGCCAGGGCAGGTGATCGTGCGCGCAGGCGACGCTGCGCACTCGATGTATTTCATCGCCGAGGGCGAGGTCGAGATCACGCTGCGCGGCGAGCATCTGCGGCTCGGGGTAGGGCAGTTCTTCGGCGAGGTGGCGGTGTTGCGGCGCTCACGCCGCTCGGCGACGGCGACCGCGCTCACGCGCACCAGTCTGCTGGTGCTCGATGCACAGGACCTGCACGCATTGATGCGGCGCGATGCGCGCGTCGCCGCGCGCATCAAGGACGTCGTGGCCAAGCGCGTGGGCCACGAAGTGGTGAGCCCGCAGGGCGATATCGTGGAAGAGGAGATCGAATGATATCTTTATCCCTCCCGAAGAGGGGAGGGATAAAAGCATCACAGATGCTGCGGCGATCCGGGGTCGGAGATCACGTGCCGCGCGACCAGCCGATTCCAGATGAAGAGCACCACCACCGCGCCGATCGTCGCGGCGATGAATCCGGCGCCCTGGTCGGCACGATACCAGCCGATGGTCTGGCCGACGAAGGTTGCGAGGAACGCGCCGACAATCCCGAGGACGACCGTGAGGATGAAGCCCGTTACATTGTTCGGGCCTGGCACCAGCAGCCGCGCGATGATGCCGGCAACGAGACCAACCAGTAAGATCCACAGCATGTTTCGCCCCTTGATGTCTTGATGACGTCCGGCGATGCGCGCGTCCGGCGCGCCGAACGCGCATTCATCACCGGCAGAACGCGAAAGGCGTCACACCATGCGCGACATTTCATCTTCGGTCGGGACGCGGCCCTG
>DASXOK010000046.1:0-10024 GCA_036494425.1 Pseudolabrys sp.
ACAAGCCGCGTCTTGTGGCGGGCTGAACTTTCAGCGTCATTCGGGGGCGCAGGCGAAGCTTGCGGACCCGGAATCCAGCCCCATACTCAGCACTTATTTCTGAATTCCGGGTTCGCGTGCTGAACTCGCGCCCCGGAAGACAATCGAGGTCCTTCATGCGCTATCAACTCTTTTACTGGCCCGAAATCCAAGGACGGGGCGAATTCGTGCGGCTGGCGTTGGAAGATGCCGGCGCGGCTTACGACGACGTCGCACGCGAGGCGGGCGGCACAGCCAAGATGATGGCGATGATGAAGGAGGAGAAACGGCCGCCCTTCGCGCCGCCTTTCCTCAAGGCCGGCCGATTGGTCATCGCCCAGGTGGCCAATATCCTGTTCTACCTCGGCCCGCATCTCAAGCTCGCGCCTGCCGACGAGGCAGGGCGGCTCTGGCTGCATCAGTTGCAGTTGACGGTGACGGACTTCGTCAAGGAGGTGCACGACACGCACCATCCGGTCGCCACCGGCCTCTACTACGAGGACCAGAAGCCCGAGGCGCGGCGCTATGCGAACGGTTTCCTCGACGAGCGTGCGCCGAAATATCTCGGCTATTTCGAGCGGGTGCTGGAGCGCGGCGGCGGGCCGAATTTGCTTGGGCGCAAGTTCAGCTACGGCGACCTGTCGATATTCCAGCTTATCGAAGGCATGCGCTACGCGTTTCCCAAAGGCATGAAGCGCATCGAGCGCAAGGTGCCGGGGCTCGTGGAGATTCGCGACAGGGTGGCAAAACGACCGGGCATCAAAGCTTATCTGGAGTCACCGCGCCGCATTGCGTTCAACGAGAGCGGCATTTTCCGGTGTTATACCGAGTTGGATGGGTAGTTACTCGACTATCGTCCCGTGCAAGCGGGGACGATAGCGGAAATGTCCTAGCCATGCGCCGCGAGCGGCTTGCCGCCGGCGGTCACGGGCTTCGCCGAAACCAGCGTGAAGGCGATGACGCAGGGCACGCTGCCATTGTTCACCCAGTTATGGATGGTGCCGCGCTGCACCAGCACGTCGCCGGCCTTCAGGTGCACGGTCTCGTCGTCGAGCACCATATCGATCTCGCCCGACATCACGACAGCATAGTCGACCGAATCCGTGCGGTGATTGCGCGGCGATACGCCTGGGCCGAAGCTGACGATGCGGAACACGGTGCCGTTGTCGATCGTCGTGCCGATCTTCTTCTCCGAAGGGTCTTCGCTGCCGTCATTGGCGACCGGGAAGCCCTCGCTCGACCAGATCACGCTGTAGGCCGCTCCCGGCCGCGGCGAGAACACGTTCTTGACCTGCTCGTCGATGAGCACCTTGGCGCGGCCTTGCGCATCATGTCCGGTGACGACGCGGCGGATATTCAGACTCATCAAGCTTTCTCCGTGACTGTCTTCTAAGGGGATGAATGGCGCGTCGGCGGAGCGCTGTCTAGCGCGCGGGGCGCGGGGCTCTCCCGCTCTCGTACCAGAGCAGGAACAGGCCGGAACCGACGACGACGGCCGAGCCGGCGATGAGGCCCAACGTCGGAATATCGCCCCAGAACAGGAAGCCGATGATGGCCGCCCACACCAGCGAGAAATAGAAAAACGGCCCGACAGCGGCGGCCGGCGCAAGCGACAGCGCGCGGGTCCACCAATATTGCCCGATGCCGTTGAACACACCATTGGCCAGCAACACGATGAGGTCGTCGTTCTCGGGCCAGGCGAAGCCGGCGAAGGGCAGCATCAGCGCGAAGAAGAAGGTGAGAAACACCATCTGATACATGGTCAGCGTTTCGGCAGACTCGGTCGCGCTCATGCCGCGCACCGCCGCGGTGACGCTGCCGTAGAGGACGGCGTTGGTCAGCGCGAACAGTGCGCCCATGCGGAAGGTGTCGGCGCCGGGCGCGGCCACCAGCAGCACGCCAAGGAAGCCGGCGGCGAGCCCGCAGGCCCGCACCGGCCCGACTTTCTCCTTGAGCCACAGCGCCGCCGCGACTGTCGCGAACAGCGGCGCCGAGAAGTTGATAGCCACGGCGCCGGCGAGCGGCATCAGGCTGAAGGAGATGATGAGACTGCTTTGCGCGATCGTCTGCGTCAGGTTGCGCCCGGCATGATCGCGCAGCCGCGAGGTCCGGAAGACCGTCAGGCCGGTGCGCGGCAGAATGAGGATCGCGCAGGTGAGCAGTGAGGCCAGTGCGCGGAAGACCAGCACCTCGGCGAACGAATATTGGGCGACCTGCCACTTCGAAATCCCGTTCGAGGCGGCGAACATCAGCGTCGCGCCGAGCATGAACAGGATGCCGACTGGCACGCGGTCGACCCGTGCCCGCGCAGCGGCGATGGTCTCGTCTGTAGTGTCGGATGTCACCTGCTGAAGCCCCCGCGGCAGGATGGGAAGCCTGCCTAGCACGGGGAGGGAAGCCTTGAGCAGGCGCAAAGCGGAATGGCGGGAATGTCCCATTCACCGCGCTGCAGTGCAGCACGGAGTCCGGGAACCGCGCGGCCTCAGCTCTGCTTCTTGAACTTCTTGGCCTTCTTGCGCGCCTTGCGCTTGGCGTTCGGCCGGCAGCCTTCGCAGAGGCAGCCGTGTTTGCCGAAGTAGAACTCGAGATACTCCTCGCCGTAGTCGATCGTGATCTCGTCGCCCGGCTTGATGCGCTTGCATGCGCGGAATACCATGCGGCCGCGTTCCAACTCGGCCTCGGCGTTCGGCTTGCAGGAGTGATTGACGTAGCGGGCGAGGTTGCGCCGGGTGGAGCCGTCGATGGTCCAGCGTGAGTTGAGTTCGAACAGGTATTTGTTGGCGCGCCGGCTGTCGAGATAGGCTGCGCGTTCATTGGAGATCAGGCGGCCGGTATATTCGACGATGAAGGCGCGCTTCTTGAACTCCTCGGTGGCGAACAGGCCGAGGCCGGTATGCGCGCGGCCGACGCGGTAGGGATTGTCCTTCGTCTTCCGCTTCGGCATCGCGAGGGTCGTCATCGCTTGGCGCGGCTGCGTGTCTTGGTCGTGCCCGCCTTGTCCGCGCGCGCCTTCTTGCGCTGCGCGGCGAGGCGCTTGTCCCGCCGCGCCTTCGAGGCACGCAGGTCGCGTGCGCGTTTCGCCCGGCGCCGGCGGCAGCGCCCGCACTTGCAGTTCGACTTGCCGATCACGTTCTTCAGGTAATCGATGCCGTAGTCGTATGTCAGTTCCTCGTCCGGCTTGATGTTGCGCAGCGTGCGCACGAAAACACGGTGACCGACCGTATAAGATTCGGTGTTCGGATTGCAGGAGTGATTGAAATAACGCGCGATGTTGCCGCGCGATTTGCCGTCGATCGTCCAGCGGCTGTTGATCTCGTAGAGGTAGCGATTACCCTTCCGTTCTTCCTCCTCGGCCGCTTTGACGCCGAGGATCTGGCCTTTGTATTCCGCGATGCGGAGGTTCTTCTTGATCGGTCGGGTTGCGAACAGGCCCAAGCCGGTGAGCGCGCGACCGAGGCGAAAAGGACGTCTTGCCATGGGTTCTTTCAAATCCGGAGCAAGTGCGCGCAAATGCCAGATACCGGCTGTGTCGTCAATGGAACATGATGCTTTTGCGCAACCATCGCTGCGTTTCGCTGTTGATGAAGCATGGCGACCTCAGAGCTTCGCCACGATGTCAAAATCATCGACCGGCCGCCCGGCGTCCGCCTCTATCGCGGGAGCGCGATGCTCGCCGCGGCCGTGGTCTTGGCGCTTGTCTTCAATGCCGCCAACCTGCCGTCACCGCTATATGTCATCTACAAGGACCGCTTCGGCTTCTCCGAAATCACGCTAACCCTGGTCTTCGCGGTCTATGTGGTCGGTTCCGTGGTGGCGATGACGGTGTTCGGGCGCCTGTCCGACTTTGTCGGAAGGCGGCCGGTATTGTTTGCAGCCATTGCCCTGTCGGCAGTCAGCGCTGTCATCTTCTTAGTCACATTCAATACCGCCACGCTCTTCGCAGCGCGGATCGTCAGCGGATTGGCAATCGGGCTTGTGGCCACTGCCTGCACTGCCTGGATCGCCGAGCTTCAGCCGGAAGGGGATAAAGGCGCCGCCGCCCGGGTCGCGACCGGCGCCAATCTCGCGGGGCTCGGTCTTGGACCGCTGGTCGCCGGGCTGCTCGCCGAGTTGGCGCCCTTGCCGCTGAAGCTGCCGTTCCTTGGTCTATCTGGTCGGGCTCGTCCCGCCGGCGGTGGTGGTATGGACCGTGCACGAGACGGTACGGCGCAAGCGCCCGCTCAGCGAAGTGCCCCTGAAACCGCAGGTGAGCGTGCCGCACCGGATCGCCGGACAGTTCATCGCCCCCGCCGTGACCGCCTTCGCCTCCTTCGCGCTGATGGGCTTCTACTCGTCGCTGATCCCCTCGCTGCTCGCCGACAGCCTGCAAATCGACAACCATGCCGCCAGCGGGGCAGTGATCTTCTTCATGTTCGGCTGCGGCATCCTGGCCATTGCCCTGAGCGGCGCGCTATCGAGCCGCGCCATGATGTTTTCCGGCTTGGTCCTGGTCATTCCCGGCGTCGTGATGCTCGTGCTGGCGCAGCACCTTGAGTCATTGGTGCTGCTGCTGTCCGCGAGCGTCATCGGTGGGATGTCGGGCGCGCTCGGCTATTGCGGCTCGCTGCAGGTCATCAACGAGATCGCCCCGGGCGGCCGGCGCGCGGAAACCGTCTCGGCCTACATGCTCGCCTGCTATATCGGGGTGTCCGTGCCGGTGGTCGGTATCGGGGTGGTGACCGAGCTCGTGAGCGCGGGGACGGCCGACGTCGCGTTCGCCGCGTTGCTGTGTGTCCTAGCTCTGACGGCCATCGCGGTGGGCCGGCGCCTCGGCGGCAATTCGCGTTAGTCGTGGGCACGCGTCGAAAGCGGCTCGGCGATCTTCTCCAGCGACATCCGCTCGGCGGCGATGCCGAACACGATCTCGATGACGGCGGCGGCGAACATCAGCACCGCGGCGGCGAGATAGCCGTAGAACACCGCCCAGCGCGAGCCGGTGCCGATCAGCGTGCCGAACAGCCAGGGCGCGATGATGCCGCCGGCACCCGTGCCGAGCGAAAAGAAGAAGGCGATTGCCAGCGCCCGCGTCTCCAGCGGGAAGATTTCGCTCACCGTCAGGTAGGCCGAGCTCGCGGCCGGGGAGGCGATGAAGAAAATCGCGGTCCACAGAGCCGTCAGCGTCGCCACGGTCAGCGCATCGATCGCGAAGAGCCATCCGGTCACCATCAGCAGCGCCGCCGAGGCAGTGTAGGTCGCGGCGATCATCTGCTTGCGGCCGATGGTGTCGAATAACGAGCCCAGCACCATAACGCCGAGGAAGTTGCCGATGGCGAAGGGCAGGAGATAGAGCCCGGTGACGCTGGCCTGCACATTGTAGAAGCCAGTGAGCACCAGCGCGTAGGTGAAGAAGATCGCGTTGTAGAGGAAAGCCTGCGCCACCATCAGCGAGAAGCCGACCAGCGCGCGCCGCCAGTAGTTACCGAACATGGTGCGGATGATGATGCCGAAGCCGAACGAGTGGCGCGGATGCACAGTGATGGCATCGCCGGGATCAACCTTCGGCAGCCTTTCGTCGGTCTCCGCGTCGACCTGCGACTCGATATTGATGACGGTCGCCTCGGCCTCGCGCTCGTAGCCGTGCGTGATAAGCCAGCGCGGACTTTCCGGGACGAAGCGCCGCACCAAAAGGATGCCGAGGCCCAACACCGCGCCGATGCCGAAGCCGACGCGCCAGCCGATATCGACGGGGAAGATGTTGGGATCGAGCAGCACAAGCGTCGACCCGGCGCCGAGTGCCGCGCCGAGCCAATAGGAGCCGTTGATGTAGATGTCGATGCGGCCGCGCACGCGCGCCGGGATCATTTCGTCGATGGCGGAGTTGATCGCGGCGTATTCGCCACCGATGCCGGCGCCGGTGATGAAGCGGAACACGAGGAAGCTCGTGAGGTCCCACGAGAAGGCAGTGAGCAGGCCGCCGATCAGATAGGTGACGAGCGTCACGAAGAAGAAGAGGCGGCGACCATAGCGGTCCGTCAGATAGCCGAAAACCAGCGAGCCGAGCACCGCGCCGGTGAGATAAGACGAGGCCAGGAGCCCGATCTCGCTGCTGGTGAAGTGCAGCGTGCCGGGCTCCTGTAGCACGCCGCTGATGGCGCCTTTGAGCGTCACTTCGAGGCCGTCGAGGATCCAGGTGACGCCGAGTGCGAGGACGATCCAGGTGTGGAAGCGCGTCCAAGGCAGTCGGTCGAGCCGCGACGGGATGAGCGTCTTGATCGGTTTGGCTGCCCCCAGCGCCGTCATCAGTTCACGCGCTCCAAAGCCTTGCGCAGATTGTCGGCGCTCTTCTCGAGGCCCGCCTTTTCCTCGGATGACAGTTCTGGCTCCAGTACCTGCAAGACGCCCTTGCGCCCGATCACGCTGGGCAGCGACAGCGTGACGCCGAAGCGTTTGTGGAAGCTACCGATGGGGATGGCCGCACGCTCGTCATCGAGGATCATCTCGGCGATGCGAGCCGAGACGATGCCGATGCCGTATTGGCTGGCGTCGTGGCCTTCGATGATGGTGATGTTGGCGTAGCGCACGTCCTTCTCGAGTTGCTGACGCACGGCGTCGAGCGTCTCGCCGCGATCCTTCAACAGCTTCGCCACCGGCACGCCGCCGACGCGGGCGGTCGACCACGCGAACACCTGCGATGTGCCGTGGTCGCCGAGCACCAGCGCATCCACGTTGTCCGGGCTGACGCCGAAATGCTTGCCGAGATGAATGCGGAACCGTTGAGAATCGAGGAAGGTGCCGGCGCTGAGCACGCGGTCGTGACCGGCGGCCTTGCGCGCGACATCGGCGAGGGGGTCGGGGGGATCGGTCACCGAAACCAGCACGGCCTCGGGCGCAGGTTGCACGATCTTCGGCACGATGTCGCGGTAGATCTCGGCGTTCTTGTCGAGGAGCCTGAGACGCCCTTGCGGGTCGCTGCGATCGGTGGCCCCGCCGGTCTTTTCGTTGACGCCGGACGTGATCAGTACGACGCCGCAGCCGGCAAGCGCGTCATAATCGCCGTCGCTGATCTCGACGCGGGGGCCGAGCGGGGTGCCGTAGCGCAAATCGGTCGCGACCGCTTCCGCCGTCTTGCGCGTGCGGTTGACCACCACGATCTCGCGCGCGCTGCCGCGGTTGACGGCAGCCATGGCGCAGGCGCAGCCGACAGTGCCCGCGCCGATGATCCCGAGTTTCATGAAGAACTCCTTGGTGCCCGCGCAAGGCAACACCGCAGAGCCCACTGACGTTCCCGCCCGGAGCGGCCGGAGTCGCGCCCCCGACGCCGGCCTTCCGTACCCCTCAGGCTAACGCCGGCTCCGATGCCGGCTCGGAGAATTGGGCCACCAACGCGTTGCGATCGATCTTGCCGATGCCGTTGCGCGGAACTTTGGCGACGGCCTCGAGCAGTTCCGGCACCTTGTATTCTGCGATCTGCGCCTGCGTGTGCATCAGGATGTCGTCGAGCGCGTCATCGTCGGCACCGGCGTCGAGTTCGACCACCGCGGCCACGCGCTGACCGAGGCGGACGTCCGGAATGCCGAAGACGGCGGCGTCGCAGACGGCCGGGTGGCTCATCAATACGTGTTCAACTTCGAGCGGTGAGATGTTCGAGCCGCCGCGGATGATGAGGTTCTTCTTGCGTGCGACGAACCAGAGGTCGGTATCCTCGCCCTGACGCATCAGGTCGCCGGTATGATACCAACCGTCCGGCGCCAGCGGCTCGATGCCGGATCCGGTCCAGTAGCCCGGCGACATTTGCGGCGAACGCACCAGGAGTTCGCCGATCTCGCCGCGCGGCACGTCCAAGCCTTTGTCGTTGACAAGACGGATGTGCGTGTCGGATGCCGTGCGGCAGACCGGGCCAATCTGCAAGCCGAACAGCATCGGAAGCAACACTTCGCTGGCCGCCCAGACGGACCTGAGCGGAGTGCCGAACATCGCGGCAAAGGCTTTTTGCTGAGGCGGGGGACACACATCTCCGCCCGCCCCGCAATGGCGGAGCGAGGAGACGTTGCGCGGCTTGCGCGACTGCTCCTGCATCAATTCCGCGTACATGAACGGCAGGCCGATCATCCACGTGCAGCGATGGGCGGCGATCATATCCAGCGCCGCCGCGGCATCGTAGCGCTCGAGCACGACCATACGCGCACCGGCGCGAATGCTGCCGAGCATCAGGATCAAGCCGCTGGCATGCACCATCGGCACGATGTTGAGCACCGTGTTCTGTCCGCGCATCTCGAACTCCACGGTCGCCTCGGCGCAAGCACCCAAGGTATTGGCCGTGTGGACGACGAGCTTCGACATCCCGGTCGTGCCCGACGTGCCGAGCAGGAGCGCCGGCGCATCGGGATCGGGCTCCTGCACGAGCGCCTGCGCCGCCGAGCCCGCGTAGATGCGCTCGAACGGCCGCGCGCGCTCATCCTTCACCGGCTTGCCGACGATGTAGCGCGCATGAGAGGGGAGGATGTCCGACTCGATATTTGCGACTTCCGGGTAAAGATGCGACTGGCCGAGATAGAGCGCGGGCTGCAACCGCTTGATGATCGGCCGCAGTTCCGCCGCCTTCATGCGGGTGTTCAGCGGCGCGGCGATGGCGCCGATGCGAAAACAGGCATAATAGGCAAGCACCATTTGCGGCACATTGGCCATGTGCAAGGCCACGCGATCGCCCGGCTTCACGCCGCGCGCCAGCATCGCTTTCGCCAGCCGCTCGGTTTCGTTGAGCAGTCTCGAATAAGTCCAGAATTGATCGCCGGCGAGCATCGCCGTCTGCGTCGGCCGGCTTTTGGCCATGCTGTAGAGCGCTTCGATGGGTGTCATTATCTTCGCCTCTCTTCGTCATGTGTGGCAAGTGCGCCAAGTCTGATGGACGGAGAGAATCGCGTGCGTGAGCTACGTCACGATTGCGAAGCGGGCGAATGCGGTTACCGGTGTAACACGATGGTTGCTTCACATTTCCTTGCGCGGGATGTGACAATGGCACCGCGCGGGCTGTTGCCTGCTTGACACCCGCGCTCCATGATGCCGCCGCAAATCATCCGGAGACCTTGCATGGCCGATGCATCCGCCGAACGCTGGCCCGAATTGCCGACCGCCGCGTGGAAGGACACGCGCGAGACGTTGCATCTGTGGACGCAGATCGTCGGCAAAGTGCGGCTGGCGCTGACGCCATGGCTGAACCATTCCTGGCACGTCGCGCTTTACGTCACCACGCGCGGGCTGACCACATCGCCAATTCCTTACGGCCAAGGCAGCTTCCAGATCGACTTCGATTTCATCGATCACATGCTGCTCTTGCGCAAGAGCGACGGCGAGCTTCGCCAGATCGCGCTGCGGCCGATGCCGGTGGCCGACTTCTACGCCGATGTCTGCGTCGCGCTGGCCGAGCTCGGCATCGACATCGACATCACCACCATGCCCTGCGAGATCGCCGACTGCGTTCCCTTCGACCAGGACATCACGCACACGGCTTACGATGGCGACGCCGTCAACCGCTTCTGGCGCGTGGTCTTGGCGGCGCATGATGTGTTCGCCAAATTCCGCACCGGCTTCATCGGCAAAGCCTCGCCGGTGCATTTCTTCTGGGGCAGCTTCGATCTCGCGGTGACGCGTTTCTCGGGCCGCACCGCGCCGCCGCATCCGGGCGGCGTGCCGCATCTGCCGAACGCGGTCGCGCGCGAAGCCTATTCGCACGAGGTGTCGAGCGCCGGCTTCTGGCCTGGCGGCGGCCCGATGGATGACGCGGCGTTTTATTCTTATGCCTATCCGGCGCCGGAGGGTTTCGCGTCGGCGAAGGTTCAACCCTCGCAAGCTTTCTTCTCCGACGAGCTCGGCGAATTTCTTCTGCCTTACGAGGCCATGCGCCGCGTGGCCGATCCGGACGCGGCGCTGATGGACTTCCTGCAATCGACTTACGTCGCCGCCGCCGACCTGGCGAAGTGGGATCGCAAGTCGCTGGAATGCAGGTTTGGCGAGCCGCGCAAGGTGAGGG
>DASXOK010000047.1:0-12497 GCA_036494425.1 Pseudolabrys sp.
CACACGGCGACGGGCAAGATCCAGAAGCTGGCGCTGCGCGAGCGCTTCAAGGACTACGTGCTGCCAAGTGTGCAGGCGGCGGAGTGAGGGCCCTTTCACGGCTTCCGAAAATTGATGCAAGGCGCCAATAATCGGCGCAAGCCTGAGCAAGTCGAGCCTTGCCGGCGAGCCTACGAATTACGCACGCCTCGGCGCGGGCAAAAGGTGCGATCCGCCAAATTTTTTTGTAACCGGTCCCTGGATCTCCCCCGCTAGTCACCGACCGCGATTTTGGCGAGTTTGCGTATGGACCGCTTGACGGCAATGCAAACGTTCGTTCGCGTCGTGGAGTCGGGCTCGTTCTCCGCCGCGGCCCGGTGCATGAAAGTGGGTCGGCCCGCCGTCTCGAAATCCATTGCCCAACTCGAAGCGCGCCTCGGCGTGCGCCTGCTGATTCGGTCGACGCGCGGCTTGATGCCGACGGAAGCCGGACAGACTTTCTATGAGCGTGCACGTCGTGCGATTGAGGAAGCCGACGAAGCGGATCTCGCTGCCAGAGGCGCCGGAGCTGATCTGGTCGGGCGGCTGCGGATCAGCACCGCGGTCACCTTTGCGAATCTGCACGTCATCCCGCGCTTGCCAACCTTCATGGCCGCGCATCCCGAACTCGCGCTCGACCTCCTCCTCGACGATCGCGTCATCGATCTGGTCAAGGAAGGCACCGACATCGCACTTCGGATGGGGACCGCGCTGTGCGATTCCTCGGCGACAGCGCGCAAGATTGCGCGGCGTCCGCGTCGTGTCTTTGCAGCGCCCGCTTATTTCGAGCGCGCCGGCATTCCGGCAAGCCCGGCAGAGCTGCGCGCGCACACGGCGGTGACCTACATTCAAAATGGGATTGGCGATACGTGGACCTTCCGCCGTGGCCGCTCTGAATGTGTGGTGACGACCACCGGCCGCCTGCGGGTCAGCGCCGCGGAAGGCTCGCGCGCCGCCGTCCGCGGCGGCATGGGGTTCGCAATCGCGTCGGAGTGGATGTTCGCGCCGGAAATGAAGTCCGGTGCTGTACGCGCTGTCTTGACCGATTGGACGCTGCCGACGATCGACGTCTGGGCCGTATTTCCGGCGGGCCGCATGGCGAGCGCCAAGGCCCGCGCATTCGCCGCCTTTATGGAATCGGAGCTCAAACAGCCCATTCCCGACGAGAATAACACATATGAACTCGCCCCGTCTTCCGCCGGAGGAGCACCCATCCACATTGCCACCCATCGACTCACCCGATGGAAAGGACAGATGTGAATGTCTCATTTCGATACTTATAAAAGTGCATTTTCGCACGCCAAGCTTGCACGTTCATCAGAGGGCGTGCTCGAGCTGGTTCTTCATACGAATGGCGGCACGTTGATTTTCAACGGTTACACGCACGAAGAGTTTGTCGAACTCTTCCACCAGATCGGCCAAGACGCCGACAATCGTACGGTTATTCTGACCGGCGCAGGAGAGGCTTTCATCGATCATATCGATACGCAGGGCTTCGACTTCTTCTCACCGCGCGGATACGACAAGATCTATCGCGAAGGCAAAAAGGATCTTTCGAATCTCCTCGATATTCCGGTTCCGGTTATCGCTGCGCTCAATGGCCCGACCACCGTCCATTCCGAATATGTGCTGCTCGCCGACATCGTTATCGCGACGCCGGATACCATCTTCCAGGACAAACCGCATCTCACGTTCGGAATCGTGCCGGGCGCGACGGCATTCACTCGCTTTGGCCGGAAGTCATCGGCTCGGTCCGCGGCCGCACATTCGTCCTGACACAGCAGATCATTGACGTCTGGGAAGCCAAAGAGTTCGGCGTCGTTAGCGAAATCGTCGAGCGCGACAAGCTGATGTTCCGCGCGCGCGAAATTGCCGGACGCATCGCCGATCAGCCTCCGTTGACCGCCTGTTACACCCGCGTCGCCCTGACGCAGAAACTGCGGCGCATCGTCGATGAAAGCGTCGGTTACGGTCTGGCGCTGGTAGGCATCTCTGCCGCCGATGTCGCGCTCGCAAAGCGTCTGTGAAAGAAGAAAAACAGCGATCGAGGAAGAATTCTCGCCAGCACAGGAGTGACCGATGAACGCCCTCGTAACTGTCCTTGCAAACCTCATCAACAGGTCTGGCCTTCTCAAAGACGATGTTGACTACAACATCGTCCGTGCCGCGATGGTGCTTGTCTTTCTGCTCTTCGGTTATCAGAAATGGTTCGCGTACGAGGCGCAGGTGCTGATCCCGTTCATCAGCAACGGCCCGCTCATCTCCTGGATGTATCCTGTTTTCGGTATCCGCGGCGCGAGCTGGTTTCTCGGCGTATCGGAATGGACGTTTGGTGTGCTGCTGTTCTGGGGATTCTGGAACAAGCAAATTGGAATCCTGGGTCGCTCGGGTCATGCGTGACATATATCATGACGGTCACGATCATCCCCTTCGCGCCGAATGCATGGGAAGCGTCGGCCGGCGGATTTCCGGCCATGGGCGCGATGGTCCAGTTCCTGATCAAAGATGTCGTGCTCTTCGCGGCATCGTTCTATCTGCTGAAGGAGGATGTTGCGCGCGTATCGCTCGCGGCCGGCCGGGGCGGCGGCGTAAATCCCCTGATCAGGCTCATCGTTGATACATTCACCAGGTTCGGGCTCCTCAAGCGGGACCTCGACTACAATCTGCTCCGCGCGTCGATGGTGATCATATTTGCCTTCTTCGGCTACACGAAGTGGCACGAGTACGCGGCGCAGACATTGATGCCGTTCATCAGCAATGGTCCGCTGATCCGGTGGCTGTATCCTGTGTTCGGCAATCGCGGCGCCACCCGGTTCTTAGGTGCGTCGGAATGGACAATCTGCGTGCTCCTCTTCTCAGGCTTCTGGGATAAACGGCTGGGCCTGCTCGGCTCGCTCGGTTCGACGGTTACGTTCATCACCACTGTGACGATCATCCCGTTCATGCCGAACGGCTGGGATCCGGCTGCCGGATTTCCGGCGATGGCCGGCAACGTGCTCTTCCTCGTGAAGGACTTCGTTCTGCTTGCCGTGTCGCTCTACTTGCTGAAGCAGGATGCCGTAAGGGTGCAGGTTCTCTCCCCGCGCACGATGGTGACCCGCGAAGCCTGGGCGGAGAGATAGCGATGTCCGGCGGAGCGTGGGGACTGGTCAAAAAAGCGCTGTGCTGCGCCTCATTTGCGGATATAGAAGCGCCGGCATCCGCCGCCGACCGAGGAGACAGACATGCGAGCCAGATTCCCCGCCCGCGCCGTGATGGCGTTGATCCTCATGGCCGCGGCGGGCGGCGCCTTCGCGGCGTCGACCACCACGGCCACGGCGCAAACCGTCGGAAAAACCATGACCACAGCATCGGGACTGCAAATCACGGACACCGTTGTCGGCACCGGCGCAAGCCCCAAGCGCGGGCAGATCTGCGTCATGCACTATACCGGCTGGCTCTACGAGAACGGCGTCAAAGGCAAGAAATTCGACAGTTCGGTAGACCGCAACGAGCCGTTCGAGTTTCCGATCGGCACCGGCCGCGTCATCCGCGGCTGGGATGAAGGCGTGGCGACGATGAAGGTCGGCGGCAAGCGCACGCTCATCATCCCGCCCGCGCTCGGCTACGGCGCCAGTGGGGCCGGCGGCGTCATTCCACCCAACGCCACGCTCATCTTCGACGTCGAACTGCTGCAGGTGAAGTAAACGGCACACAGTTTTAATGGTTGACCAGCGGAACCCGGAACCATCCGGCGGGTTTCTCGTGCACCATTTGTGGACGTCGTGAATGCTCCAGCAACAGAGCCTCCCGCGAGCGCCGACCCAGCAACAAATCGATAAAGTCGCCGTTGCCAGCATTATCGGCTCGGTGATCGAGCAATTCGACTTCCTCATCACCGGCGTCATCGCGGCGACCGTTTGGGGCGGGGTCTTCTTCAAGCTGCCCGGCCTGGCCGCCCTAGCCGCGGCGATCAGCGTCTACGGCATCGGCATCATCATCCGGCCGGTCGGCGCCTTCATCTTCGGGCATATCGCCGACCGGCGCGGGCGCAAGGACGCGATGGTCTATGCGCTGATCCTGATGGGCGTTTCGACTCTGCTGATCGGGCTGACGCCCTCCTATGACAGCATCGGAGTTGTCGCTCCCGTGCTGCTGATCATCTTTCGCCTGGCGCAAGGCATCAGCTTCGGCGCCGAGTTCGGCACGGCCTCGACCTGGGTCGTCGAGCAGGCAGCCCACTCCAAGCATCGCGCCTTCTGGGGCGCGTGGGTCGGCTTCGCGATTCCGATCGGCCTGCTTCTCGGCTTCGGCTCGGTGCTGTTCACCAAATCGCTGATGTCGGCGGACAGCTTCAATGCCTGGGGCTGGCGCATCCTGTTCGTGATCGGCTTCCTGGTGGCGATCGTCGGAATTTTCATCCGAACGCGCACTGAAGACAGCGTCGTGTTCGAAAGGCACAAAGCGCAAAGCGAGGTGCTGGCGCGACCGGCGGCGCAGGTGTGGCGCGAGATGCCGGGGACCATCCTGCGCACCTCGCTCGTCAATGCGGTGTTCGGCGGCGCCTTCTTCCTCTATTTCGTGTTCGGGACGAGCTACATGAAGGCGGCCGGATTCACCGGCTCGACGCCGGAAATCATCGGCCTCATCGCCGCGGGCTCCATGCTCATCTTCATGGTGATCGGCGCCCTGCTCGCCGACCTCATCAATCGGCGGACGATCTTGCTGATTGCCGCCGTCGTCTTCCTCGTCTTCGCGCTGCCGTATTTCTACCTGGTCAATACCGGCAGCTTCGTCCTCGCGACGGTCGCGGAAATCATCGGCTTTGGCTTCGTGTTCGGCTTCGGCTATGGGGCTATCCCGACCTTCTACACCGAGAATTTCCCGACGCGGTATCGGGCGTCCGGCGCTAGCGCCGGGTATCAGGTCGCGCAGGTCTACGGCGGCGGGCTGATCCCGATCGTCGCCGGCTTCATCTTGAAGACGTACGGCATTCATCAAGCGCACTACTATATCGCGGCGCTGGTGATGGTTTACGCGCTGCTGGCGATCTACGCGATCCTCGCCACGCCGGAGACGAAGGGCGTCAACCTGGAAACGTGATATTGCGGTGCACCGCAGCCGATGCGAGGCGTTGCGGGCATGTGACATCACTCCAACGCGGGCGTGAAAAGTAGGAACCGCGGCCGGTCACCTCGCGTTTCTCAACCGCACGCGCCGGGTGGCAACCGGCCACAATGGGGAAGACGGACGCAGTTGATTTTGCCGGTTTCTGGCTGCGGCACCAACGTATCGGTACGCGTTCGACGTCTAACCTGTTCCCGGCGCGTGCATGTATTCCGTGCGCGACCAGGACGCGAAGTTCCGGGCCGCTCAGTACCGGCTGCGCCATGTCCGCGCAGCATCATTTGAAACTTTTGTGGCGCCGACTTTGGACACGCTGTGCTATCGTGACTTCTGCAAGTCTTTCCGCTGTGGGGCACACGTGCGGTAATTTGATCCTCCATTCGGGGAGCTGGTCGCGTTTTCGTCGCATCCGGCTTCATGCGAAAGGCTCCGCGGAGCAAACATATTTCGTCGGATTGCGCTGGGACATGCTGACACCAACCTCGAAGCCATTGGCCACAATCGATGCGGGCGATCTCTTCGCCGCGCACGAGCCCGAACGCTATGACATGCACAGCCGCCATCTCAACGCGCAGATGGTGCGGGTGCTCAAGACCATCGGCTACGACGTCGGCTTCTGCCGCGGCGCTGGCGCTTACCTCTATGACCGAGAAGATGTCCGCTATCTCGACCTCCTGAGCGGATTCGGCGTCTTCGCCATCGGGCGCAATCATCCGGCTATCCGCGAATCGCTCAAGAGCGTGCTCGACGCCGAACTGCCGAATCTCGTGCAGATGGATGTGTCGACGCTGGCCGGCCTGCTCGCCGAGCGGCTGCTGGCGAAGGTGCCCTATCTCCAGCGCGCGTTCTTCGCCAATTCCGGCGCCGAAGCGGTCGAGGCGGCGATCAAGCTCGCGCGCGCAGCCACCAGGCGGCCCGGGATCGTCTTCTGCGATCACGCCTTCCACGGCCTGACTTATGGCGCGCTGTCGCTCACCGGCGACGACATCTTCCGCAAGGGCTTCGAACCGCTGCTGCCGGATTGCCGGCGCGTTGCCTTCAACGATCTCGCCGCGCTCGAGGAAGCGCTGCGCGGACGCGACATCGCCGCCTTCATCGTCGAGCCGATTCAGGGCAAGGGCGTGAACCTGCCCGACGACAACTACCTCAAGGACGCCGCGGCGCTGTGCCGCCGTCACGGTACGCTGTTCGTCGCCGACGAGGTGCAGACGGGGCTCGGACGCACCGGGCGCTTCCTCGCCGTCGAGCATTGGGGCATCGAGCCGGACATGGTGCTGCTCGCCAAGGCGCTCTCGGGCGGGCACGTGCCGGTGGGCGCGGTGCTCGCGCGCGACGAGGTCTTCAGCAAAGTGTTCGACCGCATGGATCGCGCGGTGGTGCACGGTTCGACCTTCGGCAAGAACGATCTCGCCATGGCGGCGGGCATCGCGACGCTGGAGGTGATGGAGGCCGAGAAGCTCGTCGAGAATGCCGACCGTCTCGGCACGCGGCTGATCGCTGCACTGCAGGCGATGATCCCGCGTTACGAGATGCTGCGCGAGGTGCGCGGCAAGGGCCTGATGATCGGCGTCGAGTTTGCCGCGCCGCAATCGCTGAAGCTCAAGGCGGCATGGCATCTGCTCGAGACCGCGAACAAAGGCCTGTTCTGCCAGCTCATCACCATTCCGCTGTTCAAGCAGCACAAGATCATGGCGCAGGTGGCCGGCCACGGCAGCCATACCATCAAGCTGCTGCCGTCGCTGGTGCTGTCGGAGAACGATTGCACGTGGATCGAGACGGCGTTCGATGCCGTGATCGCCGACAGCCATAAAGTGCCGGGCGCGGTGTGGTCGCTGGGCAAGACGCTGCTCGAAAACGCGCGGCGCTGAGCATCATGGCGACGGACAAGGATCTCCGCCGCCTTGCGTTAGCGCTCGATGGCACGTCAGAAGCGTCGCATTTCGACCGCACGGCCTTCCGCGTCGAACGCATCTATGTGACGCTCGCCGGCGACGCCCGCACCGCCAATTTCAAATTCACGCCCGATGAGCAAGTGCTCAAATGCACGGTCGCGCCCGAGGCTTTCGCTCCGGTGCCGAATGCCTGGGGACAGCAGGGCTGGACCACCGCGACTCTGTCGGCTTTGAGCACCGCGGAGCTCAAGGCCGCGCTGGAGACGGCTTATGCCCACGCGCTGGCCAAGCCGAAGCGGCGGCCAGCCAAGGCCCGCAAAGACTAACGTTGCCTGAGTTCCTGCCAGCCTTTATCCCTGCGGGGCATGACCATGGATGCGGGCGACACCACGGCGGGCGGGATTCGATTCCTCGGGCAACGCCGCGCCTATTGGCGGCTGCTGGTGCGCGGGGCCGGGCTGCTGATCGTGACGCTCGGCATCTACCGCTTCTGGTTCGCAACCGATGTCCGCCGCTTCCTCTGGTCGAACACGGAGGTCGCCGAGGAGACGCTTGAATATACCGGCACGCCGTTCGAGCTGCTGATCGGCTTCCTCGTCGCCATCGCCATCCTCATTCCGGTCTATGCCGGCTTCTTCATCGCGGCACTCGATCACGGCCCGATCGGCCAGATGTCCGGCGTGATCGCCTTCGCCGGGCTCGGCTTCCTCGGCCGATACGCGATCTTTCGCGCGCGGCGCT
The DNA here is from genome assembly GCA_036494425.1 of Pseudolabrys sp. Classification (GTDB taxonomy): domain Bacteria; phylum Pseudomonadota; class Alphaproteobacteria; order Rhizobiales; family Xanthobacteraceae; genus Pseudolabrys. The sequence goes on from DASXOK010000047.1 coordinate 7,758, forward strand.
ATCGCCTGACGCGCACGATCTATCGCGGCCTGCGTTTCCACCAGGAAGGCTCGGCCTGGGCTTACGCCTTCCGCGCCGTTGCCTGGTGGGCCGTCACGGCGCTCACCATCGGGCTCGCCTATCCGTTCCAACTCGCGAGCCTCGAGCGCTACAAGATGCGCCACACCTTCTATGGCGACCTCGCCGGCCATTTCCATGCCGCCGGCTGGGGCCTCTTCCTGCGCGGCCTGCCCATGTGGGCATTGGTGGTGGGGCCGCTGGCGCTGGCCGCCGGCGCCTTCATCGACGTCGTGGATTGGACGGCGCTCGCCGACGCACTAAGCCAAGGCGGCGACGACGTGATGAGCCGCATCGAGGCCACCAATCCCGCGCTCGGCGCGGTAATCGTCTTCGCCATGCTGATGGGCGGCACGGCGGCGGCGATGGCCGCCCTGCTCTATCCGGCCTTCCAGGCCGTGGTGTTGCGCTGGTGGTCGTCGGGCTTGAGCTTCGGCGAGATCGAGATGCGCTCGAAGCTGCGCATGCGCCATGTCTACGGCGCCTATATGCGTTTCCTCTGGTACGCGATCCTGTTCAGCATCGCGCTGGCGGTTATCGTCGTCCCGGTGTTCCGGACCGTGAGCGTCCTCACGGGCGGCGACCGGGTGAGCGCGGCAGGCGAAATCACCGCCACCGCCATCCTGCTGGCCGGATACGTGATCGTCGCGCTCGGCTTCTCGACCATCTATCGCGCCACCGTCATGCTGTCGCTCTGGCAGCTCGGCATGGAATCGCTGCAATTGTCCGGTCTGTCGGCGCTCGATCGCGTGCAGGCCTCGGGCCGCCCGAGCTCGGCGCTGGGCGAGGGTCTCGCCGACGCACTCAATGTGGGCGGCTATTGATGGCCGATCAATCGCACGTGATGACCACCGGCCCCGGCATCTATTTCGACGGCCGCACCAGCGCGCGCCACGACGTGCTGGTGACGCTCGGCGCTGCCGGCTTGAAGATCGAGAGCAGCGACGGAACGTTGCTCGCCGATTGGCCCTATGACGAGATCGACGAATTGAGCGCGCGGGCGATCGTGCTGCGGCTCGGCCGCCGCGGCAGTGCCGCACTCGAACGCCTGGAAGTGCTCGATCCCATCTTCGCAGCCGCCATCGACGTGCAGGCGATCCATGTCGACCGCACGGGCGCGCTACGCCGCCGCCAGCGCCGCAGCGTCATCGGCTGGAGCGTGGCGGCGACGGTATCGCTGGTGCTGGTCGCTTATTTCGGCATTCCGGCCATCGCCAGCCGGCTGACGCCGCTGGTGCCGCCCGCGCTTGAGCGCAAGCTGGGCGATGCAGTGGACGTGCAGACCCGCGCGATGCTCGACACCCGCAACGCGGGCGCCGGCTTTGAATGCGGCACGGCCGACAGCGAGAAGGCAGGCCGCGCCGCGCTCGACCACATGATCGGCCGGCTCGAGGCAGCGGCCGGATTGCCGGTGCCTTTGAGCGTCACAGTCGTGCGGCGCAACGAGGCCAATGCGATCGCCCTGCCCGGGGGGCACATCTACGTCTTTCAGGGACTGGTGACCAAAGCCGAGACGCCGGACGAGGTCGCAGGCGTGATCGCGCACGAGATCGGCCATGTGGCGCATCGCGACGGCACGCAGTCAGTGCTCCAGGCCGGCGGCTTGTCGTTCCTGTTCGGCATGCTGCTCGGCGACTTTGTCGGCGGCGGCGCCGTGGTGATGGCGGTACGCACGGTGCTGCAATCGTCCTATTCGCGCGAGGCGGAGGCCTCTGCCGACGCCTATGGCACCACGCTGATGACCAAGGCACACGGCGACGGACGCGCGCTCGCCACCATGCTCGCCAAGATCGGTGGCGCGACCGAGCCGGGCATGACGATCCTGCTCGACCATCCGGAAACCAAAGCGCGCGTCGCAGCCATCAACAGGCTTGCAGGTCCGCGCCCTTCGTCGCCATTTCTCGATGCGGCAGAATGGGCGGCCTTGAAACGAATCTGCGCGGGATAAGAGAAGCATGGCGCGACGACCCCAATTCGGCGATGAGCCCTTATCACGGCTGGCGGTGTGGTCCGCGCGGCTGGGGTGGTTCGCGCTCGCCGTGGCCGCGCTGTCCGTCATCATCGTGCGCTCGGGGCTGTTGGAGATCGTGCCGGCGCTGACGACCTTCGGCGCCGCGCTGGCGTTGGCGGTGCTGGCGATCCTTCTGGCCTTCGCCTCCTTCGTCGCCATCTGGCAGCAGGGCCTTGCCGGGCTCGGACGCGCGCTGCTCGGGATGATCTTCGGCATCGCGCTCCTCGCCTACCCGGCCTATATCGGGTATCGCGGCCTCAAGCTGCCGCAGATCAACGATATCACGACCGATACGACGAACCCGCCGCGTTTCGATGTGCTGGCGCGGCTGCGCCCGCGCGGCACCACCGATTATCCGGGCCAGCGCTTCGCCGTCGAGCAGCGAATGGCTTATCCCGACATCCTGCCGTTGCAACTCGATATGCCAGTGAAGCCGGTCTTCGACATCGTGCAAGGCATCGTCACCAAGCGGAAATGGCTGGTCGTGGATTCGCGCGCCCCGACGCCTACGCGCCGCGACGCCGTCATCGAGTCGGTGGCGCGCACGCCGATCATGGGCTTCCGCGATGACGTGGTCATCCGCATCACGCCGGCCGGCACCGGCGCGCGCGTCGATGTGCGCTCGGCCTCACGCTACGGCGCGACCGATTTCGGCACCAATGCCCGGCGTATCCGTTCGCTGCTCGACGACATCGACGACGCTGTCGGCTCCGCGCCGGAGCCGCGCGCCGAGCCGGAGAAGCCGGAGGCGAAACCCGCGCCGAAGCGGCCGACCAGCCGTCAACCGGCCAGCCGGTAGACGCCGTCGATTGCGGGCTGGCCGTCGGTCGCGACCACGCCGCGCGTCACCAGGTCTTCCAGATGCGCCAGCGTCGAGAGCCCGGCGGCGCCAGTGAGCCGCGGATCGAGGCCGATATAGATCGCGCGCACGATGGAGGGAATGTCGGTCTCGCCTTTGCCCAGCCGGTGCAGGATCGAGGCTTCGCGCGCCTTGCGGTGCAGGATGTAGTAGCTCACGAAGCGCTGCGCGTCGGGGATGGCCGGGCCATGACCGGGGAAATAGATCGTCTCCTCGCGCGCGGTGAGCTTCTGCAGCGACGCCATGTAGTCGCTCATGGCGCCATCGGGCGGCGCGACGATGGTGGTGGCCCAGCCCATCACGTGGTCGCCGGCGAACATGACGTTCTTTTCTTTCCACGCATAGGTCATGTGGTTGGCGGTGTGGCCGGGCGTGGTCACCGCCTGGATGCTCCAGCCGTCGCCGTTGACGATCTCGCCGTCCTTGAGCATGACGTCGGGACGGAAGTCGCGGTCACCGCTGGCGTCGAGCGGATTGTGCTCGCCGATATGCAGCAGCCGCGAGGCGCGGTGCGGGCCTTCGGCATAGACGGTAGCGCCCGTGTGCGCCTTGACCGCCGGCACCGCCGGTGAATGGTCGCGATGAGTGTGGGTGACGAAGATGTGCGTCACCGTCTCACCGCGCACAGCGTCGAGCAGCGCGCCGATATGCGCCGGATCGTCCGGGCCGGGATCGACGATGGCGACCTTGCCGCGGCCGATGATGTAGCTGATCGTCCCTTTGAAGGTGAACGGCCCGGGATTGTTGGCCATCACCCGGCGGACGCCGGGCATCGGCTCGTCCACTGTGTCGGGGACGAGATCGAGAGTCTTGTTGAAGGGGATGTCGTCGCTCATGCCGTTGCGTCCGTCGCTCGCAGCGCCGACCCGGCGCATTCTGGTCCTGGCCATGGAGTTCGTGCTCGCCATGACCCGTACTACACTGGTTTTGGCCATAGTTGGCGCATAGTCGGGCTGCAATGAGAACTTTCTACCTATCCATCATTCCGGCGCTGTGGGTGATTTGGCTCGCCTATTGGACCGTGTCCGCCGTCGGCGCCAAGGAGACGGTCCGGCGCGAAACCGGCCTGTCGCGGCTCGGCCACGGTGCGCCGATGCTCGTGGGCGCGGTGCTGCTCGGAGTGCCGCGTGTTTTTGGTCACGCTCTCGAGCAGCGGTTTCATACCTTCTCCTTCACCTGGTTCTGGCTGGGCGTCGCGCTGACAGCGACCGGCATCGCCTTTTCCATTAGCGCTCGCGCTTGGCTCGGCGTCAATTGGAGTGGCTCGGTGACGCTGAAGCAGGACCATGAGCTCATCCGCAATGGGCCTTACGCGCTGGTGCGCCACCCGATCTACACCGGCATGCTGCTGGCGCTGTTCGGCATGGCCCTCGTCGTCGACCGCTGGCGCGCGCTGATCGGATTCGCGATCCTCGTCGGGGGGCTCCTCTACAAGATGCGCGTCGAAGAGCGCTTCATGGCGGAGCAGTTCGGCGACGCCTATGCGCGCTATCGCGCCGAGGTGCCGGCGCTGATCCCCTTCCTGGTGTGAGTGCAAGGTGAGCGCGAGCAATCGCTGCTACTTGACGATCAGCACGCCATGGGTGGCGGAACGCGCTACGTCGTTGAACGTGTAGCGACCGGGCTGCAGATTCCCGATCTGGATGTAGACGCTGGTGTTGGGCGAGATCAGCCGGTCCACGTTCAGCATGGAGCTGCCAAACTCGACCGGAACCGGGTCGAGGTTCTTCACCCGCAGCACGAACGGCGAATCGGCCGGAACGGTGACGCTGGCGGGCAGGAATTGTCCGTTTTGCACGATGATGTCGATCGG
>DASXOK010000048.1:0-1698 GCA_036494425.1 Pseudolabrys sp.
CGAAGCGGTGATCGTCAACACCGGTGGTGGCATGACCGGCGGCGACCGCTTCGCCATCGAAATCGCGGTGGGCGAGGGGGCCTGCCTGGTCGCCGGCACCACGGCCGCCGAGAAGATCTATCGCTCGACCGGCACGGACGCCGAGATGACGGTCCGCCTCGATGTCGCCGCGGGCGGCCGGCTCGCCTGGCTGCCGCAGGAGACGATCCTGTTCGACCGCGCGCGCCTGTCCCGCCACATCGACATCGATCTCGCCGACACGGCATCGCTGGTCGCGGCCGAAGCGGTCGTGTTCGGCCGTGCCGCGATGGGCGAAGCTGTCGTAGACGGCTTCTTCGCCGACCGCTGGCGTCTTCGCCGCGGCTGCCGGCTCGTCTACGCCGACAGCGCGCGGCTTGATGGCGCGATTGCCGACAAACTCGGCCAATCAGCCGTCGCCGCCGGCGGCATCGCGTTCGCCACCGTGCTGGTTGCGCCGGGCACAGACGACACGCTCGCCGCCGTGCGCGCGCGAGACGAACTATTCGTTGGAGAGGTCGCAATCTCGGCCTGGAACGGAATTGCGGTCGCTCGCCTTTGCGCCAAGGATGGTGCGCAACTGCGCCACGATCTGATTGCGCTGCTGGCCGCGCTCGGCGTCAACGTGCCGCGTCTATGGCTACAATAGCGCGTGATCCCGAACAGTGGGTATCGATTTTTGGATAAGACCATGCGCAAAGAAATAGATCTAAGTCTGAGGACGCGATGAATCTGACGCCCCGGGAAAAAGACAAGCTGCTGATCGCCATGGCCGCGATCGTCGCGCGCCGCCGGCTGGAGCGCGGCGTCAAGCTCAACCACCCGGAAGCGGTGGCGCTGATCACCGATTTCATCATGGAAGGCGCGCGCGACGGCAAAAGTGTCGCGACGCTGATGGAAGCCGGCGCGCAGGTCCTATCGCGCGCGCAGGTGATGGACGGCATTGCCGAGATGATCCAAGATATCCAGGTGGAGGCGACATTCCCCGACGGCACCAAGCTCGTCACCGTGCACAATCCGATCCGATGAGGCGCCATGCTTTCGTACATCTTTGACGATGGCGCCGAACGCACGCGCGACAAGGCGATTGGCTTGTATGCATTCCTGCTCGCCGGCAACATAGCCGCCTGGCTGTGGGCGCTGGTCGAGTTCCACAATCGCCCGGTGCTGCTCGGTCTCGCGTTCCTGGCCTACAGCTTCGGGCTGCGGCACGCCTTTGATGCCGATCACATCGCCGCAATCGACAACGTTACGCGCAAGCTGATGCAGGACGGGCGCCGGCCTTTGGCGGCCGGCTTCTTCTTTTCGCTCGGTCATTCCAGCGTCGTCGTCGGCCTGGCTGTGGTGATCGCGCTGACCACAACGGCGTTGCAGGACCGCTTCGACAGTTTCAAGGACATCGGGGGCGCGATCGGGACGACCGTGTCGGCGCTGTTCCTGTTCGTGATCGCGGTTGCCAACATCCTTGTGCTGGTTCAAGTCTACAGGACCTTCCAGTCGGTCAAGAACGGTGCGCGCTTTGCCGGAGAGGATGTCGATCGGATGCTGTCCCAACGCGGGCTGCTCGGCCGGATCTTCCGGCCGGCATTCCGGCTGATCGAGCGAAGCTGGCATATGTATCCGCTCGGCATCCTGTTCGGCCTTGGCTTCGATACCGCGACGGAAGTCGGCCTGCTTGGC
>DASXOK010000049.1:0-19797 GCA_036494425.1 Pseudolabrys sp.
GCGGCTCGCGGACTCGACCGCGCTGATGCAGTTCTTCTTCGTCGCGCTGTCGTTCACGGCGCTGGCGATCTGCTATGTCACGTCGGATTTCTCGGTCGCGACGGTGTTCGAGAATTCCCATTCGATGATGCCGCTGATCTATAAGATCACCAGCGTCTGGGGTAACCACGAAGGTTCGATGCTGCTATGGGTGCTGATCCTCGCGCTATTCGGCGCGATGGTCGCGGCCTTCGGCAATAATCTGCCGGCGACGTTGAAGGCGAATGTGCTCGCCGTGCAGTCGTGGATCGCCTGCGCCTTCTATCTCTTCATCCTGCTCACCTCGAACCCGTTCCTGCGGCTGCCGCAGGCGCCGTTCGAAGGCCGCGACCTCAATCCGATCCTGCAGGACCCCGGCCTCGCTATTCACCCGCCGCTGCTCTACCTCGGCTATGTCGGCTTCTCGATCGCCTTCTCGTTCGCGATCGCTGCCCTGATCGAAGGCCGCATCGACGCAGCCTGGGCGCGCTGGGTACGGCCGTGGACACTGGCGGCCTGGATGTGCCTCACCGTCGGCATCGCCATGGGCTCGTACTGGGCTTATTATACGCTCGGCTGGGGCGGTTTCTGGTTCTGGGACCCGGTGGAGAATGCGTCACTGATGCCGTGGCTCGCCGGCACCGCGCTCTTGCATTCCGCGGTGGTGATGGAGAAGCGCAACGCGCTGAAGATCTGGACAATCCTGCTCGCGATCCTCACCTTCTCGCTGTCGCTGATCGGCACGTTCCTGGTGCGCTCCGGCGTGCTCACCTCGGTGCACGCCTTCGCCACAGACCCGACGCGCGGCGTCTTCATCCTTGCGATCCTGATGCTATTCATCGGCGGCGGACTGACGCTGTTCGCCTGGCGCGCGCCGATGCTCAAGCAGGGCGGACTGTTCGCGCCGATCTCGCGCGAAGGCGCGCTGGTATTCAACAATCTCTTCCTCACCACGGCCTGCCTGACGGTCCTCGTCGGCACGCTCTACCCGTTGGCGCTCGAGGCGTTGACCGGCGAAAAAATTTCGGTCGGCGGGCCTTTCTTCAATCTTACGTTCGGGCCGCTGATGGTGGCCTTGATGTTCGCTATTCCCTTCGGCCCGCTGCTGGCATGGAAGCGCGGCGACCTGCTTGGCGTGGCGCAACGGCTGATGGTTGCCTTCGGCGTCGGCGTCCTCGGGATCGCCGGAGTCTTCATGATGGAAGGCGGACATGCAGTGCTGGCGCCGTTCGGCGTCGGGCTTGCGCTCTATGTGATGGCGGGCGCGGTCGTCGATCTCGCCGAGCGCACCGGCCTGTTCCGCGCGCCGTTTCCGACCGTGCGCATGCGCGCCGCGGGATTGCCGCGCTCGGCCTGGGGCACGGCGGTGGCGCATTTCGGTATCGCGCTGACGATGCTTGGAATCATCTGCGCCGATACCTGGGGCACAGAACGCATCATCGCGTTGAAGCCGTCGCAAATGGTGTCGCTCTCGGGCTACGATCTGAGCTTCGATGGTCTGGTGCAACGGCCGGGGCCGAATTACACCGCGCAGGTGGCGAAATTCACCGTGCGTCGCGGTGGCGTTGTGATCGGCGTGATGGAGCCGTCGAAGCGCACCTTCACCGCGCGGACGATGACCACCAACGAAGCCGCGTTGATGATGCGTGGTCCGAGCCAGCTTTATCTCTCACTCGGCGATGCCAACGCCGACGGCACGATCACCGTGCGGCTCTATTTCAAGCCGCTGGTGCTGCTGATCTGGCTCGGCGCGGTCGTCATGATGCTCGGCGGCGCGCTATCGCTGTCCGATCGCCGCCTGCGCATCGGCGCGCCGAAGCCGGCGGCGAGGCCGGCCTTGCAGGCGGCGGAGTAGGGCGCATGCGGCGCATCGCGCTCATCGTCCTGGCTCTCGCGCTCTTGGCGCCCAGCATTTCGCTTGCCGTGCAGCCGGACGAAATCCTCAAGGACCCGGTGCTCGAAGCCCGCGCCCGCGCGCTCTCGCGCGAATTGCGCTGCATGGTCTGCCAGAATCAGTCGATCGACGATTCAGAAGCCCCGCTCGCCCGTGATCTGCGCATCCTGGTGCGCCAGCGCCTGGAAGCCGGCGACAGCGACAAACAGGTGCTCGTTTTCCTGGTGGCGCGTTACGGCGACTTCGTGCTGCTCAAGCCGCCGTTCAATCGCGATACGCTGCTGCTCTGGGGCCTCACGCCGCTGGCTTTGATCGCCGGCGCGATCGGACTTTTCGTCATGGCGCGGCGCCGGAAAGCCGCCGTATTGGAACCCGTTGCGCTGAGCCCGGAGGAACAGCGGAAGGTCGCAACTTTGGTCGGCCCTCCCGCCGCTGAGCTTTGATTAGACTATTGTTTTTGCACGCTATTTTTTATTTCCCCACCTTACCAAAGTTTAATCCTGCCGACAGGACGCTGTAAGGGTCAGGCCCCCATCTTCGGCTGCGAAACAAAGCGCCCAGCGCTTTCACCGAACGAGATGGAGCTTGCAGATGAATACGAGCGTCCCTCCCGCTCATAAGACGAGGCGCGGGCTTTCCGCCCGCCGAGCGGTCCTCCTCGCCGGCTCGATTCTAGGGCTCGGCGCCGCGGCCTTCGTGGCCGCGCCCGACATGAATCTGCCCGCGACCTACCCGACTGCCCATGCCCAAAATCTGTCCGAGCAGGCGCAAAAGCTTCAGGCGCCGGTCGGCTTTGCCGACATCGTCGAGAAGGTCAAACCGGCGGTGATCTCGGTTCGCGTCAAGATCGACGGCGGATCGCAGACCGAAGGCCTTGGCGGCAACGATGTGCCTCCGGGTCTGCGTGAATTCTTCCGCCGCTTCGGCATGCCGGACATGCCCGGTGGCGGCGGGCAAGGCGGCAGCCCGCGCGGCGGCGGCCACAACATGATCACCGGCCAGGGCTCGGGCTTCTTCATCTCAGCCGATGGCTACGCGGTGACGAACAACCACGTCGTCGAGAAGGCCGAGAACGTTCAGGTCACGACCGACGACGGCAAAACGCATTCGGCCAAGGTCATTGGCACCGATCCGCGCACCGACTTGGCGCTGATCAAGGTCGACGGCGGTCCGTTCCCCTATGTGAAGCTGTCGGACAAAGTTCCGCGCATCGGCGATTGGGTACTCGCGGTCGGCAATCCGTTCGGCCTCGGCGGCACCGTGACGGCCGGCATCGTCTCGGCGCGCGGCCGTGACATCGGCGCCAGCGCCTATGACGACTTCATCCAGATCGATGCGCCGGTGAACAAAGGCAATTCCGGCGGCCCGACCTTCGACACCGATGGCAATGTGATCGGCGTCAACACGGCGATCTTCTCGCCGTCGGGCGGCTCAGTCGGCATCGCGTTCGCCATTCCCGCGGACACCGTCAACAGCGTAGTCTCGCAGCTCAAGGACCATGGCGCGGTGACGCGCGGCTGGATCGGTGTGCAGATCCAGCCGGTGACGCAGGATATCGCGGATAGCCTCGGCCTGAAGAAGGCGGAAGGCGCACTGGTCGCCGAGCCGCAGAAGAACAGCCCCGCGGCGAAGTCCGGCATCGTGGCCGGTGACGTCATCACTGCGGTCGACGGCAAGCCGGTGAAGGATGCGCGCGATCTCGCCCGCAAGATCGGCTCGATGGCGCCGAAGGCGACCGTCAAGCTCACGGTCCTGCATCAGGGCGCCGAGAAGGAATTGAGCCTCACGCTCGGCGAACTGCCGAACCAGAAAGAGGCGAGCAACACCTCCGACGACAACGACAATGGTGGCGCGGCCGATATCGGCAAGCTCGGCCTGACGCTCGCTCCGGCGGCCCGCGTTGCGGGCGCAGGTGCGCAGGGTGTGGTGGTCACGGGCGTTGATTCCTCGGGTGTCGCGGCTGACCACGGTTTCACCACCGGAGATGTGATCCTCGAAGTCGCCGGCAAGTCGGTGTCCTCGCCGAACGACGTCCGCCTGGTCGTCGCGGGCGCCCGGACCGATGGCAAGCGCACTGTGCTCATGCGGGTGAAGTCGGGTGACAACACCCGGTTCATCGCTCTCCCGGTCGGCAAAGGCTGATCGGTAGAACCAGATTGAGGACGTCCTGCCGGCATCCGTCGCCCCCGCCGGTAGTCCGACCTCAACGGGACGGGCTTCGGCCCGTCCCGATCTCTTCCGGAAGCGGCCCGTTTTGACCGCTTTCGACTGAACTCCTGCTCCGGCATCCGTCGCCCCCGCCGGGGTGGGGTCGTCGAGGGGGTGGCGGCCAAACCCGCCACCCCCTCGCGTATAAGGAGGGGCAAATGATTTGGATAAGCCGGAAATTGGACCGGGAGACGAAGGGGAGCGGCCTTAACGGCGATTGACCCGCCATCGATTTGCTAGAATTGGTGTGACCGATGCCCACATCTGGGGATATTCAAGGGCAACGTGCCTTCGGCCGGACGGCCGATGCGCAACCGGACCGGGTCACAATGCGCCTTCTGATTATCGAAGACGATCGCGATGCCGCCGACTATCTGGTCAAGGCGTTCCGCGAGGTCGGACATGTCGCCGACGCCGCGAATGACGGCGAGGACGGCCTGGCGATGGCGCTCGACGGCCAATACAACGTCCTCATCGTCGACCGGATGCTGCCCAAGCTGGACGGCCTCAATCTGATCGGCACGCTGCGCGGCAAGGGCATCGAGACGCCCGCGCTGATCCTGTCGGCGCTCGGCCAGGTGGACGACCGGGTCAAGGGCCTGCGCGCTGGCGGCGACGACTATCTCCCGAAGCCCTATTCCTTCTCCGAGCTTCTTGCCCGGGTCGAGGTGCTGGCGCGCCGCCGGGTGGGCCGCAGCGAGGAGACCGTGCTGCGGGTCGGCGATCTCGAGCTCGACCGGCTGTCGCACTCCGTGCGCCGCGGCAGCGACGAGATCTCGCTACAGCCGCGCGAATTCCGTCTGCTCGAATATCTGATGCAGCACGCCGGGCAGGTGGTCACCCGCACCATGCTTTTGGAAAACGTGTGGGACTATCATTTCGATCCCCAAACCAATGTGATCGACGTCCATATCTCGCGCTTGCGCTCAAAAATCGATAAAGGTTTCTCCCAGCCGCTGTTACATACGATCCGCGGCGCGGGATACATGGTCCGTGACGGCGCTCGGTAAACTCTTCCGGACGACCACATTCAAGCTGACGCTGGTCTATCTGACCGTGTTCGCGCTGTTCGCGGCATTCCTCCTCGGCTATTTCGCCCTCAATACGCGCCGGCTCATCACCGAGCAGATCACTGATACGGTCAATGCCGAGATCACCGGCTTGTCCGAGCAGTACCGGCTTGGCGGCATCCGCCGCCTGGTGATCGTCGTCGATGTGCGGGCGCGGCGGCCCGGCTCGAACCTCTATCTCGTCACGACGTATGCGGGTGAGGCCCTGGCCGGCAACGTCACCGCGCTGCCGCCGGGTACGCTCGACAATCCGGGCTGGGTCGAGACTCGATATCGCCGGCTCGACGAAGGCGAGGGGAGCGAACGTCCTGAGCATGCCGATCACGAGGCGCTGGCGCGCGTCTTCCAGTTGCCTGGCGGGTTCCGGCTGCTGGTCGGACGCGACCTCGACGAGCGAGAGCGGCTCTATCACATCGTCCTGTCGGCCGGACGCTGGTCGGTCATCATCGTCATCGTGCTCGGCCTCGCGGGCGGTCTGTTCGTCACGCGCCGTGTCCTGCGCCGTGTCGATGCGATGACCGAGACGACCCGCACGATCATGGATGGCGATCTCGGCGGACGCCTGCCGGTCGCAGGCACGGGCGACGAACTCGACCGGCTGGCGGAGAACCTCAACGCGATGCTCGAGCGCATCGAGGCGCTGATGAGCGGCTTGAAGGAAGTGTCCGACAACATTGCGCACGATCTCAAGACGCCGCTGACGCGGCTGCGCAACCGCGCCGAGCAGGCGCTGCGCACCGCGAATTGCGAGCCCGAGTATCGCGCCGCGCTCGAGGGCACGATCGAGGAATCGGACGGCCTCATTCGCACGTTCAACGCGCTTCTGATGATCGCGCGCGCCGAGTCGGGGCAGGCGCGCGACGACATGAGCGACTTCGACGCCGCCGAGATCGCGCACGACGTCGGCGAACTCTACGAGCCGCTGGCGGAAGAGAAGGGCATCGCCTTGAAAGTGGAAGCGGAGACGCCAGCGCGCCTGAAGGGAAATCGTGAACTCATCAGCCAGGCGCTCGCCCATCTGGTCGACAACGCCATCAAATATGTCGAGCCGCAGGGCGAGGCGGTCAACGGCGCGACGCCGGAAATCATCGTCAAGGCGATGAACGAAGGCGAGCGCATCCTGCTGACCGTTGCGGACAACGGTCCAGGGATACCGGAATCGGACCGCGCGCGCGTGGTGGAGCGCTTTGTGCGTCTGGAACAGAGCCGCTCGCAGCCCGGTTCGGGGCTGGGCCTGAGTTTGGCGTCGGCGGTGGCGCGGCTGCACGGCGGCGAATTGACTTTGGAAGACAACCAGCCGGGCTTGAAGACCATCATTGCGCTGCCACGGGGAGGGCCGGTACAGAGTGCGGGATGACCCCATCTGCTGAACCGAGGGCCACACCTGAACTTTCCGCGCGCGAAGAGAGCCGCAGCGGCGATGTATCGTCTTTAAGCATCGGCGGAACGCTGGCTGCGCGGATCGTCACCGCGCCGCATTTGACCGACGCCGCGGCGGCGCAGGCCCGCATCGCCGAATGGCTTGCAGGCTTGGATGCCGCCGACGCCGCGCCGCTGAAGGCGCTCATCGCGGCAAATCCAACGATTGGCACGCTGCTGGAGGGCGTTTCCGAAAGCTCGCCCTATCTGTGGGAACTTGCGAGTGGAGAGCCGGGGCGGCTTCTACGCCTGTTGAGCGCCGATCCGGATGCGTATCTGCCCACGCTTCTCTCGGAGCACGGCCACGCCGCCGCGACGACGGAGGACGACGCCGAGGCGATGCGCCTGTTGCGCCATATGAAGGCGGAGGCGGCGCTCTTGATCGCGCTCGCTGACATCGGCGGCGTCCGGCCCGTCATGCGGGCCGCACGCGCGCTCACCGATCTCGCCGACACGGCTGTCGACGCAGCCGTCAGATTTGCGTTGCGCGAGGCGGCGCGCGCCGGCCGCATCGTGCTCGAGGACGTCGCCGAGCCGCAGCGCGACAGCGGCTACATCGTGCTCGCCATGGGCAAGATGGGCGCCTTCGAGCTCAACTACTCCAGCGATATCGATCTCATCGTCTTCTACGATCCGGCGTCGCCGCTTGTGCCCGAGGATGGCATCGCGGGCGCGATCTTCGTGCGCATCACGCAGCGCGTGGTGAAGTTGCTGCAGGAGCGCACCGGCGATGGCTACGTGTTCCGCACCGACCTGCGGCTGCGTCCGGATCCCGGCTCGACCGGCATCGCGATCTCGACCGCTGCGGCGATCTCGTATTACGAAAGCGTCGGGCAGAATTGGGAGCGCGCCATGATGATCAAGGCGCGCGCCTGCGCCGGCGACATCGCTGCCGGCGAAAAGATCCTCGACGGTCTCATCCCCTTCGTCTGGCGCAAATACCTCGACTTCGCGGCGGTCTCCGACATCCGGGCGATGAAACGGCAGATCAATGCCTATCGCGGCCACGGCGAGCTTGCGGTCGAAGGCCACAACATCAAGCTCGGCCGCGGCGGCATCCGCGAGGTCGAATTCTTCGCCCAGACGCAGCAGTTGATCGCCGGCGGACGCAATCCATCGTTGCGCGATCGCGACACGCTCGTCACGCTCGACAAGCTCTGTGACGATCGCTGGATCGACGAGCACGCGCGCGACGAGATGAAGGCGGCCTACCTCTTCCTGCGCACCGTCGAGCATCGCTTGCAGATGGTGAACGACGAGCAGACCCAGACGCTGCCGGCGGAGCGGGAGGGGCTGGAACACTTCGCGCGTTTTCTGGGCTATCCCGACCGCGACGCCTTTGCCACCGTGCTGATCGGTCATCTCGACAACGTCCAGCGCAACTACGGCCGCCTGTTCGAGAAAGCGGCCGAGCCGGACGCAGCCGTGTTGCTGTTTCCGCCGGACGCCGACGACCGCAAGACGCTCGACCGGCTCGGCGCGCTCGGCTTCGCATCACCGCTCGAGGCGTCCCACATCGTGCGCCATTGGCTCGCGGGCGGGCATCGCTCGCTCAAGGGCGACGTCGCGCGCAGCCATCTCGAGGCGCTGCTGCCGTCGCTGATCGAGCATCTCGCGCGCATCGACAATCCCAATGCGGCGCTGATTCTGTTCGACCATTTCCTTGCCAATTTGCACGGACCGGCTCGTCTTTTGTCGCTGCTGCAGCAAAATCCCGAACTGATCGCGCTGATCACGCTGGTGCTCGGCATTGCGCCGCGCCTGGCCGATACGCTGGCGCGGCATCCGGAGGTGATGGACGCGCTGGTCGATCCGAGCTTCTTCGGCGCTTTACCGGACGAGGCTGACCTTGGGCGGCGGCTGACGGCGGCGCTGGCGCGGTCGCGCTACGCCGAGGACCTGCTCGAACGCATCCGCATGTTCGGGCTGGAGTACATGTTTCTGATCGGCGTGCGCATCCTGGCCGGGACAGTGACCGCGCGGCAGGCGGGTGAAGCCTTTGCGCGGCTTGCCGACGCGGTGATCCGCGCCGTGGACAGCGCGGTGCAGGACAATTTCACCGGCACCTATGGCCATCTGCGCGCGCAGGAGACCGCGGTGCTCGCCATGGGCAAGCTCGGCGGCAACGAGATGACCGCCACGTCCGATCTCGACCTGATCCTGGTCTATGATTTCGACGCGACACAGCCGGAGTCGGACGGCGACCGCTCGCTCTACGGCGCACAGTATTTTGCGCGGCTGACGCAGCGGCTGATCAATGCGCTCACGGCGCAGACCAATTACGGCGCGCTCTATCAGGTGGACATGCGGTTGCGCCCGTCGGGCCGGGCAGGGCCCCTGGCGACGCAGCTTGGCGGGTTCGCCGGCTATCAGGAGACCGAGGCCTGGACCTGGGAGCACATGGCGCTCACGCGCGCGCGCGTGGTGTCGGCGTCGGCTGCGTTCAAGGAGCGCGTCGAGACGGTCATCCGCGACGTGCTGCAGCGGCCGCGCGATGCGGCGCTGATCGCCGGCGACGTGGTCGAGATGCGGGGCGCGATCGCCAAAGAGAAGGGCGACCGCGAGCGCTGGGATCTCAAATACGTCGCCGGCGGCCTCGTCGATATCGAGTTTATCGCCCAGTATCTTCAACTCGTGCACGCCCACCGCCTGCCGGGCATCCTCGACACCTCGACGGCGCGCGTGCTTGAGAAGGCCTGGGCCTTGCGCGTGCTTCCAGTGGAAGATGCGGAGGTGTTGCGCGCGGCAGTGCAGCTCTATCAGGACCTCACACAGATTCTGCGCCTGTGCCTGCCCGGGCCGTTCGATCCGAAGGCGGCCGGGCCGGGGCTCTTACGGCTCCTGGCACGCGCCGGAGGCCTGCCCAACTTCACTGTGCTCGAGGCCACGCTGGCGGAGACGCAGGCGAAGGTGCGCGAGAGCTTCGTGCGGATTCTGGGGGCGGCGCCGTGATTGTGTCCCGGGCGCAGTGCGGCGTGACGCGAAGCGGAATGCCGCACTGCTGACCCGGGATCCCGGTTGTTCGTGCGTTAAGCGGGGTCCCGGCTCTGTGGCGCACCACTTCGCGCCATAGCGCGTCGAAGACGCGCGTAGACGCGCTTATGGCGCTTCGTGCTGCACCGCGTCCGGGACACAGGAGGCTACGCCGCTTCTTCCTTCGGCAGCGGGCATTGCGGGTCGAGCGGCAAGTGCACGACGACCATGGTGCCTTTGCCGAGCGTCGAACGGATGCGCATGCGGCCGCCATGCAGTTCGACCAGCGACTTGGCGATGGCGAGGCCGAGGCCCGAGCCCTGGTGGCTCTTGGTCAGCTGGCTTTCGACCTGTTCGAAGGGACGGCCGAGCTTGGCCAGCGCATCCTTGGCGATGCCGATGCCGGTATCGGCGATGCCGAGCACGATGCAATGGTCGGTGGCGCGGCCGCGCACGGTGACACGGCCGCCGCCGGGCGTGAACTTGACGGCGTTGGACAAGAGGTTGATCGCGATCTGCTTGAGTGCGCGGCGATCGGCGCGCAGCGTGAGGTCGGGCGCGATCTTGGCGGTAAGCTCGAGCTGCTTCTCCTGCGCCTTCGCTGACACGACGCGCATGGACTCGTTCAGCAAGGTGTCGAGCTCGAGATCCTCGAAATCGAGGCGGATGCGGCCCGCCTCGATCTTCGACATGTCGAGAACGTCGTTGATCACGTCGAGCAGGTATTGTCCGCTGTCGCGGATGTCGCTGCAATATTCCTGATACTTCTCGGCGCCGAGCGGACCGAACATGCCCGACTCCATGATCTCCGAGAACCCGATGATGGCGTTGAGCGGCGTGCGCAGCTCGTGGCTCATATTGGCGAGGAACTTCGACTTGGCCTGGTTGGCTTCCTCGGCGCGGGTCTTCTCGGCGGCGTATTGCTCGGCGAGTTCGCCGAGACGCTCCTGCGAGGCGCGCAGATCTGACACGGTCGCCATCAGGCGCTTTTCGCTGTCGACTAGCTTCTCTTCGTGGTTCTTGAGCGCGGTGATGTCGGTGCCGACAGAGACGTAGCCGCCGTCCTTGGTGCGGCGTTCGCTGATGTGCAGCCAGCGGCCGTCTTCAAGCTGCGCCTCGAAGGTGCGCGCGCCGGGCAAAGTCGGACCGGCGCTGGCAACCTTGTTGCGCACGATCGGCTGGCTGCCGGCGGCGACGACCGATTCGTAAGAGGCGCCGACGGTGATCGCCTCGTCGGGCAGATGGTGCAGGTCCTGGAAGTTGGAATTGCAGAGGACCAAGCGATTGTCGGCGTCCCACAGCACGAAGGCTTCCGGGATGGTCTCGATGGCATCGCGCAGACGCATGTCGGCGGCGACCGTGCGCTCGACCAGGTGCTTCTGCTCGGTGATGTCCACCGCGATGCCGATCAGATGCAGGCCCGGATCGTTCGGCTGGCGCACCAGCTCGCAGCGCGCCCGCAGCCAGACCCAATGGCCGTTGGCGTGGCGCATGCGGAAGGCGTGGTCGACATAGGTCATACGCGCGTCGGCGAGCTCGCTTGCAAGCTCGTAGAGCTGCATGTCGTCGGGATGGACGAGTGCGCTGACGTCGCCGAACGACAGGAGGTCGTCCTTGCTCTCCAGGCCGAGGATGTCGAACATCGACTGCGACCAGAAGATGCGGCCGCGCGCGAGGTCCCAGTCCCACAGGCCGCAGCGGCCGCGGTTGAGCGCCGTATCGATGCGGCTGCGCACGGTCTCGTAGATGACGTCGGCTTCGCGCGCGCGGGTCGCCTGCCAGTGAAAAGCGAAGCCGAGGATGAGCACGACAAAGCCGGTAGTGGCCGACAGCGTGATGGTCAGCGTGGTGACCGAGCGCCAATTGATCAGCGCCGCCTCGCGCGATTGGACGACGGCGATCTGGCCGAGCGGCGGATTGAGGGTGCGCACGGTGGCGAGCGCACGGCTGTCGTCCGGCAGGGTGATCTCCAACACGCCGGCGCCGGCGCCGAAGGTGGTCAGCGGCTGTGTCGGCCCGAGCAGGTCGATGAGCTTGCGGCCGACGATGCCGTCGCCCGCGGGCGTCGTCGCCATCACCACGCCGTCGGCATTGGTGAGCATGAATTGGCGGCCGCCAATCATGGCCCAAGCGGGCAACGTGCGGGTGAGGATCTCCTGCGGCCGCGTGATGGTGTCGGATGCCTGCTTGAGCGGCAGCGAGAGGCGGTCGGCGGCGAGCTCGGCGACGGCGTCGAGCGTCAGCACGGCGTTGTCGACCGTCTGCCGCCGTTGGTCGAGCACTTGCACGACCGCGCCGACACAGATGGTCGCGAGGAAGGCAATGATAAGCACCGGAACTGCGCGCCGCAGTAGCGGCTCGGCCGTCAGCAGCCGCCGATACGCCGGTTTGGCAATCGACTGCGCGAGGCCTTTGATAGAATCCGGATGTGCAGACGCACTCGCCAGGCTGGCGCGCGCCATATAGGCCTCCATTCGGAATGTCCCCAATCACCCTGAAACGGAAGGATGTGCCGCATCTCCCCGAATCGAGTGCGATTTGAATCGACCGGCGGTGATTTGTCGAGAGTCCGTGGAGTCAAATATTTAAAAATCGTTACGCACACATTCGACAGACGCGCCAAGGGCTAAGCCGCGCACGTCGCCTGCACAAATTGGGACGGTACCGGCGCACAGGCGGTCACGCTGATGGCGAGGAGACGCGTTCAGACAGGCGCCAGCGCGCGCTCGACGATGTCGGAGAGATCGCGCGAGAGCCCCGACGTGGACTTGATGCGCGTGAGCGCGGCCTCGGCCTTGGTTTGCCGTCCAGCTTCGAGCGTGCGCCAGGTGCGGAAGGCGGTGGCCATGCGGGCGGCGAGCTGCGGGTTCTTCGGATCGAGGGTGAGGATCGTGTCGGCGATGAAGTCGTAGCCGGCGCCATCGGGACGATTGAACTGCGTGAAGTTGCCTTGCGCGAAGGCGCCGATCAGCGCGCGTACGCGATTCGGATTGGCGAGCGAGAAGGCGGGATGGGCGCTGAGCGCGCGGACTTTGTCGAGCGTGTCCAGTTGCGGGATCGTCGCCTGCAACGAGAACCATTTGTCGACGACCAGCGCATCTGTGCTGTAGCGCGTGTAGAAGTCGGCGAGCGCGTGCTCGCGTGTCGGGCCGGTATGCAGCGACAGCGTCGCCAGCGCGGCCATCCGATCGGTCATGTTGTCGGCGTCGTCGTATTGCTGAGTGGCGCCGGCGATGGCCGGTTCGGCTCCGGTCGCTGCCATGAGGTCGAGCGCCACGTTGCGCAGCGCGCGCCGGCCGGCACTGGCGGCGTCCGGCGAGTAGGGCGCACGAACCGTCATGCGCTCGTAGACAGTGGAGAGGGCCGGGCCGAGCCGTCCCCCAATCTCGGCGCGCAGTGCCTTGCGGGCACGGAAGATCGCGTCGGGATCGATGTCGCGGCCGATCTCGCGGGCGATGTCGCCTTCGCCGGGCGGTACGAGCGCCAGCGCGACGAAAGCGGGCTCCAGGGCAGGGTCTTCAAGGATGGCGGCGAGAGCGACCATCAACTTGTCGTCGCTGCGCGGCGTCTTGCCGGCGCGGATCGCCGCGACGTTGTCGATCAGCAGCCGCATCGCGGTCGTCTGCAAGGCCTGCCAGCGGTTAAATGGATCGCTGTCGTGGGTGGCGAGGAACGCGAGGTCGTCGCCGGTCAGGTCGGTGACGAGCTTGATCGGTGCGGAAAAGCAGCGGTTGATCGAGAGCACGGGGCGCTCGGCGACGCCGGTGAACTCGAACGTCTGCGCCGGCTCGGTGAGGACGAGCACGCCGCGGTCGATCGCCTTGCCGTTGGATAGGGTGAGCGGAAGGTCGTCGCCGTCCTTGCCGACGAGGCCGAGCGACAGTGGGATCACCATCGGCTCCTTGGTCGGCTGTCCCGGAGTCGGTGCGAGCGTCTGCTTGATATCGAGCGTGTAAGTCTTGCGCGCGGCATCATGGATGCCGCTCACTGCGACTTCCGGCGTGCCCGCCTGCGCATACCAGCGCATGAACTGGCTCATGTCGCGGCCGCTGACATCGGCGAAGCAGGCGATGAACTGCTCGATGGTCGCTGCCTCGCCGTCGTGGCGCTGGAAATAGAGATCCATGCCGGCGCGGAAGGTCTCCTTGCCGATCAAAGTCTGCACCATGCGCACGACCTCGGCGCCCTTCTCGTAGACGGTCGCCGTGTAGAAGTTGTTGATCTCTTTGTAGCTCTCCGGGCGCACCGGATGGGCGAGGGGGCCTGCGTCCTCGATGAACTGGGCCGCGCGCAGCCCGCGCACGTCGGCGATGCGCTTCACAGGACGCGAGCGCATGTCGGAGGAGAATTCCTGATCGCGGAAAACCGTGAGGCCTTCCTTCAGGCAAAGCTGGAACCAGTCGCGGCAGGTGATGCGGTTGCCGGTCCAGTTATGGAAGTATTCGTGCGCGATGACGCCTTCGATGTGCGAATAGTCGGCATCGGTCGCTGTCGCCGAGGTGGCCAAGACGTATTTGTCGTTGAAGACGTTGAGCCCCTTGTTCTCCATCGCGCCCATGTTGAAGTCGGACACGGCGACGATCATGAAGATGTCGAGGTCGTATTCGCGGCCGAAGGCCTCTTCATCCCAGCGCATCGAGCGCTTAAGCGAATCCATGGCGTAGGCGCAGCGGTCTTCCTTGCCGTGCTCGACGTAGATGCGCAGCACGACATCGCGCCCCGAAATCGTGCTGAATTTGTCTTCGACGCAAGCGAGGTCGCCGCCGACCAGCGCGAACAGGTAAGACGGCTTCGGATGCGGATCGTGCCACACCGCGAAGTGGCGGCCGCCGGGCAGATCGCGGCTTTCGACGAGGTTGCCGTTCGACAGTAGCACCGGCGCCTGCGCCTTCTCGGCTTCGATGCGTGTCGTATAGACCGCCATCACATCGGGCCGGTCCGGGAAATAGGTTATGCGGCGGAAGCCTTCCGCTTCGCATTGGGTGCAATAGGTGCCGCTCGATCGATAGAGACCGGAGAGCTGCGTGTTGGCGGATGGGTCCACCACCGTCTCGATCTCCAGGGTGAAGGGCTTGTTCGGCGGCTGCGGGATCGTGAGCTGGTCGGGCGCGACGACGTAGCTGTCGGCGCCGAGCGCGCTGCCGTCGATCCGCAGCGACACCAGCGAGAGATCCTCGCCATCGAGCACCAGCGGCGCGGCCGGAACCTGCGGGTTCGGTTTCAGCGCCAGCTTTGCGCGCACCTTGGTGGCGGTCGGATGCAGCGAGACGTCGAGGCTGACGGTCTCCACCAGCCAGTCCGGCTGGCGGTAGTCTTTGAGGCGGATGGGCTGGGCAATGTCGGTGCGCATGGGAATTGATCTAGGATGTCCGGTGAAAGATTGGAAGGAAGGAATAGGGCGCCGGAAATATGACCGTGATGCGGGCGATGGTGCTCGACCGGCCGAAGACGCCGCTCGTCCTGCGCGAGCGGCCGGTTCCGTCTGCGGCTGCGGGCGAGTTGCTGATCGCGGTGTCCGCCTGCGGGGTGTGCCGCACCGATCTCCATGTCGTGGATGGTGAATTGGAGCATCCGAAGCTGCCGATCGTCCCCGGCCATGAGATCGTCGGCAGGGTCGCGGGCATTGGCGCCGGCGTCGATGGCTTCTCGCTTGGCGAGCGCGTCGGCGTGCCCTGGCTCGGGGCGACCTGCGGCATCTGTCCTTATTGCCGCGAGGGAGCCGAGAACCTGTGCGACACGCCGGTGTTCACAGGCTACACGCGCGACGGCGGCTTCGCGACGCACACGGTGGCCGACGCGCGCTACTGCTTTCCGCTCGGCGAGAACGGTGACGACGCCGAGATCGCACCCTGGCTCTGCGCCGGGCTGATCGGCTGGCGCAGTTACCGGATGGCGGGCGAGGGCAAGACGCTCGGCCTCTACGGCTTTGGTGCCGCCGCACATATCCTGGCCCAGGTCGCGGCCTGGCAGGGCCGGCGCGTCTTCGCCTTCACGCGCAAGGGAGACACCGCGGCGCAGGACTTCGCCCGCTCGCTCGGCGCGGTGTGGGCCGGCGCATCGGAGGATGCGCCGCCGGAGCCGCTCGATGCGGCGATCATCTTCGCTCCGGTGGGCGCTCTCGTGCCGCTCGCGCTGCGCGCGGTGAAGAAGGGCGGTCGGGTCGCCTGCGGCGGCATCCACATGTCCGACATTCCGAGTTTTCCCTACGCACTGTTGTGGGAAGAGCGGCACGTGATGTCGGTGGCCAATCTCACGCGCAATGACGCGCGCGAATTTCTCGACGTTGCGCCCAAGGCGGAAGTGCGTTGCGAGGTGACGCGCTATCCGCTTGCACAAGCGAATGAGGCACTGTCAGACCTGCGCGATGGACGCCTGCAAGGCGCCGCGGTCTTGATGCCGTAGTCCCGCCGTCTCGACGTCACAAACATTCCCCATATTGGGCCGGAACGATCCCGCGCCGAGTTGGTTGCGCTCAAAGCGTCCAACGGGTGGGATCATCAGGCATGAAAGATTCGCGTTTCGAGGCCCTCGATTCATGGCGGGGGATTTGCGCGATTCTTGTTGTCGTCTTCCATTTCATATCGGACATGCCGAGCTCGCTCGAGACATCGGCTTTCATCCGCAACAGCTATCTGTTCGTCGATTTCTTCTTCGTGCTCAGCGGATTTGTGCTCTGTCACAGCTATCGCGGGAAGATTTCGAGCCCTTCGGATTTCGTGCGATTCGTGCTGCGGCGTTTCGGGCGTGTGTGGCCTTTGCACATTGTGGTGCTTGCCGGTTTCTTCGCCGCCGTGGCCTGGATCAGCCACTCGCCGCACCCGGACGGGCTTTCGCTGAGCTGGCATAGCACCGGCTATTCGATCGATGCGCTGCTGCCGAGCGCGCTCCTGCTCAATGCGATGAACCTGCAAGGCACCGTCTGGAACGGGCCGGCCTGGAGCATCGGCGCAGAATTCTATGTTTATCTTCTCTTCGCGCTGCTGGTCATCGTCACCAGCCGGCGGTTGATCGTGCCGAGCCTGTGTTTGTCGCTCGTCGCGCTGGCGCTGGTTTACCGATGGGCGCCGGATCTGATGAACACGACATGGGACTACGGCATCATCCGCTGCATCGCCGGCTTCTTCGGCGGTGTCGTCGCCTACCATGTCTACGAGTTCACGCGCGGCCGCGACCCGCTGCGCGCGACGCTCTTGGAGTTGGCGGCGGTGGTGCTCGTCGTGCTGTTCGTGACCTATGCGGGCGAGGACGCGGATCATGGCTCGCTCATAAGTCTGGCGGCGCCGCTTGTCTTCGGCGCGGCGGTCATCGTCTTCGCCGGCGAGCACGGTTTCCTGTCACTGGCGCTGCGGGCAAGACCGTTCCGGGCGCTCGGCCGCTATTCGTTCTCGATCTATATGATCCACATGCCGATGCTTGTCACGCTGTGCTACGGCGGCTGGTCGGCGGGATACTACACGAAGGCGTTTCAGGGAGCGGCTCAACCGTGGATGGGATCGGTCGATCTCGTTCTCGTCGACTTCGTGCTCGCGGTCGTCCTGCTCGCCGCCGCCAGCTATCGTTTCATCGAACTGCCGGCGCGACGCGGATTCAATATCCTCGCCGACGGCCGCGGGACCAAACGCCTGCCGGCAAAAGGCCGTCTCGCCTTCGACTGAGACCGCGACAGGCGGCGATCCGAGAATACCTCCGGCCGATCAATGGCGGCGCTGCGTTACGATTGTAACCTGCGCGCCGCAGGCTGAAATCCGCCTGCAAGAGTGACGGCCTACTCCTCCGGCAAGGAGGAGCACATGCTGAATATCGTTTTGGTTTTCATCGTATTCGTTGCGGGCGGCCTTCTGTTCTGGTTGGGTCTTTTGACTTGGCGTGGGCAAAGCAAGCTCATGACGTGGGCCGTCACGCCACTGGCGGTGCTGTCAGCCGCGGCCATATGCTTTGCCGGTGTGCTGATGGTTGCCGGCCTTACAAAAATGCATGCTCGCGGCGCGCCGGCGCCGGACTTGACGGCCGCAAGCACGCGGCAACAGATTCGGCGCGGGGAAGCCATTGCCAACAGCTTCTGCGCGGGCTGCCATTCGCCGAATGGGACGCTGACGGGAGGAATCGATGTCGGCAAGGATCTGCCGGCGCCGATCGGAACGTTCATCTCCTCCAACCTCACACCAGCGGGGCAATTGCGCCATTGGTCGGACGGCCAGATATTTCGCGCCATTCGTAACGGTGTCGATGCGGACGGGCGCTGGCTGGTCATCATGTCGTACACGAATGCCGGCAAGCTGAGTGACGACGACATCCACGCGGTGATCGCGTATCTGCGCAGCCTGCCGGCCGCGGGTGCGGCGACGGCGACCGCGCCCGACCAGTTCAATCTGCTCGGGCTGTTCATGCTGGGTGCGGGGTTGCTGCCAACCGGGAAGCCGGTCTTTACCGGGGTGGTGACCGCGCCGGTCAAAGAACCGACCGAGCGCTACGGCGCCTATATCATGTCCTATCAGGACTGCCGCGAATGCCACGGCAAGGACCTGATGGGCGGCGTGCAAGGTCAAATGGCCCCGATCGGTCCGGGCCTCAGCCTTACGGCATCATGGAAGCTGAGCGAGTTCATCGCCACCATGCGCACCGGCATCGATCCGAGCGGTCATCAATTAAGCAAGGAGATGCCGTGGCAGCCGATCGGCAAGATGGATGACGTCGAGCTCGAAGCGCTTTACCGATTCCTGACGCATCTGCCCGGAGCGCAGGCTGCGCAAAACTAGCGCAGCGGCTCGGCGTGGCCGATCACGCGCTTGATCGACGTGGAGCGCTGCTTCAAGGCCCGTTCCACCGCGTCGACGGCGTCATGCACGGCCCGCACGCTGAGCTCGGGATCGACGTGGCAGTGGAAATTGACGACCTCGCCCTCGTCGGTCTCGCGCACGCGCACGTCGTGAATGTCGCGGATGACGCGGCCATCGGCTGCGAATTCGGCGAGCGCGATCTTCACCGCCTTCACGCGCTCCGGCGGCGCCTCGCGGCCCATCGTTTCCTGGGCTTGCAGCGGCTCGATATGCGTCTCCACCTCGACGCCTGGGCCGAGCTCGGCCGCGATGGCGGCTTCCAGCCCATCGGCCAGTTCGTGCGCGGCGCGCAGCGACAGCTTCCCATCCACCTCGAGATCGAGCGCGACGGCCAGTCTGTCGCGGATGTCGTGCACCGTCACGTGATGCACGGCGAGCGCGCGGCTGCGTGCGATCACCATCACCCGGTCGAGCACGGACTCGTTGCTGAGCGCGACCGGATCGGTGGTGACCACAGGCTCGGCGCCCGGCATGCCGGCGCGGATCGCGCGACCGATATCGGCCTTGATGGCATTCACGCGGTCGAGCGGCAGCGTGCGGCTCACCGCGACGGCAAGTTCGATGAAAGTCGTCTCGCCGACGGCGCGGGCGCGGACGCGCTCGACTTTCACTACGCCCGGAATTTTGGCGGCAATCGCGGTGATCGTGTTGGCGGCGCCGGGAGGGGCCACGTCGATCAGCATGTCGATGGTGCGGCGGCCGAGGCGCCAGCCGGCGACGCACACCAGCACCGCGACGGCGAGCGCGGCGGCGGAGTCGGCCCAGGGCAGGCCGAAATGCACGCCGGCGAGGCCGACGATCACGGCAATCGACGACCACAGATCGGACGAGAAATGCAACGCGTCGGCTTCGAGCGCGTGGCTCTGGGTTTCCTTCGCGGTGCGTGACAGAGCGCGGGCCCGGAAAAAATCGACCACGATCGAGAGGACCATCACCCCAAAGGCCCAGATCGTGGCCTCGACGACGTGGCCGTCATGGTCGATCAGCCGATTGACCGCTTCCCAGATCACAATGCCTGAGAGCAGGAACAGGAGCGCCGTCTCGGCGAGCGCCGTGACCGCCTCGATCTTGCCGTGGCCGTAATGGTGTTCCTCATCCGCCGGCCTCCCGGAGATGCGCACGGCAATATACGTCATGATCGTGGCGCCGAGATCGATCAGCGAGTGTCCGGCCTCCGACAGTATCGCCAGCGAGCCGGTCATGAGACCGACAATCGCCTTGGCGATCGTCAGCCCGGCCGAGGCCGCGATCGATGTGAGTGCAACTTGTTCTTTCTGATTCACCATACCCCCGTCCTTTGCGGCGGGATGTAGCCTACCGACAGCGCGATTTCGACCACTATGTTCGCTCTTGCTTCTAAGTCGCGATTGCGACGCGG
>DASXOK010000050.1:0-25359 GCA_036494425.1 Pseudolabrys sp.
CAGGGCATCACGTCGCTCCAGATGGACATCAAGATCTCCGGCATCACCGAGGAGATCATGAAGGTCGCGCTCGGTCAGGCCAAGGACGGCCGCCTGCATATCCTCGGCGAGATGGCGAAGGCGCTCAACACCGCGCGCGCCGAACTCGGCGAGCATGCGCCGCGCATCGAATCGTTCAAGATCCCGACCGACAAGATCCGGGAAGTGATCGGCACCGGCGGTAAGGTGATTCGCGAGATCGTCGAGAAGACCGGCGCCAAGATCAACATCGAGGACGACGGCTCGGTGAAGGTTGCTTCCGCCGATGGCGAGTCGATCAAGGCAGCGATCAACTGGATCAAGTCGATCGCCTCCGATCCGGAGCTCGGCGCGATCTATGAGGGCACCGTGGTCAAGGTGATGGAGTTCGGCGCGTTCGTGAACTTCTTCGGCGCCAAGGACGGCCTGGTTCACATCAGCCAGCTCGCCGCGAACCGCGTGCAGAAGACTTCCGATGTGGTCAAGGAAGGCGACAAGGTGAAGGTGAAGCTGCTTGGCATGGACGAGCGCGGCAAGGTGCGCCTGTCGATGAAGGCGGTCGACCAGACCACCGGCGAGGACCTGGAAGCCAAGCAGAAGAGCGAAGGCGGCGAGCAGCAGGCTGCCGCCGGCGGCGCGGAGTAAGGCGCCCGTGTCCCGGGCGCAGCGCAGCACGTAGTCGTGCGCGCAGAACCGGGACCGCATCAAGCTCCGTATTCGTTACGGTCCCGGGTCTGCAGCGCAGCGTGCGCTTTGCTCACGCTGCACCGCGCCCGGGACGAGAAAGAGAAAGGGCGGCCCATGTGGCCGCCCTTATTTTTTGCCCGCGCCGGCTGCGCGGGATGACATGCGGGTCGATGAATTACAACTATTGCGTGTTTAGTTTCTTTGTGCATTATAGCGGTTGCATTCCTGCCGCACCACAATCATTCCGTCACAGGGGGAATAACCGTCATGAACGTCGTCACTCGCTCAGCGTTTGGCGCCACAGTCCTGGCCGCCACCACATTCGGCGCCATTGCCGCGACCGAACACGACAACGACGTCTACTTCGCCATCAACGGGCTACAGAGCTTCAATTTCGTCGAGACCGGGCACAGCATCACCAGCGGCCAGCCCTACGGCGGCACGACGGCGTCCGTCAGCGACGGCAAAGGCCAGATCACAGTCTCGGCGGGCCGGAAGGCCTCGACCAGCGTCGCCACCTGGTTCAAGCAGCAGGTCGGCTCCGGTGAGACGCTGATCTGCGACACCGAGGGCACCTACCCGGACGACCTCAACTTCGCCGTCGAAGGCACGCTCACCATCGGCAGCGTGAACGGGAAGACCATCACCTGCAACAACATCATCGTCGCGCAGGGCAATTTCGGAACGACGAACAACTGGTGGATGGGCGGCCCGGGAATGAAAGGCGCGCACATTTCCATCAGCGGCGCGACCGAACAGACCTACCAGATCGCCGACAGCCGCAAGCCGGCCATCGTGATCTTTGCGCCACAGACACCCTGCGTGAACAATTTCAGCATCGGCGTGATTCAGCCCTGAAGCAGGCCGCGTCGGGCGTGGGCTGCGTGACAGCGCGGCCCCTGCCCGGCTACCGCGCCAGAAACGCCAACAGCAGTGTGTTGACCGCGTCCGCCGCTTCGCGCGTCGGAAAGTGACCGACGCCATCGAGCACACGGCGTGCATAATCGCCGGTGAAATTCTTCTCCTTGCCTTCGGTCGAAGCGGGCAAGGTGACACGATCGGCGCCGCCTTGGATCATCATGGTCGGCGTCCCGATCGTCCGTGCGGCTTTCACGCGAGCGTCGGGTGCGCTGTAGCGTGGGTCGGGCTCCGCCGCCTCGCCCCAGCGCACGCGATAGGAATGCAGCGTGAGATCTCCGCCCAATCCGGGTTTTCGAACGATGCCGCCGTGGTTTCGAAGGCGGCATCGGAAAACCAACGCGGCGGGCCCCAAGTTTCCCACTGATGCCGCGCAAACGCCTTGCGCTGCTTGCGCACGACCTCCGCGCCACGGTCGGTCGCCATGAATCACTGGTACCAATAGGCTTGTGCCTGCACGAGACCCGGCGTCGCCAACGCGCCAGGATCCCACCCGACCGAAACCGTCGCGATCCGCGTGACGCGCCGCGGAGCAATGATCGCTGGAGCATAAGCGATGCGCGCGCCCCAGTCGTGGACCACTACAGCAAACTGATCGATCCCGAGCACATCGGCGAGGTCGAGCGCATCCTGCGCCATGGCGACCATCTCGCCTGAGCGCATCGTCTCTTCCGACAGAAACGTCGTCGGCCCAAAGCCGCGCAGATAAGGCGCGATGGTGCGGAAGCCGGCCGCCTGCAAGACCGGCGCGACCGCGTCGTAGGTGCGCACATCGTCCGGCCACCCATGCAGCAGGAGAACGGGCGCTCCGTTCGCCGGCCCGCCGGCCTCGTAAGCGATGCGCAGGACCGGCGTGCTGGCGAACTGGTTCATGCGGATCGAGCCCGTTGTCCGGGCGACAATTCTCTACCGATCGCACGCGGCGCGACCGTTTCCACGATGATCTTGGCGAGCGCCTCGAAATCGCGCTTGCGCGGCGAGGTGCGGCGAAAAGCAAGCCCGATGCTGCGCGCGGGTTCCGGCTCGGCGAAGCGCAAGAGTTTGACGCGGCCATCGCGCACCTCGGCATCGACGGCGACTTCAGGCAACAGCGTGACGCCGTAACCGTTCGCCACCATCTGCATCACGGTGGCGAGCGATGTCGCGCCAAGACCCGCCGGAGCGTCACCCCGCTTCGTCGCGCAGAACGCCAAAGCCTGGTCGCGCAGGCAATGACCTTCTTCCAGCAAGATCAATCGGCGCTGATCGACCTCCTCGATCGCGACACGCCCGCGCGTGTGGAACGGCTCGGCCACCGGGACGGCAAGAAGAAAGCGGTCGTGGAACAGCGTCAGTGTTTCGACATCGCTGCCTTCGGCCGGCAATGCGAGCATCACGCAATCGAGTTCGCCGCTCGTCAGTTCGTCGAGCAATAAGCGCGTCTGCGTCTCGCGCACCTCCAGCCGCAGTTCGGGAAAGCTCGTCTGCAATCGCGGCAGCACGCGCGGCAGAATGTAAGGGGCCAGCGTCGGAATGATGCCGAGTTTCAGCGGGCCGCTCAGCACATCCCGGTGACGCGCGAAATCGACGAGATCGCGCGCCGCAGCTAGGATGCGCTCGGCGCGGTCCGCGACTTCCACACCGGTCTCCGTGAGTGCGACATCGTTCGGCCGCCGCTCGACCAGTTCGGCACCGATCTCGCGCTCCAGTTCGCGGATCTGCATCGACAAAGCCGGCTGAGTAACGGCGCAATCGTCCGCGGCGCGGCCAAAGTGCCGATGGCGGGCGAGTGACGCGAGGTAACGCAACTGACGCAAGGTAATCATATCGATAAGATAGTCTTATCGACCCGCCCAGACAATACAATTAGACCTTATCGGCGTCACTTCGTAAAAGCACCATAGCGAGCGGACAAACTCTCAGACGTCACACCCATTTCGGGCGGAACGTTCCCAACGGAACGCCCGCGAACACGATTCCAGGTCACTTACATTGGAGGGAAACTATGGACGCAAAAACTGACGACAAGGGCGCAGGAAAATGCCCCTTCACCGGCGGCTCCCGCGGACGCGGCAACCGTGACTGGTGGCCGGAAACTCTGGACCTCCAGGTCCTCCACCGGAACTCCGCTCTTTCCGATCCGATGGGCGAAGACTTCGACTACGCCAAGGAGTTCAAGAGCCTCGACCTCAATGCCGTGATCATGGACCTGCACGCCTTGATGACGGAGTCGCAGGAATGGTGGCCGGCCGACTTCGGTCACTACGGCGGACTGATGATCCGTATGGCCTGGCACAGCGCGGGCACGTATCGCATCACCGACGGCCGCGGCGGCGCCGGCGCCGGCCAGCAGCGTTTCGCCCCGCTCAACAGCTGGCCGGACAACGCCAACCTCGACAAGGCGCGGCGGCTCTTGTGGCCGATCAAGCAGAAGTACGGCCGGAAAATCTCCTGGGCCGATCTGATGGTTCTCGCCGGCAACGTCGCCCTCGAGTCGATGGGCTTCAAGACGTTCGGCTTCGCGGGCGGCCGCAAGGATGTGTGGGAGCCGGAAGAGCTGTACTGGGGTCCCGAGGGCACCTGGCTGGGCGACGAGCGTTACAGTGGCGAACGCCAGCTCTCGGAGCCGCTTGGCGCGGTGCAGATGGGCCTCATCTACGTCAATCCGGAAGGACCGAACGGCAAGCCCGACCCGATCGCATCCGCCAAGGACATCCGCGAGACGTTCTTCCGCATGGCGATGAACGACGAGGAGACCGTCGCACTGATCGCCGGCGGGCACACTTTCGGCAAGACCCACGGCGCCGGCGATCCGTCGTTCGTCGGTCCGGAGCCGGAAGGCGCCGTGATCGAGGATCAGGGCCTTGGCTGGCGCAGCAAGCATGGCACCGGCATTGGAGCTGACGCCATCACCGGCGGACCGGAAGTGATCTGGTCGCAGACGCCGACGAAGTGGAGCAACCGCTTCTTCGAAAACTTGTTCAAGTACGAATGGGAGCTGACCAAGAGCCCGGCCGGTGCCTATCAGTGGCAGGCGAAAGGCGCCGAAGCCACGGTTCCGGATCCCTTCGACCCGTCGAAGAAGCGTCTGCCAACCATGCTGACGACGGACCTCGCGCTGCGCTTCGATCCCGCCTACGAGAAGATCTCGCGGCGCTTCTACGAGAACCCGGACCAGTTCGCGGACGCGTTTGCGCGTGCGTGGTTCAAGCTCACGCACCGCGACATGGGCCCGATCCAGCGTTATCTCGGTCCGCTCGTGCCGAAGGAGACGCTGATCTGGCAGGATCCGGTTCCGGCGCTCGATCATGAACTCGTCAGCACGCAGGACATCGCTGCGTTGAAGACGAAGATCCTCGCCTCCGGCCTTTCGGTGTCGCAACTCGTCTCGACGGCCTGGGCGTCGGCGTCGACGTTCCGCGGCTCCGACAAGCGCGGCGGCGCCAACGGCGCACGCATTCGCCTCGCGCCGCAGAAGGACTGGGACGTCAATCAGCCGGCCAACCTCGCAAAGGTCCTTCAGAAGCTCGAAGCGATCCAGAAGGAGTTCAACGGCGCGCAGTCCGGCGGCAAGAAAGTCTCACTCGCCGATTTGATCGTGCTCGGCGGCTGCGCCGCAATCGAAAAGGCCGCGAAGGACGCCGGCACCACTGTGACGGTGCCCTTCACGCCGGGGCGCATGGATGCGTCGCAGGAGCAGATCGACGTCGACTCCTTCGCGCCGCTCGAACCGCGTGCTGACGGCTTCCGTAACTACATCAGCGGTAAGCCACAGTTCATGGCACCTGAAGAGGCCTTCGTGGACCGGGCGCAGTTGCTGAGCCTGACGGCGCCTGAGATGACCGTCCTCGTCGGCGGCCTGCGCGTGCTCGGCGCCAATGCCGGGCATTCGACCCACGGCGTCTTCACCGACCGCCCGGAGAAGCTGACGAATGACTTCTTCGTCAATCTGCTCAGCATGCGCACGCAGTGGCAGCCGTCCGCCAATGCCGAAGGCGTGTACGAGGGCCGCGACCGCAAGACCAATGAGCTCAGGTGGACCGGCACCCGCGTCGACCTGATCTTCGGGTCGCACTCGCAGCTCCGCGCCTTTGCGGAAGTCTATGGCTGTGGCGACTCGCAGGAGAAGTTCGTGAAGGACTTCGTGGCCGCCTGGACGAAGGTGATGAACGCGGATCGCTTCGATATCGCCAAAACGGCATAAGCATCGCCGCCACATTGAGATGAAAGCGGCCGGGCCAAACCCCGGCCGTTTTTTTGTGCCCGCCTTCTTTCCACTGCGTCCGGCGATGGCAACTGGCCCAATTGTCCACTGACATCATCTTAAGATGATGCTTCTTCCGTTAAGTCATCCGCGCTGCGCACGCACGCCAACCGTCACATCGGTGTGAAGCGATGGATCATTCTCGCGCGTCGCGCGTATCGCATTCTTCGTGTGGGGCGACGTTGGAGAAACCTGCACATGACCGACCGCTTCGTATCGACCGCTCCCCAAGATCAACTTGCTCCGAAGCTCGTCGCCGAGTTCATCGGCACATTCGCATTCATATTCATCGGCGCTGGCGCCGCGGCGATCATCGGCGATGACCGCGGCCTCGCCGGCATCGGCGCCATCGCGCTTGCGCACGGGCTGACCATCATGGTTTTCGCCTTCGCCTACGGCGAAGTGTCCGGCGGTCACTTCAATCCGGCGGTGACCATCGGCGTTCTGGCGGCGCGAGCGATGCGTCTGGTCGATGCGATCGGCTACATCGTCGCGCAGATCGTCGGCGGCATCGTCGGCGCGCTCGTGTTGCGCGGCGTGCTCGGCGGAACCGCGACGGGTCTCGGCACGCCCAAGCTCGCGCACGCGCTTCATCTCGGAACCGCCATCGTCACGGTCACGCCCGAAGCCGGATTCCTGATCGAAGCGATCCTCGCTTTCTTTCTCGTCACCGTGGTGTTGAACACCGCCGTGAGCAATCGCGCCACCGTGTTCGCCCCGCTCGCCATCGGCATGACGGTGAGCCTCAACATCCTCATGGGCGGCGCCCTGACCGGCGCTCCATTCAACCCCGCCCGCGCCCTCGGGCCGATGGTGGCGACCGGGAACTTCAACGATGCGTGGCTCTACGTCGCGGCGCCGATCGTCGGCGGCATCATCGCGGCTCTCGTCCATCTCGTGCTCACGCGAATGGCGCACGACGACGAGCGGATTGTGTCGACCACTCCTGCGGCGGTCACAAAATGATGATGGCGATAAGCCGTCCTTATCATCAGGTCTAGTCGATACGATTAGACCTGATGATCTCGGGCTCCTAATTAAAACAAACGTTGGAGCCGGTCCAAACTCCAGCTCGCAACCACGCCACAGCGAAAGTCTATCACGATGGCTCAAAAACCTACCCTGACCACGACCGCGGGCAACCCGATTGCCGACAACCAGAATGCGATGACTGCAGGTCCGCTGGGCCCGGTGCTCATGCAGGACTACCAGCTGCTCGAGAAGCTCGCGCACCAGAACCGCGAGCGCATTCCGGAGCGCACGGTGCACGCCAAGGGCTGGGGCGCGCACGGCACGCTCACGATCACAGGCGACATCTCGAAGTACACCAAGGCGAAGGCGTTGCAGAAGGGCGCCAAGACGCCGATGATCGCCCGCTTCTCCACCGTCGCCGGCGAAATGGGCGCGGCGGACGCGGAACGCGATGTGCGCGGCTTCGCGCTCAAGTTCTACACCGAGGAAGGCAACTGGGATCTCGTCGGCAACAACACGCCGGTCTTCTTCGTGCGCGATCCGTACAAGTTTCCGGACTTCATCCACACGCAGAAGCGCCACCCGAAGACCAACATGCGCTCTGCGACCGCGATGTGGGACTTCTGGTCGCTCTCGCCGGAGAGCCTGCACCAGGTCACCATCCTGATGTCGGACCGCGGCCTCCCCGTCGGCGTGCGCAACATGAACGGCTACGGTTCGCACACCTACTCGTTCATCAACGCCAAGAACGAGCGCTTCTGGGTCAAGTTCCACTTCAAGACCCAGCAAGGCCATAAGCATTGGACCAACGCGGAAGCGACCAAGATCGTCGGCGCGACGCGCGAGTCCACGCAGGAAGACCTCTTCAACGCGATCGAGAAGGGTGACTTCCCGAAGTGGAAGATGCAGGTGCAGATCATGCCGGAAGCCGATGTCGGCAAGCACTGGTACAATCCCTTCGACCTCACCAAAGTGTGGCCGCACAGCGACTACCCGCCGATCGACATCGGCTTCTTCGAGCTCAACAGGAATCCGGAGAACTACTTTCAGGAAATCGAGATCGCGGCCTTCTCGCCGTCGAACATCGTGCCCGGCGTATCGTTCTCGCCGGACAAGATGCTGCAGGCGCGCGTGTTCTCTTACGCCGACGCGCACCGCTATCGCCTCGGCACGCACTACGAGCACCTGCCGATCAACGCGTCCAAGTGCCCCGTGCACAATTATCACAAGGACGGCCCGATGCGGTTCTTTCGCGCCGAGACCGGCAATGTGGACGCCTACTACGAGCCGAACTCGATGAACGGCGCCGCGCAGGACGCCCGCTATGCCGAGCCGGGGCTGAAGATCGCCGGCAACGCCGACCGCTACAATCACCGCGACGGCAACGACGACTACAAGCAGGTGACGGCGCTGTTCAACTTGTTCACGCCGGACCAGAAGAAGCGGCTGTTCATGAACGTCGCGGAAGCGATGTGGGGCATTCCGGAAGAAATCGCGGAACGCGAGCTCGCGCACTTCAAGAAGGCGCATCCGGATTACGAAGCCGGCGTGCGCGCCGAGCGTGACCGGATGACGCGCGAGAAGGCATCCGAGACCGCGCAGCAGCAGAAGATGCCGCAGGGCGCGCAGGCGGCGGAGTAAGCCACCACTACATCACGAAACGAAACGGCCGGGGATTTCCCGGCCGTTTTTTTATTTTGCCGTCGTGAATGCGGTGCGGCGCCCTCGCTTCCCTCTCCCATGAGGGGAGAGAGGAAGAATGCTCGCGGCGACTCTCAGAAAAACGATTACCAGCCCTTGCCTTCTACCGAGCCGCCGGCGGCTTTGAGTACGTCCGGCTGTGGCATGGCGATGACGTTGTAGCCGGAATCGACAAAATGGATTTCGCCGGTGACGCCGGTCGAGAGGTCCGAAAGCAGATAGAGCCCGGCGCCGCCGAGCTCTTCCAGCGTCACGCCGCGGCCGAGCGGCGAATATTTCTGCTGGAAGGCGAACATGTAGCGCGCATCGGTGATGCCGGCGCCAGCCAGAGTGCGGATCGGGCCAGCCGAGATCGCGTTGACGCGGATCTTCTGCGGCCCGAAATCCACCGCGAGGTAACGCACCGAAGCCTCGAGCGCCGCCTTGGCCACGCCCATGACGTTGTAATTCGGCATGGCGCGATCGCCGCCGTTATAGGTCAGCGTCACCATCGACCCGCCATTCGGCATCAGCGCAGCGGCGCGTTTCGCCGCTTCGGTGAAGGCGTAGCAGGAGATCACCATCGTGCGGAGGAAGTTTTCGCGCGTGGAGTCCGCATAGCGGCCTTTGAGTTCCGTCTTGTCGGAGAAGGCGATGGCGTGCACGAGAAAGTCGATCGTTTCCCACTTCGTCTTCGCCGCATCGAACACGGCGTCGACGGTGGAGACGTCTTCGACGTCGCACGGCATCACGAACGACGAGCCGACCTGCTCGGCCAGCGGCTTCACGCGCTTGGCCAGCGCATCGCCCTGATAGGTGAAGCCGAGTTCCGCGCCGTGCTGGGCCAGCGTCTTGGCGATACCCCAGGCGATCGAGTGGTCGTTGGCGACCCCCATCACCAGACCGCGTTTTCCGTTCATCAGCCCCGGCATTGCCCTCTCCTTCGTCATTCCGGCCGAGCCGCGTCAGCGGCGAGAGCCGGAATCCATACCCCCGGTGCCTCGGCTAAAACGAGGGACCGTTGGGCTATGGATTCCGGGCCCGCGACCTTCGCTCGCGCTCCGGAATGACAGATAATGATTTACGCATCCAGCCGTTTGAACACTACCGACGCGTTGGTGCCGCCGAAGCCGAAGGAGTTCGACAACACGGCGCCGAGCGTCATGTTGTCCTTGCGCTCGCGCACGATCGGCATGTCGGCGAAAGCGGGATCGATGGTCTGGATGTTGGCGCTCTCGCAGATGAAGCCGTTGTTCATCATCAACAACGAGTAGATCGCCTCCTGTACGCCGGCGGCGCCGAGCGAATGGCCGGTGAGCGACTTGGTCGCGGAGATCGGCGGGCAATTGTCGCCGAAGACCGCGCGGATCGCCTCGATCTCCTTGAGATCGCCGATCGGCGTCGCGGTGGCGTGCGGATTGATGTAGTCGATCGGCGCGTCCACCGTCTCGAGCGCGAGCCGCATGCAGCGCGCCGCGCCTTCGCCCGACGGCGCGACCATGTCGTAGCCGTCCGATGTCGCTCCGTAGCCGGCGAACTCGGCATAGATCTTGGCGCCGCGCGCCTTGGCGTGTTCGAGCTCTTCCAACACCAGCACACCGGCGCCACCGGCGATGACGAAGCCGTCGCGATCCTTGTCGTAGGCGCGCGAAGCGGTCTGGGGCGCGTCGTTATATTTGGTCGACATCGCGCCCATGGCGTCGAACAAGTTCGACATCGTCCAGCTCAGCTCTTCCGAGCCGCCGGCGAAGACCATGTCCTGCTTGCCCCATTGAATCATTTCGGCGCCGTTGCCGATGCAATGATTGGACGTTGCGCAGGCGGACGAGATCGAATAGTTCACGCCCTTGATCTTGAACCAGGTCGCGAGCGTCGCCGATGGCGACGACGACATCGCCTTCGGCACGGCAAAAGGGCCGATTCGCTTGGGCGACCCTTTCTCGCGCGTGATGTCGGCCGCTTCCACGATCGTCTGGGTCGAAGGTCCGCCGGCACCCATGACGATGCCGGTGCGCTCGTTGGAGATGTCCTTCTCCTCGACCCCGGAATCGCGGATCGCCTGCTCCATGGCGACGTGATTCCAGGCCGAGCCTTGGCTTAGGAAACGCATCGCGCGCCGATCCACCGAACCGGTCGGATCGAGCGTCGGCATGCCCTGCACCTGGCAACGAAACCCGTGCTTGGCGAATTCCTCGGCGTGCGAGATGCCCGACTTCGCCTCGCGCAGACTGGCGAGGACTTCCTGCGTATTGTTGCCGATGGACGAGACGATGCCCATTCCGGTGACGACGACGCGTCGCATTGGCGAAATATCCTCAATTCCCGCGGGGGACGTTTTTTGTTCGAGCGACAGATTGACTGGGCGCGCTGATTTCGCAAGACCCCCGCCGCAATTCACAGGACGTCACGCGTGACAACCTTAGATTGCTGTGTTTAGGTCACGCGCTACTTGGTTGCAGCGCCTCATCCTGCTTGAAGAGGCCGACCTTCAGATCGTTCGCGCGGTAAATGATGTTGCCGTCGGCGGAGAGCCAGCCGTCGGCGATACCGAGCACGAGCTTGGACCGCATCACGCGCTTGAAGTCGACTCCGTAGACGACCTTTTTTACGGACGGCAATACCTGCCCGGAGAACTTCAGTTCACCGAGGCCAAGCGCACGGCCTTTACCGGGCGCGCCGAGCCAGCCGAGGAAGAAGCCGACCATTTGCCAGAGCGCATCCAGTCCGAGGCAGCCCGGCATCACCGGATCGCCTTTGAAATGGCAAAGGAAGAACCAGAGGTCTGGCTTCACGTCGAGCTCGGCGCGAAGCATGCCCTTGCCGTGTTCTCCGCCCTGTTCCGAAATCTCGGAGATGCGGTCGAACATCAGCATCGGCGGCAGCGGCAACTGCGCGTTGCCGGGCCCGAACAGCTCGCCGCGGCCACAGGCCAGCAGGTCTTCGTAGTCGAAGCTATGACGTCGATTGTCCATATTTTTTGTGTTTGTCGTGTCTGTCGTGCCCCCGTGCGGAGGGCTTTCCTGAAATCCCATAAGGCGATTTCCTAACACACGAAGTCTGGCGGGCAAAGCGGGCCACCTCGGGCCGGAAATCGGATATTTTTCCTGTCAGCGCCGCGACAAATTGGCCCTTAGGCCAATTGCGAGGGAGTTGCATCTGCGGTCCTCCTTCGTATATGTTTCACTTGAAACGGTTTTGCTGGCCCGGAGTTGGGGTCGGCCGATTGGGCGTAGCGATGACCGAGACACGGACCCTGGTATACACTTCCGACGCTGAGCCGGCCGATAACACGCCGCGCACCGGGTGCCCGTGGCATGATGTGAAGTCCATGCTGCGGCAGGTCGGCCTACGGCCGACACGTCAGCGCATGGCGCTCGGCTGGATCCTGTTCGGCAAAGGCGACCGGCATCTCACCGCGGAAATGCTGTACGAGGAAGCCTCGCGCGCCAAGGTTCCGGTGTCGCTTGCGACGATTTACAATACACTCCATCAGTTTACCGAAGTCGGATTGCTACGCCAGGTTGCGGTGGACGGTTCCAAAGCCTACTTTGATACCAATGCGTCCGCCCATCATCACTTCTTCGTCGAAGGCGAGGATGAACTGCTCGACATCCCGGGCGCCGACGTGATCGTCGGCAAGACCCCCACTCCGCCGGAAGGGTTCGAGATTGCGCGGGTGGATGTGGTCGTGCGCCTGCGGCGCAAGAGCTGATTTCTTGGGTGTCATCGCCCGCGATCCAGTAATCGCTGAAAATCTTGGGCGCACTGGATCATCCACTGTCGCGGATGATGACGGCCCGTTTTTCCGCTAATCCACCTTCTCGTTCGGATAGGCACCCCAAAGGCGGTCCTGGCGGATCCAGCCGCCGAAGCTCTTGCCGCTGATCTCGCACCAGTTGCCGTCGCAGGACTTGAGCGAGGCGAGCACGCCGGATTGCAAACGCGCGACCACGGCCGATTGGGTATCGCGGCTCTCGTAGAGCGGCACGAGTTCCGAATTGAGCTTCGGCACCACCACCGCGGTGCGCCTGCCCGACAGCAGCGAGTGGTAGACCCAGCCCTCCGACCCTTCCCAGTCGCGGATGCGGCGCCAGTTCTCGAACTCGGCGGTGACCTCCACCGGCATGCCGGCGCGGGTATATACCCAGCGCACATCCTGGTCCTTGTTGGGGCCGCCGCGCACGTTCACCCTGTCCGACTTGAGGCTGACGAAGCGCGGAACCGGCAGCCCGCTCGCTGCACCGGTGCCGAGCGCCTGATCCGTGCCCGCCGCCCGCGCCGGACCCGCCGCCGCGAACATCAGATGCGCGGAGGCCGCCGCTGCGGCCAGAATCAATCCGAGGCCCACGGCCCGAAAGCTTTGTCTTGTCACTGCCATCTGATAGGAAAGTTGCGGATTTCGGTTGCCCGCACGTGCGGTGCACGGAGTGTGGGCGAGTACGGTTAAAGAGGGCTGAATCGGCGTTTGTTGGACGGCGGTATCGTTGCCGACAAAGGCCATGAGATGAGGACACATGGCGAAGGGCAAGAAGCCGCTGGTCATCGTCACGCGTAAGCTGCCCGACACCGTCGAGCTGCGCATGCGGGAACTTTTTGAGGCGCGTCTCAATCTCGAAGACAAGCCCATGGCGCAGGCGCAGCTCGCGGAAGCGGCGCGCACCGCCGACGTGCTGGTTCCGACCGTGACCGACCGCATTGATGCATCCGTGCTCAGCAAGGCCGGCGAGCAACTCAAGCTCATCGCGAATTTCGGCAACGGCGTCGACAACATCGATGTCGCGACTGCCGTTCAGCGCGGTATCACCGTGACCAACACGCCGGGCGTGCTTACCGAAGACACCGCCGACATGACCATGGCGCTGCTGCTCGCCGTGCCGCGCCGTCTTGTCGAAGGCGCTCAAGTTCTGACGGCCGACAAAGACTGGACCGGCTGGTCGCCCACGTGGATGCTCGGGCATCGCATCTGGGGCAAGCGCCTCGGCATCATCGGCATGGGCCGCATCGGCCAGGCGGTGGCGCGGCGCGCGCGCGCCTTCGGCTTGCAGATTCACTATCACAATCGCCGCAAGGTCGCGCCGAAGATCGAGGAAGAACTCGACGCGACCTATTGGGAGAGCCTCGACCAGATGCTCGCCCGCATGGACATCGTGTCGGTGAACTGCCCGCACACGCCCGCAACGTATCATCTGTTGTCGGCGCGGCGGCTGAAGCTGCTTCGGCCGGAGACTTATATTGTCAACACGTCGCGCGGCGAGGTGATCGACGAGAACGCGCTGGCGCGCCTGCTCGAATCGGGCGACATCGGCGGCGCGGGGCTCGATGTGTTCGAGCACGAGCCGGCGGTGAATCCCAAGCTCGTGAAGCTCGCGCGTGCGGGCAAGGTGGTGCTGCTGCCACACATGGGCTCGGCGACGCTGGAAGGCCGCGTCGACATGGGCGAGAAGGTGATCATCAACATCCGCACTTTCATGGATGGACACCGGCCGCCCGATCGCGTGCTGCCGAGTATGTTGTAAGCGCGACCTCGAGCTCTGTCTTCACCCTTCCCTGGAGGGGGAGGGTCGCGAGCGAGGCGAGCGGGGTGGGGTGAACGTCACCACGACGAAAATCACCCCACCCCGACCGCTTTCGCTGCGCTCAAGCGGTCGACCCTCCCCCTCTAGGGGAGGGTGAAGAGCAAGGCGCAAGCGGCTAAGCGTGCCCCGACAGATCCCTGATCGTCCGCGTCTTGCCCGTCAGCGGATTGTCCGGGTCCCAGGCATAATTCAGCGTTTCGAAGCGCATCGCACGCGCGTCGATCATCAACAGCCGGCCGACAAGACCTTCGCCGAAGCCGACGATCTCGCGGATGACTTCGAGCGCCATCAGCGAGCCGAGCATGCCCGGCAGCGCACCGAGCACACCGGCTTCGGCGCAAGCGGGCACTGAGCCAGCCGGCGGCGGCTCGGGAAAGAGACACCGATAAGTCGGATTGCGCTCGCCGTCGGCGCGCGTCTCGTGCGCCCGGATCGACGTGAGCGAGCCATCGAAGGTGCCCATGGCGGCGGTGATCAGCGGCTTCCTCGCGAAGTAGCACGCGTCGGAGATGAGATAGCGCGTAGCGAAATTATCCGAGCCATCGGCGACGATGTCGTAGCGCGAGATGAGATCGAGCGCGTTGGCCGCGGTCAGCCGGACGTCAAACGTATCGACCTGGACATGCGGATTGAGCCGCGCGATCGCATCGCCGGCGCGGCCGGCTTTCGACTGGCCGATATCGTCCGTCCCGAAGATCACCTGGCGCTGCAAATTGGAGAGCGCCACCACGTCGTCATCGACGACGCCGAGCGTGCCGACACCGGCCGCCGCCAGATAAAGCAGGACCGGCGCGCCGAGCCCGCCGGCGCCGACGACCAGCACACGGGCGGCCTTCAGTTTGGCCTGTCCGGGCCCTCCCACCTCGCGCAGGACGATGTGGCGGGCATAGCGTTCGAGTTCTTGAGTATTGAGCATCGCCGCTAAGGCTATGGTGTCGAAGGCCTTTCCGCCAGCCTCCTGAACGCGCCCCGGCTATTCACGTTGTCACGAAGGGCTTCTTGCGCCGTGCCCGCCTTGGGCTAAGCTCGATGCAAAATAAGTCAGGGCGGCGTCAATGGCGTTGAGGGGCAAGTCCTCTTGGCTCGTTCTGCTGCTGGCGCTGGGCGCGAGCCCCGCCCCCGCGCAAGAATTCCCTATTGGAAGCCCCGAGCCGGTTCAGGTCACAGAGACACCAGCACCGCCGAAAACAATGGCGCATGCCACGGTCCATATCGCTGCCAAGCCGGCGGCCGACAAGCCCCTCGGCGAGAAGACCGTAGCCCTTCCATCACCCATCCCGCTGCCAAAAGCCGCCTCACGGCCAGCTCTAACTGCGCTCGGGCCGGCGACGGCGC
The DNA here is from genome assembly GCA_036494425.1 of Pseudolabrys sp. Taxonomy (GTDB): domain Bacteria; phylum Pseudomonadota; class Alphaproteobacteria; order Rhizobiales; family Xanthobacteraceae; genus Pseudolabrys. Next base: position 15,430 of record DASXOK010000050.1, read on the forward strand.
CCGCGCCGCTGCCCAAGGCGAGGCCCGAGGCCGTGAAGAGCGAAATTCCTATCGCCGCGCCATCGATTGCGCCGAATCCCTTCGCCGCGATCCCGCTCGATGAACGGCTGAAGATCCAGTCGGCGCTGCTCTGGTCCGGTGACTACGCCGGCGCGGCGGGCGGTGACGACCCGATCCCCGGCGCGATCAAGAACTACCAGAAGCGCACGAAGTCCAACGTGACCGGCGAACTCACGCCTACCGAGCGCGCGAACTTGATCGCCGCGGCAAAGACTCACGAGCAGGAATTCGGCTGGACTGTTGTGGCCGATCCGGCCACCGGCGTACGCATCGGCCTGCCGGCCAAGATGGTGCCGCTGGCGCGTGAAGCCACGCGCGGCACGCGCTGGTCGTCGGCGCATGGCGAAGTGCAGGTCGAGACTTTCCGCATCAAAGAGCCCGGTCTCAAGCTCGCCGCGCTGTTCGAGCAGGAGAAGAAGGAGCCCAGCACGCGCCGGATCGAATACAGCGGGTTGCGTGATGATGGCTTCTTCATCAGCGGCATCCAGGGACTGAAGAATTTCTCCGTGCGCGCCACCATGCGCGACGGCGAAGTGCGCGGCTTCACCATTTTGTTCGATCAAGCAATGGAAACCATCGTCGCGCCGGTGACGGCGGCGATGGCGAGCGCCTTCTCGCCCTTCCCGGAGCGCAGCGCGCCGTTCGCGGCGCTGTCGCGGTCGGTCGAATACGGCAACGGGCTCGTCGTCAGCGACCGCGGCGACATCGTTACCGATCGCAAGCTGGCCGAGGCCTGCCAGGTCATTGTTGCCGCCGGCCTCGGCGATGCCAATCGCGTGGCCGACGATGAGAGCAGCGGCTTGGCGCTGCTGCGCGTCTATGGCGCGCGCGTGACGTCGCCTTTGGCGCTGCCGCAGGATGCGGTCAAAAACGGCGACAAGAGCGGCGATGTTACGCTGATCGGCATTCCCGATCCGAAGGAGCAGGACGGCGCGAAGCCGTTCACCGAGATCAAGGCGCGCCTCGAGGGCAGCGCCATCGAACTGCGTCAGCCAGTGCCGATGGCCGGATTGACCGGCGCCGCCGCACTCGACGCGCAAGGTCACGTGCTGGGGATGATGGCGATGCACAATGCCCTGGTGGCCAGCACCGAAGTCACCGCGCCGCCCGTGCGGCTCGTGGATGCCGGGGCGATTCGGGATTTCTTGACGAAGAATAACGTGTCGTTTCCGGCCAGGCCGACAGGCGATGCCAAGGCATCCGTCGTGCGCATCATTTGCGTGAGGAAGTAGATAATGTTCAGCAGCAGTGTTCTGCTCTGCAACGCCGCGATCTCTCTTCCTCTCTTCCCCTCTTCCCTTGTGGGAGAGAGTGCCCGAGCAAAGCGAGGGCGGGTGAGGGGTCAACACTTCAATTTAAGCGCTGACCCCTCACCCGGCTCGCGCTCGCTATCGCTCCGCGCTCGCCACCCTCTCCCACAAGGGGAGAGGGAAGCGAGCAAGCGGCACGCTTGATAATTACCTATTCTTCCACTCCGGCTTTCGCTTCTCGACGAAGGCCTTCATGCCTTCCTTCTGATCGTCAGTGGCGAACAGCGAGTGGAAGATGCGGCGCTCGAAGCGCACGCCTTCGGCCAGTGACGATTGGAAGGCCACATTGACCGACTCCTTGGCCGCCAGCACCGACGGCAGCGACATGGTGGCGATCGTATCGGCCACCTTCATCGCCTCGTCCATCAGGCTCGCCGCCGGCACCATGCGCGCCACGAGGCCGGACCTTTCCGCCTCAGCGGCGTCCATCATGCGGCCGGTGAGGATGAGGTCCATCGCTTTGGCCTTGCCGACGGCGCGCGTCAGACGCTGCGTGCCGCCGATGCCGGGAATGACGCCGAGCTTGATCTCCGGCTGGCCGAACTTGGCCGTGTCTGCGGCAATGATGAGATCGCATTGCATCGCGAGTTCGCAACCACCGCCGAGCGCGAAGCCCGCCACGGCGGCTACGATCGGCTTGCGGGCGCGTGCGGCGCCGTCCCACGTGGCGCAGAAATCCTCCAGATAAGCCTCGATGAACGTCTTGTCCGCCATCTCCTTGATGTCGGCGCCGGCAGCGAATGCCTTCTCGCTTCCCGTGATCAGCATGCAGCCGATATTGCCGTCGGCCTCAAAGGCCGCAATCGCCTGCATGAGGTCCGCGATGAGCGCCCTGTTGAGCGCATTGAGCGCCTGCGGCCGGTTGAGCCGGATGATGCCGACCCGGCCCTTGGTTTCGACGATGATGTTCTCATAAGTCATGCGGGGCTCCGGCGGCTTGGTCCTGTCAATGACGGCCATAAAGCCGGGCATGACGGCGGAGAGTCAATCCAGCTTCGCGCCCGAGCGCTTGATGACGTCCGCCCATTTGGCCGAATCCGAGCGAATGACCTCGGCGAAATCCTCCGGCGAGCCGCCGCCCGGTTCGTCGCCGATCTTGGCGAATTTCTCCTTGAAGCTCTCCGACGTGATCGCGCGGTTGATCGCGGTATTGAGCTTGTCGACGATCGGCCGCGGAACGCCTGCAGGCGCAATGACGCCGGTCCACGTCGGCGCGACGTAACCGGGCACACCGGCTTCGGCGATGGTCGGCAGATCGGGAAAGGCGGGAGAACGATGCGCGCCGCTCACAGCCAAGGCGCGCACGCGGCCCGACTTCGCGAATGGCGAGATCGACTGCAGGCTTTCGAACATGAGATCGACGTGCCCGGCGATGAGATCGTTGATCGCCAGAGAACCGCCGCGATAGGGCACATGCACGATGTTGGTTTCGGTCATGTACTTAAACAGTTCGCCGCCGACGTGGCCGGGTGAGCCGTTGCTCGATGACGCGTTGGTGAGCTTGCCGGGATGGGCCTTGGCATAGGCGATCAACGCTTTGACCGAGGTGATCTGCGACTGCGGCGAGACCGCGAGCAGCAGGTGCCCACGCGTGACCAGTGCAATGGGCTGGAAGTCGCGCTCGATGTCGTAGGGCAGCTTCGCCACCATGTGGGGCGTGATGGCGAGCGCGCCGATGGGACCCATGCCGAGCGTGTAACCGTCCGGCGCCGACTTCGCGACCAGGTCGAGGCCGATGGTCAGCGCACCACCCGGGCGATCATCGACGACGATCGTCTGGGCCATTTCTTTGCCAAGCTCGGCGGCAAGGATGCGCGCGGCGGTGTCGGTGGCGCTGCCGGCCGCCTGCGGGACGATGAGACGGATGGGATGGTCGGGATATTCGCCGGCGATGGCGGCGGACAACGTGCAGATGAGTGCGAGCGCGATGAAGCCCAGTCTTGGCATGGAGTTTCTCCCGGGCAGTGCATTGTTTTGTTTATTGGGCGTGCATTACAGCACGACCGGGTATCGAGCGCACAAGCTACTTCTGGCATCCCGGGCAATAGAAGGTCGAGCGCCCGGCCTGCACGATGCGCTTCACCACGTCCTTGCAGCCGCCGGGACACGGCTGGCCCTCGCGGTCGTAGACCAGGAAATTGTGCTGGAAGTCGCCGAGCGAGCCGTCGGCGCGGCGATGATCGCGCAGCGATGAGCCGCCAGCTTTGATCGCATCCATGAGCACGGCCTTGATGGCATCGACCAGCGCCGCCGCACGCTCGTTCGGCTTGCCGTTGCGGTCGGCGATGGTCGAGGCACGTCGCTTGGGCGAAAGCCGCGCGCGGAACAGAGCTTCACAGACATAGATGTTGCCCAAGCCCGCGACCACGCGTTGATCGCTGAGCGCGGCCTTGAGTGAGGTCTTCTTGCCGGCACAGGCCTTCGCCAGCATGGCGGCGTCGAATTTGTTGCCGAGCGGCTCTGGCCCAAGGGCCCGCAACAGAGGCTCGTCCTCGAGTTTGTCGCGGCGCACCAGCTTCATCGAGCCGAAGCGGCGCGGATCGTTGAAGGTGATCGTGGCGCCGTTCGACATATGGAAGACGACATGGTCGTGCGCGGTGCTCTTGGAGCGCTCGTGATAGTAGACGCCAGGCTTGGCATCCTTGCCGACGCGGAACGAGCCCGACATGCCGAGATGCATCAGCAATACCTCGCCCGAGGACAGGTCCGCGGTGAGGTATTTCGCCCGCCGGCCGAGGCCTTCGACCTTCTGCCCCTCCAGCAGCTTGGCGAAGTCCTTCGGCAACGGCCAACGCAGGTCGCCGCGGCGGACCTCCACCTTGGCGAATCGCTCGCCCTCCATGGCCGGGGCGAGCCCCCGGCGCACGGTCTCGACTTCGGGAAGTTCGGGCATACGGACCTCGCTCGCCTCCCCCTACAGGGGAGGGTAAAGTCACTGATAGCCTCCCCCGCTCCGCCGCGCTATGGTCCTGCCCGCAAAGGACTATTGGACATGCCGACGACGCGCGACGATACCCATTTCGGCTACGAGATCGTGCCGCTTGCCGAGAAGCAAGGGCGGGTGGACACCGTGTTCCATTCGGTCGCCCGCCGCTACGACCTGATGAACGACCTGATGTCCGGCGGACTGCATCGGGCTTGGAAAGACGCGCTGGTGACGGCGGTGAACCCGCCCAAAACCAACAGAGATTTCGCCCTTCTCGACCTCGCCGGCGGCACCGGCGACATCGCCTTCCGCACGGTCGCGGCGGGCGGCGGCAACACGCGCGTCACGATATGCGACATCAACGAGCAGATGCTGGCAGTCGGCCGCGAGCGCGCGGAGCAACGCGGCCTCGATCATGCGGTGACCTTCGAGCAGGGCAATGCCGAGGAGCTACCCTATCCCGCCCGCAGCTTCGATTGCGTCACCATCGCCTTCGGCATCCGCAACGTGCCGCGCATCGAGCGGGCGCTGGCCGAGGCCTATCGCGTGCTCAAGATCGGCGGGCGCTTCCTCTGCCTGGAGTTTTCTTCGGTCGATGTGCCGGGACTGGAGAGGCTCTATGAGCTCTATTCGTTCCAGGTGATCCCGCGCGTCGGCCAGGCGGTGACCGGCGACCGCGAGGCCTATCAGTATCTCGTCGAATCGATCCGCAAGTTTCCCAAGCCGCAGGCCTTCGCGCGCATGATCGAGGCTGCCGGCTTCCGCCGCGTCTCTTTCACGCAGATGACCGGCGGCGTAGTGGCCATGCATTCAGGCTGGAAGTTGTGATCTCCGCCATATCCCATCTCCTGCGCCTGACACGCGCCGGGTACGTCTTCGCGCGCGAAGGCGTGTTCTCAATGGTCGATACGCGGCCGCTGCCGGTGCCGGCGAAAGCCGCCTTGGCACTCGGACGGCTGATCGAACGGCCCAATGCCAAGGACGGCAGCAGCCGGCTCGCCATCGCACTGGGAAAGCTCGGGCCCAGTTACGTCAAGCTCGGCCAGTTCCTCGCCACGCGGCCCGACGTCGTCGGCTCCGCGATCGCGCGCGATCTGGAAAGCCTTCAAGACAAGATGCCGCCCTTCTCCCAGGCCGAAGCGGAAGCGACCGTCGTGTCCGCGCTGGGCAAGCCGATCAAAGCCGCCTATGCGAGCTTCGGGCGCCCCGTCGCCGCGGCCTCGATCGCGCAAGTACATCGCGCCGAGATTGCCGAAAGCGAGGCGCGCCGTCCGGTGGCGGTGAAGATCCTGCGGCCGGGCATTGAGCGCCGCTTCAAGGTCGATCTCGACGCCTTCTTCTTCGCCGCCCGCAAGGCGGAGGCGCTATCGCCGGAGGCACAGCGGCTGCGCCTGATCGAGGTCGTGGGAACGCTCGCCCGCACCGTGACTCTGGAAATGGATTTCCGCCTCGAAGCGGCGGCGCTTTCGGAGATGGCGGACAACACACGCGAGGACAGCGACTTCCGCGTCCCCGCAGTGGACTGGGATCGCACCGCGCGCGAGGTGCTGACGCTGGAATGGATCGACGGCACGCCGCTTAATGACCGCGCCGCGCTCGAAGCGAAGGGCTACGACCTGCCGGCGCTTGGCCGCAACGTGATCCAGAGCTTCCTGCGCCACGCGTTGCGCGACGGCTTCTTCCACGCCGACATGCATCCGGGCAATCTGTTCGTCGACAACGAGGGACGCCTCGTTGCGGTGGACTTCGGCATCATGGGGCGACTCGGGCCGAAGGAGCGCCGCTTCCTGGCGGAAATCCTATTCGGCTTCATCACCCGTGATTATCATCGCACGGCGCAGGTGCACTTCGACGCCGGCTACGTGCCGTCGCACCATTCGGTGGACGCCTTCGCGCAGGCGATCCGCGCCATCGGCGAGCCGATCCACAACCGCACGGCCGAAGATATCTCAATGGCAAGCCTTCTGACGCTGCTGTTCGAGGTGACCGCCCTATTCGACATGCGCACGCGGCCCGAGCTTCTGCTGTTGCAGAAGACCATGGTCGTAGTGGAAGGCGTGGCGCGCTCGCTCGATCCCAAGCTCGACATGTGGACCACGGCCGATCCAGTCGTGCGCGAATGGATCGCGCGCAATCTCGGGCCGGTCGGCAAACTGGAAGGCGCGGTCGAAGGTGTCGGCGAAATCGGCCGCTTCATGGGCCAGGTGCCGAGCCTGCTCAATCGCGCCGGCACCTTGCTCGACCAGGTGGACACGATCACGCGCGATGGCCTGGTGTTGTCGCCCGAGACGGTTGCCGCCATCGGCGCGGCGGAAGCACGGCGCAATCGTTGGACGTCGATCGCGCTTTGGGTGATCGCCGCGCTGCTGTTGTGGATCGCGTGGATGATCGCGTGAGAAGGGCTGAAGCCGTTCCGCCGTCATGCCCGGCGTTATGCCGGGCATCCACGGCTTCTTTCACGCAGACATGAAGCAAGACGTGGATGGCCGGGACAAGCCCGGCCATGACGGTTGAGAGGCCGCGCTCAGCCCAACAGCGCGTCCAGCTTGTCGATGCTCTGCGTCCAGCCCGCTTCCATGCCCGCGAGCATCTGCGGTGCGATCGGCGCGAGGCCGACCGCGTGCGCGTGCACCGTCAGCTTCGTCTTGCCGCCCTCCTCCGCGAAGGTTACGGTGGTGAGCGACTCCAAGAGCGCTTTGCCATTGTGATCGCGGCCTTCGGCCATGAATACCAGACGCGCCGGCACGTAGACGTCGCGGAACGCGCCGGTCATCGGATAGATCGTTCCGTCCGGCGCGCGCATGTCGATGCGGATCTTGCCGCCGACCCGCACATCCATTTCGCACACCGGATTCGTGAAACCCTTCGGGCCCCACCATTGCGCCATCTGCTTCGGGTCCGTCGACGCGGCCCAGACCAAGGCACGAGGCGCGTCGAAAATGCGGGTGATGGTGACCGTCGCTTCGTCGGCGAGTGCGGCTTTCGCGGTCGCAGCCATTGTGCTTCTCCCTTTTGCGATTGCGTCCAGTCGCTGCGCTAGAGCGCGACGATGGTCTTGAAGCCTCCGAAGATCATGCGCTTGGCGTCGAACGGGATGTCCTTGGTTTCCATCATTCCGGCGATGCGTTTGTCCTTCATCACCTTGTCCATCACGCGGTCGCGCTGCTTGCGCGAGCTGTAGACGATCCAGGAGAACATCACCGTCTCGTTCGGCTTGAGCTTGACGCTGCGTGGAAACGAGGTGCGCTTGCCGACCTTCACATCATCGGCGACGCATTCGTGAAATTCCAAGGCACGGTATTCGCGCCAGATCTTGCCGGCCTTCTTCGCCATGTTGCGATAGGCCGACACCTTTTTCTTCGGCACCGGCACGACAAATCCATCGACATAAGTCATGTGTTAGCCCCTCCCTTGGGCTCGTAGCGCCACGCCCGCCGCTCTCAGCCGGCGTAGGCGGGTGTGCGCTGCTATTTCGCCGTGGCCAGATAGGCGGCGAGCTGCTCCATGGTGCCGCTCCAGCCCTGCGTCATGCCGTCACGGCCCGCCTCGAAGACATTCGTCTCCTCTTCGGTCGGGTTGTGCGGCGCCCAGCGAACGGTGAACTTCGTCTTGCCGCCGGGCTGTTCCTCGAAGGTGAAGGTCGAGAGCATCTCCAACGGCCAGTTCGGCGCCATCGGATGCCGCGTCACGCCGCCGTTTTCGTCCGAGAAAGAGTTGATGAAAACCAGACGCTCAGGCGGCGTGATTTCGCGGTAGACGAACTTGCCCCACATCGGCTTGCCGTCGGGCGACTCCAGGCCGTAGAGGTAGGTGCCGCCGACGCGCAGGTCCATCTTCGCGGCGATCACCTTGAAGCCTTTCGGGCCCCACCATTGCCGCATGTGCTCCGGCTCGGTGAACGCCTTCCACAAAAAATCTCGTGGCGCATCGAAGACGCGCGAGATCACGAAGTCCTTGGTCGATACGGCAGCCGTCATCATTCCATCCTCCACCTATTGCGTTTTCTTGGACACCCGATTTCTTCGGGTTATGGCTCGACGATCACCATCCAGCCGACGCCGAACTTGTCGGCGACCATGCCGAACCGCGGCGAGAAGAACGTCTTCGTCAAAGGCAGTTGCACTTGGCCGCCATCGGACAGCGCGCCGAACAATTTATCCGCCTCGGCCTCGTTCTTGGCGGGCAGCGACAGCGAGAAGCCCTTGAATTCCGGCTTTCCGGCGCAGTGGCCGTCCGACGCCATAATCGTCGAATCGCCGATCTTGAACGCTGCATGCATGACCTTGTCCCCATTGCCGCCGGGACCGCATGCATTCGGATCGCTGCTTTGCTCGGGGGCCTCCTTGAAGCGCATCATCATTTCCACCTTGGCGCCGAGCGTCTTCTTGTAGAAGTCGAGCGCTTCTTCGCAGCGGCCGTCGAAGAACAGATAAGGCTGAACAGGCATAGCGTTTCCTTTCACTGATGAGACGTTTCTTGAGTGGAATCTGCCGCTTCCTAGCAGGGGACCGAAGATGGAACCGGCTTGACAAGATAGGTTGATATCAACATATTGGCCTCATGTCAAAGCGCGACCAAGTGCCTCTGGCCACCACGCTGCTCGTGCGCGATGCATGTCTGCATCTGCACGTGCAGCGTGCGGCGCGCGCACTGGCGCGGCGGTTCGACGACGTGTTCCGTCCGATCGAGATCACCAGCGGTCAGTTCTCGCTGCTGATGTCGCTGAACCGCCCAGAGCCGCCGAGCATCGGCGATGTCGCTGCTTTGCTCGCCATGGATCGCACCACGCTCACCGCCAACCTGAAGCCGCTCGAGCGGCGCGGCCTGTTGAAGATCGCGGTCGACAAGGAGGACCGGCGGAGCCGCCGGCTCATTCTCACCGCCGCCGGCCGCGCGCTGCTGAGCAAAGCCTTCCCGCTGTGGAAGCACACGCATGCCGAGGTCGAGAAGGAGATCGCCGGATGCAGTCCCGACGATCTGCGCAATGCGCTGCGCGCGCTGTCGTGACGCGCGCTCGCTCATGACCCGCGCTCCGGCGCGACGGTCGCGGCGACGTATTCAACCAGCCGCGCCATGGTCTGCACCAAGCCGCTGTCCGCGCCATACTCCCTGATGACTCGCGCGCGTTCCTCGGGCGTCGGGAATACGCCGCGCCAGATGAGCTTGGTCTTGCCGCCGAGATTCTCGAAGAGAACCGTCGTGCTGAATTGCACCGACTCGACATCGTCGCCGCCGCCATGGCGATAGACGATCCGCTCGGGCGCCACAATCTCGTCGAACGTGATGCGGTTCTGATAATCGCGGCCGTCGGGCCCATGCATGACGAAACGCCAGCCGCCGCTGGCGCGGACGTCGAACGCATGCGTGGTTGTGGTGAAGCCGTTCGGCCCCCACCATTGCGCCAGATGCTTCGGATTGCTCCACGCCGCGAACACGAGCGTACGCGGCGCGTCGAGCGTGCGCGTTCCGATGATCGCGCGCGGATCACTGTCGAGATCGAGGTTATTTCTTTCGGCCACGTTTTGTCTCCCTGGCCTTCGCTGGCTTTGTACCGATCGCCTGTTGCGCCTGTAAGACACGCAGGTAGTCGTCGAGACGGTCGAGCCGCTCCTCCCAGAGACGGCGATAATCCTC
>DASXOK010000051.1:0-4016 GCA_036494425.1 Pseudolabrys sp.
GTCATAATATTAGTTGCAGCGCGGCTTTCACCTTCTCTCGTTTGAACGGAATCGACCGGAGCCGAGCGCCTGTTGCATCAAATACGGCATTGGAGATGGCCGAAGATACGACCGCAGCCGTGGGTTCACCCGCGCCCCAGGGCTTCTCCGTCGGCCGGTCGATCAGTTCGATGGTGATTTCAGGCACCTCTTCGAACGTCAGGATCGGGTAGCTTGCCCAGTCGAGACTGGTGATCATGCTGCGGTCAAAGGTGACTTCTTCTTTAAGAGTGCGGCTTACGGTCTGGATCACATTGCCTTCGATCTGCGCCATGACGCCGTTCGGATTGATGATCTGTCCGCAGTCGTGGACGACGTAGAACCTCGGGACACGAAGCGCGCCGGTCGAACGATCAAGCTCCACCTCCGCGACGGCGCCGATATATGTGCGCACCAGTTCATATTTGACGTAGCTGGCCCCGCGGCCTCTGACGATATTGCTGCTGATGTTCTTCTGCGGAGACGGACGCTTCTCCCATTTGGCGAGCTTTGCCAGGCGATCGAGCACTTCGAGGCCACGTTTGTCGGCCGGGTCGATATGCTTTACGCGGAATTCGACTGGATCGGCGCCCACGGCCGCCGCGATCTCGTCGATGAAGCATTCGTTGGCGAATGTGTTCTGCAGGCGTCCCGGGGTCCTGATCCAGGACGGACGGAATGGGGTTGTTTCCAGCCGATGGCAGGTCGTTCTGATGTTCGGGAACTGATATCCGATCGCCGAGTCGTTGATGATGCCGCCAGGAGAAAGCAGGTGGTCGGCCGGCAGGTCCGCCAGCGTGGCCGCCACGAGATCGACATTGCCCGCGGCGCCCTGCGGAATGAAGAACTCGGACTGCCAGGCCGTCACGTTTCCCGACGCATCGATGTTGGCGCGCAAGTCGATCAGCGTCGGCGGCCCTTTCGGATCCCACCCATGTTCGTCGGCGCGCGACCATTGGACGCGCACCGGCTTTCCGACTGCCTTCGCCAGAAGCGCGGAATCGGCGGCGGCGTCCTCGTGGCCGTTGCGGCCGTAGCACCCGGAGCCGTCGACATAGATGCAACGCACGTCCTGCAACGGCATCGAGAACATCAGCGCGAGCTGCTTGCGCAGATTGTGGGTCGCCTGGGATGCCGACCAGGATATCAGCTTGCCGTCCCTGAACTCGCTGATCGCGCAGGACGGCCCGATCGAGCCGTGGGTGTGGATGGTGAAGTCATAGGTCGCGTTCAATTTTCGGCCCGGCGCTGCCAGCGCAGCCGTGACGTCGCCGACATTGCTCGTGACGTCGTCCTTGAGAATCTTGGTGTTCCGCACATGCTCCCAGAGCGCCTTGTGATCGGGCAGGGTTTCCGCCTTCGACCAAGTCGCCCTGATCTCGCGGGCGGCGCGCACCGCCGACCACTCCTTCTGCGCGACGATGCCCAAGAAGTTGCCTTGGCGCACGACCTTCACGATCCCCGGAATGTCCTTGATCGAGGACTCATCGACGCTTTCGAGCGTCGCCCCGAACGCCGGCGGACGTACGACGCGGCCGTGCAGCATTCCCGGCACGCGGACGTCGTGCATGTAAGTGAAAGAGCCGGTGGTCTTGCCGGGGATGTCGAGGCGCGGCACCGGTTTACCGACGAATTTGTAGTCGGCAGGATTCTTCGTCGGCGCGGCGGGGTCGAGCTTGAGGTTGAAGTTTTTGCCGCCGATCAGTTCGGCGTAGGTGACGGTGTTGCCGCCGGATTTTGCGCTGACCGTGCCGTCAGTGATGACGAGGTCTGTTTTCGCCGCACCGAGGTGCTGCGCGGCGGCCTCAAGTAACGCGGCGCGCGCCGTCGCTGCCGCCTGGCGGATTTGCGCGCCGCCGGTCTGTGTCGACTGGCTGCCATAAGTCGGCCCCTGATCGGGTGTCAGCGCGGTGTCGCCCTGGATGACGGTGACGCGATCCAACGCCACGTCGAGCTCGTCGGCCGCCATTTGGGTGAAGCCGGTCCGCACGCCGGTGCCGAGTTCGACCTTACCGGAGTAGATGGTCACCATGCCCTTGTCGTCGATGGCGAGGAATCCATCGACCTGGTCCGCTGCAACGGTCTTTGATGCGGGAGCATCCTGCGCGAACGCCGAGACGTGCGGCCGGCCCAACGAAAAGGCGACGACAAGCGCGCCGGTTCCCTTGAGAAGATCGCGGCGCGAGAGTGAGAAGAGCGCATTCATTGTCGTTACCTCCTACGCGGCCGCCGCGCGCTTGACGGCGCGCATGATGGCGACGTGGGTCCCGCAACGGCAGAGATTGGGGCGCATGCCTCTGCGGATTTCCCCGTCGCTCGGGTGAGGCGTGGCGGCGAGCAGCGCCTCGGCTCGCATGATCATGCCGGCGATGCAGTAGCCGCATTGCGCGGCCTGTTCGTCGATGAAGGCTTGCTGCACCTTGCCCGGCCTGCCCTCCTTGAGAAGGCCTTCCAGCGTCGTGATCGACCGTCCTTCGAGGGCCGCGATCGGCAGGAGGCATGAGAAGACGGCGCGGTTGTCGACATGGACAGTGCAGGCGCCGCACTGTCCCAGGCCGCATCCGAATTTGGCGCCGTGCAGCGCCAGATCGTCCCGCAAGACATAGAGAAGCGGCGTCGAAGGATCGGCGTCGATTGCGTGCGATTGACCGTTGATCGTGAGGGCGATAGCCATGGCTCAACTTCCTTCCTGCCGCGCCGTCGATATTTGCTCTTGAACGTCGGTCCATTGCGGATGGTTCGTGTAGCGCGCGCGCACATATTCGGCGACGGCGACGATCTGCTTGTCGGTCAGCATGCCGTCGAAGGCAGGCATGTAGGGGCCGCCGGCGCTGCGATACGACTCGATGCCGTGCAGGATGACGCGCACTGCATTGGCCGACCCGGGCTGCTGCACCGCTGCGCTCAGCGACAGCGGAAGCGCCTTCGAAGGGCCGACGTCGCCCGGGTTGTTGTGGCAGTTGGCGCAAGCGCCCATGTAGATGGCGACGACCTCGGCCGGCGCATTGGGAGGCGGATGATCGGTCGGAGCGGGTGCCGTGCTGCCAGCTCCATCGCCGGAGAGGCTGGCGATATAGACTGCGATCGCGTGCACGTCGTGAGCCGACGCTTGGCTCAGATTCTTTGCGACATCGGCCATCGGACCGGCCGCTGCGCCGTGCTGCCGATGCCAGCCGGTCGAAAGATATTCGGACAGTTGATCGGTGGTCCATTTGTGGGCGGCGGCCATCGAGGAGTTCAAGGGCGGCGCGGTCCATCCTTCGGCAGTTCCGCCGGCGTAGGCACTGTGTGCCCGCTCGGCGCCCAGGGCATTGCGCGGCGTATGGCAAGAGCCGCAGTGGCCGAGGCCTTCGACCAGATATCGCCCTCGGTTCCAGTCCGCGCTCTTGCTGTCGTCATTTTCAAGCGGCTTTTCGCGGAGGAACAAGACTTTCCATCCGGCCACGATGGGGCGGACATTGAAGGGAAAGGCCAGTTTGTTTGCTGGAATTTCATTGCGAACGGCAGCCTGACTCATCAGAAACGCATAAAGCGCATGGATGTCGATGTCCGTCGTTTTGGTGAAATGATCGTAGGGAAACGCCGGGTAAAGCTGCCGGCCTTGGCGATCAACACCCGTCCGCATGGCGCGGAGGAAGGCGATCTCGGACCAACTTCCGATGCCGGTGTCCGCATCAGGCGTGATGTTGCTCGCGAAGATCGTCCCGAATGGCGTGGGAATGGGTCGTCCGCCCGCGAAGGGGTGGCCGCCATCCGTCGTGTGACAATCGTTGCAATTGCCGATCGCAGCGAGCGCTGCGCCGTGGGCGACGGTCTGCCTGTCGGCGCGCATTCCCTCGTTGGCGGAAGTCGGAGCGATAGAAGGTCGCCAGCTCCATGCGAACGCCGCACCAATCAACAAGATCAGTACAAGAAGAATTCCTAAGGTAATTTTGGACGAACGCATTTTGGTCGCCCCGCCGAGGGCCAACTGAGCAGCCGAGAGCAGTCTACGGCGA
>DASXOK010000052.1:0-3480 GCA_036494425.1 Pseudolabrys sp.
TGCTCGACGATCACCGCGGCTGGATAGACCGCATGCGTGCGATGGCGAGCACCGCGGTCGCCGCCGGCATCGCCATCCTGGTGCTGATGATCGCCGCCACGGTTCTTTCCGTCACCTTCGCCACCCGCGGCGCCATGGCCACCAACAAGACGGTGATAGAGGTCCTGCATTTCGTCGGCGCCAAAAACGGTTTCATCGCCAGCAATTTCCAGCGGCATTTTCTGTTGCTCGGCTTGCAGGGCGGGGCGGTTGGCGGCGGCGCGGCGATTCTCGTGTTCGGGCTCGCATCGCTGATCAGCCGCTGGTTCGCCGGCAGCGCCGGCGCCGACCAGACTTCGGCTCTGTTCGGCTCCTTTTCCATCGGGCTTGTGGGTTATCTGGCCGTGCTGGTTCAGATCGTGTTCATCGCCGCGGTGACAGCCTTCACCTCGCGGCAAACGGTCAACCGCACGCTGGAGACCATCGACTAGCATGTTCGCAGGTCTCGCCCGCTGGATCGGCTTCCTGACCATGACGGTTGCCTTGGTCGGCGTGATGCTGCTCGCGGCAGGCTTTCTTTGGTTCACCTGGCACATTCCCTCTGAAGAAGCGCCGATGGACAGCAAGGCCGATGGCATCGTCGTGCTCACGGGAGCCGCGGCGCGCATTCCCGACGCGATCGAACTGCTCGCGGCCGACCGCGGCAAACGGCTGCTGATTACCGGCGTGCATCGCGCCACCAGCGTCAAGGAGATCGCGCGCCTGACGCCGCTCTATTCAAAATTTTTCAACTGCTGTATCGATCTCGACCGCTCCGCGCTCAACACCTTCGGCAACGCGCTCGAGGCGCGGCGCTGGGCGCACGAGCACAATTTCATGTCGTTGATCGTCGTCACCTCAAACTGGCACATGCAGCGCGCGATGGCGGAGTTCGCGCATCAATTGCCCGAGGTCTCGCTCATCGCCTATCCGGTGGTCCCCGAGAAGGCGAAGATCGAGCCGTGGTGGCAGAACGCCGAGACGATGCGCCTGCTGTTCGTGGAATACCTGAAGTACCTGTTCGCGCACGTCCGCATGCGGCTCGATCCTGACGGGCTCGGGTAAGTCTATGCTGATCTTCATCCGCTCGATCGTCTTCAACGTGTTGTTCTATCTGAACACGCTGATCTTCCTGGTCATCGCGTTGCCGACTTTCGTCATGCCCTATCGCGCGGTCCTGCGCGTGGCGCAGGCCTGGGCCCGTGTGAATCTGGTGCTGCTGCGTTTCGTCGCCGGCATCGACTACGAGATCAGGGGGCGCGAGAGGATTCCCGACGGCGCGATCATCGTCGCCGCCAAGCACCAGTCCGCCTGGGAGACCTTCGCGCTGCTGCCGCTGTTCGACAATCCGACCTTCATCCTCAAGCGCGAATTGCAGTGGATCCCGATCTTCGGCTGGCTCACGATCAAGGGGCGCATGGTTCCGGTCGATCGCAGCAAGGGCTCGCAGGCGCTCATCGCCATGGCCGAGCGCGCGCGCATCGAGCTTGCCGATCGCCGCCAGCTCATCATCTTTCCCGAAGGCACGCGGCGTCCGGCCGGTGCCGAGCCGCGCTACAAATACGGCGTCGCCCATCTTTACGTGGCGGAAGGCGTGCCCTGCGTGCCGATGGCATTGAACTCCGGCCTGTTCTGGCCGCGCCGCTCGATGCGCCGAATTCCCGGGAAGATCTTGGTGGAAATCCTCGATCCGATCCCGCCCGGTCTCGGCAAGGAAGAATTCTTCCATCGGCTTCAGGACACGATCGAAGCGGCGACCGCGCGCCTGCTCGAAGAAGCGAAGGCGAAGCCCGCCGTCTAGTTACGACGCGCTGTGCTCGCGGCCGCCCTTGAGCTGTTCGGCCAGCAAATGCAGATCATGGTCGCGGAAGCCCAGCTCCTCGAGGGCGCCGACCGTCTCGATCACGTAATCCCTGTTGTTGCCGGAGCGGCCATGGCCCTGCCGCACATGATGCAGTTGCTGCTCCAGCGTGAGCCGGCCGGCGAATTGCTCGTGCCCGCGATCCACCATGTAGCAGAGCGCATGCACGCGCAGCTTGGGATCGTCGTCCAGCCAGACCGTGCGCCAGGCCTCGCGATAAACCAGCGTGACCTGCTCGCGCTCCCGCAGATACTGAATCGTCTCCGCGCGTTTGCCTGCCGCCACGCGATAGGCGATGCCGCGGCAATTGCCGCCGCGGTCGAGACCGAGCACGAGGCCCGGCCGCTCCGGCGTTCCGCGGTGCACGAAGGAATAAACGCACAAGGCCCGGTGGGCGCCTACCGCGCGCGCCTTGCGCCGTTCCAGGAAGTCGAAGCCGGGCCGCCAGATCAGCGATCCATAACCGAAAACCCACAGATCGTCTGTGCTTTGTTCGGGTGTCGTGTCCATCGTGTCTGGATGCGGACCGCTGCTTGGGAGGTGCCAGGGGCCGTTCGCTAACAGGCCACCTCTGGGTGCGCAACCCATGCGGCGGAGCCCCTCACCGCGGCGGCGTAGAAACGCCGCATTCGGCGCCTGTTAGTCTCGCGGCATCCGGGGCGCCGGAACCGGTTTTCACAAAAAATCATTGATCCTTAAAAGAATGCTGGACGGGCGTCCGAATCTGTCCGACTGACGGCGCCAACAACAGAGCCAAAAACAGCCTTACGATGGAAATGACCGTAACTCCCTCGGCGCGGCGGCGAAAGCGGCGCTACATCACTCTGGTGGTCCTGGTCGTCGCGCTGTTCGGCGGCTGGAGCTGGTTCTGGTATTACGCCGCCGGGCAGGCACACACCGTGTTCGAAGGCTGGCGCGCGCGCGAGGCCAAGTCCGGCCGTTCCTATGCCTGCGGCACCGAGAGCGTCGGCGGCTATCCGTTCCGCATGGAGCTCGCCTGCGATCAGGCCTCCGCCATCTTCCAGGTGCCGGCGCTCGAGCTCAAGCTCTCGCGCATCTTGGTGGCGGCGCAGGTCTATCAGCCGACGCTGTTGATCAGCGAATTCGACGGGCCGCTGAGCATCGCCGATGCGGGCAAGCCGCCGACCCTCGCCGCCAACTGGTCGCTCGGCCAGGCCAGCGTGCGCGGCACCCCGGCCTCGCCGGAGCGCATATCGCTATCGTTCGACGATCCGGTGGTCGAGCGCATCAGCGGCGGCAACAGTGCGACGTGGCTGCGCGCCAAGCACCTGGAGCTACACGGCCGCATTGCCGAAGGCTCAGCCGCCGACAAACCGGTGATCGAGACGGTGCTGCGGCTGGAGCAGGCCTCCATTCCCGGCTTCCATCCGGCGGCGGTGCAGCCCATCGACGCGGAGATGACCGCCGTCATCCGTGGCCTGAACGACTTCGCGCCCAAGCCCTGGCCGGTGCGTTTTCGTGAAATCCAGCAGGCGAACGGACGGATCGACATCACCCAGGTCCGCATCGAGCAGGGCGACATTCTCGCGCTCGGCAACGGCGCGCTGTCGATCAATCCGGATGGACGGCTGGAAGGCCAG
>DASXOK010000053.1:0-2478 GCA_036494425.1 Pseudolabrys sp.
ATGACCGCCGCTCTGCAAGTCGAAAGCCTCAACCGCAATTTTGGCGCGCTGCGTGTCACCCGCGACGTCAACCTCACGCTCGAGCGCGGCGCGCGCCGTGCGCTGATCGGGCCGAACGGTGCGGGCAAGACCACGCTGATCAATCTGATCACCGGTGTGCTCAACCCGTCCTCCGGCCGAGTGCTGCTCAATGGCGACGACATCACCGCCACCAGCCAGGCGTTTCGGGCGCGGCGCGGCTTGGCGCGCACCTTCCAGATCAATCAGCTCTTCCGCGGGCTGACGGTTTTAGAAAACATCTGCATGACCATCGGTGAGCGCGATGGCGAGAACAACAATCTCTGGCGCCCGGCCGGCGCCAAGCGGTCGGTGATCGACGAGGCGCTCGATCATCTGGAATCGCTGCGGCTGGTCGACGATGCGCTCAGGCTGGTGCGCGAACTGCCTTACGGCCGCCAGCGGCTGGTCGAGATCGCGATTGCGCTCGCCCAGAAGCCGCGCGTGCTGCTGCTCGACGAGCCGGCGGCCGGCGTGCCGTCCTCGGAAAGCCATCTCCTTCTCGACGTGGTTGCCGGGCTCGATCCCGACATCGCCGTGCTGATCATCGAACACGACATGGACGTGGTTTTCCGTTTCGCCAAGGAGATCACCGTGCTGGTCCAGGGCGCCGTCTTCACGCAAGGCACGCCGGAGGAGATCATGGCCAACGCGGAGGTACGCGCGGTCTACCTCGGCGAGGACGGCCACGCTGCGGCGCACAAGGCCGGCCAGCGGGGAGGGCAGCATGGCTGAAGCGGCGCTTACGCTCGACAATGTGCGCGCCGGCTACGGCGAGACGGTCGTGCTCGAGGATGTGAAGTTCTCCATCGCGCCGGGCGAGACCGTATCGATCATCGGCCGCAACGGCGTCGGCAAGACGACGCTGCTGGCGACCATCATGGGCCACACCACGCTGCACGGCGGCGGCGTGCATCTGCACGGGAAAGCCATCTCCAAGGTCGCCACCTACAAGCGCGTCATCGCCGGGCTCGGCTACGTGCCGCAGGAGCGCGAGATCTTCCCCTCGCTGTCGGTGCGGGAGAATCTCGAGGTCGCGGCGCGGCCGGGCCGCTGGACCCACAAGAGCGTCTGCGAACTGTTCCCACGTCTTGCCGAACGTACCGACAATCGCGGCAACCAACTCTCGGGCGGCGAGCAGCAGATGCTCGCCATCGCCCGCGCGCTGATCGGCAATCCGACCGTGCTGCTGATGGACGAGCCCTCCGAGGGCTTGGCGCCGGTCATCGTCGAGGAACTGGCACGCGCCGTGAAGCAGCTCACCCAGGCGGGCGGGCTCGCCACCATCCTGGTTGAGCAGAATTCGCGGGTCGCGCTCGACATCGCGCCGCGCGCGGTGGTGATGGACCGCGGCCGCATCGTCTATGACGGCTCAAGCGAGACGCTGCGCAACGATCCCGACAAGCTCGAGCAGTTCATCGGCGTGATGAAGGCGTAGCCAGCGCGTTGGGCTCCTGCCCACGTCCGGATGTATACTTCCCATGCATTGCGTTTGGCGTGCGTCGCGGGCATAGCGGTACGCAGGAACGCCAATGAGTAGGGACCTAAATGAAGCGCAGCACTGACCGCATTCTCACCACCCACGTCGGCAGCCTGATCCGCCCCGCGGCCCTGCAGGATTTCCTGCGGCTGAAGCAGGGTAGCAAGCCTTACGACGAGAAGGCCTATCAGACGTGCCTCGTCGACTCCGTCAACGAGGTCGTGCGCGAGCAGGCCAATGCCGGCATCGACGTCGTGAGCGACGGTGAGTTCGGCAAGTCGATCAGCTGGGCGCAGTATGCGCTGGAGCGTCTCTCAGGCTTCGAGCGGCGGCCGATCAGGACCGATACGGCCAACCCGTTCAAGCGCGGCGCCGACCGCACCAAGTTCGCCGAGTTCTATGCCGAGCTGGACGCCAAGGAAGCTGTCTCGACCACCACCGAGGCGATCTGCACCGGTCCGATCACATACACCGGCCAGGCTGAGGTCCAGCGCGACATCGACAACTTCAAGGCGGCGCTCAAGTGCGCCAAGGTTGAAGAGGGCTTCCTGCCCGTCGCCGCGCCGGCGAGCGTCATCCCCGACCGCAAGAACGAATACTACAAGAGCGAGGATGATCTTCAGGCGGCGATCGGCGAGGCGATGCGTACCGAATACAAGATGATCGTCGATGCCGGCCTGGTCGTGCAGCTCGACGACGCACGCAGTGCCGTCACCTATGACCGCATGGTGCCGCCGGGAACCTTCGCCGACTACAAGCGCTGGTTGGAGAAGCAGATCGAGATCCTCAACCACGCCATTGAAGGCCTGCCGGCAGACCGCATCCGCTATCACGTGTGCTGGGGAAGCTGGCCGGGCCCGCACACCAGCGACGTGCCGCTCAAGGACATCGTCGATGTGATTTTGAAGGCCAAGGTCGGCGCCTTCGTGATCGAGGGCGCC
>DASXOK010000054.1:0-4198 GCA_036494425.1 Pseudolabrys sp.
GGAAATGGCGTCGTAGACGTCGAGGATCGGCTTCACCACGTTCTCGCGCATCGCCAGGGCGTGGGGCGACGGCTGGTCACGTCTTGGGTCGCGGCCGCGGCAGAAATCATTGCCGGTGCTGCGCAAGGCGATCAGCTTGGCATCGCTCGCGCCGGCGGCGCGGAAGGCGGACGTCAGGTCGCGCAATTGATCGACCGTGACTTTGCCGCCTTCACCGCCCCGATCGATGGTGATCGTGGCAACGTCCGCCTCGCGTGTGCTCTTGATATCGCTCATGGCTTACATTCTCTCCACTTTGATCGCGCCTAGCGCGCCGCTGATTTGCCCCTCTTACGCCCGGACGCGCCTTCGTCGGCAAGTGCCTCGATGCCCTCGTCGGACAGACCGGGCAGGCGGGACAGGCGGGACAGGATGATCCGGTTGTCGGCGCCGAGCATCGGCGGATAGTCGTAGCCGGCTCCGCCCCACCCATGAATTTCCAGGCTTGCGGCACCCATTCGAGATTCGCCAGGACCGGCCGGTCCCCAAAGTTGAACCTCCCATGGCGTTACAGCATTGTGACATGCCATCTCACAGTGTAGTCATGTTGGCGGCGGTCGTGGACGGCTTTGCGGTCAGCGAGTCCCGAACTGACCACGACCAGAAACGTCTCGTGACATTTGGGAGTGCCTATTTTGGATCTCGGTCTTACCGGCAAAGTAGCCATCATCACTGGCGGTAGCCGCGGCATCGGCAAGGCTTGCGCGAAAGAGCTGCTCGCCGAAGGCGCATCCGTCGTTCTTGTCAGCAAGAGTGCCGATATCAATGCGGCAGCGGTCCGCGAACTTGGGCAGAACCATCCCGAGCGCGTGTTTGGCGTTCCGACCGATCTGACCAATGACGCCGCCATTGCGGCGATGGGCGCGAAGGCGATCGAACGTTTTGGTCGGGTCGATATTCTCGTGAACTCGGCCGCCACCGTTGTCCCACAGGACTATCTCAAGATGAGCGACGCCGATCTCAGCGGCCTGCTCGAACAGAAGTTTATGCCGGCTGCACGCTGCATCCGTCACGTCGTGCCCGACATGCGCAAGCGCAAATGGGGCCGCATCATCAACATTTCCGGTCTCGCCGGCCGCCAGCCGCATTACACCGTCGTACCGGCTGCGCTCAACAATTCCTCGATGCTCAATCTGACAAAGTCACTGGCGGTGGAACTCGCCAAGGACAACATCCTGATCAACGCCGTTGTACCCTACATCATCAATACTGAGCGACAGGATGAGACGATGCAGGAATGGGCGAAGATGACTGGCCAGACCGAGGCGGAAGTACGCCAGCAACGCGTTTCCAAAGTCCCGGTCGGGCGCATGGGAACACCCGAAGAAGTTGGCTCCGTCGTTGCCTTCATGGCTTCCGAGCGCGCGAGCTACGTCGTTGGCGCCGCTTGGTACGTCGATGGCGGCGGCTCGATGACCCTGTAGGCCAACAACAAAGAAAGTGCGGGATCGGAGCGATCGTCGCGCTCAAAACACCCAAGGAGGAGGAACACCGTGGCTATTCATCGTCGTCACTTTCTTCAAGGCACAGCCGGCGCGCTCGCCGCGCCGGCTGTGGCACGTACGACATGGGCGGATACCTACCCGTCGAGGCCGGTTCGTATCATTTGCGGTTTCGCGGCCGGTTCGGCCTCCGACATCAATGCGCGCCTGTTCGGACAGTGGCTCTCGGAGCGCCTGGGCACGCCCTTTATTATCGACAACCGCGTCGGCGCCGGCGGTAATATTGCCAGCGACTTCGCCATCCACTCGCCGGCCGACGGATATACGTTGCTTTATGCCTCGACCGCGATTGCAATTAATCAAACGCTCTATGCCGGCAAGATCAACTTCAAGAACACCGATATGGTGCCGGTTGCCGCTACGGTCCGTACTCCGGTCGTGATGGAGGTCAACCCGAGTCTTCCGGTACAGAACGTCGCCGACTTCATCGCCTATGCCAAAGCAAATCCCGGCAAGGTCAATTATGCGACCATCGGCGCTGGCACCCTGCAGCACTTATGCGGTGAATATTTCAAGATGATGACTGGCATCGACATAGTGCCGGTGCATTACCGTGGCGCAGCGCAAGCCCTCACCGATCTCATCGCCAATCGCGTGCAGGTGATGTTCGACATCGTCGTGTCTTCTTTATCTTTCATCAAAGCAGGGCAGGTGCGTCCCATCGCCGTAGCCTCTGTGGCGCCCCAGGAATTGCTACCAAAGGTGCCGACGATTGCTCAGACTGTGCCGGGCTTCGAGGCCGCAGGCTGGCAAGGCTTCTATGCGCCGCTCAAGACTCCGGCCGACATCGTCAACAAAATCAATCGCGAAGTTAATGCCGACATGGCGGACGTTAAACATCGAGCGCGGCTTGTCGAGCTCGGCGGCGCACCTTCACCAGGGACGCCGGAGGATTTCGGCATATTCGTCGCGGATGAGACCGAAAAGTGGGGCAAGGTCGTCCGCCAGGCGGGCGTCAAGATCGATTGAGATGAGAGCGTCGCCTTGCGCCGCGGCGTGCGAGGCGACGCGCTTCCTTAGTCGAGTAGTGCGTAAGCCTGGATCTCGCGACGTTCGAGCCGAGGCACGGCTTCGGCAATGACCAAATTCTTGAAGTGCGTCATCTCGCGATGGGCGACAAAGGCGGCTTCATCCGTATAGGTTTCGTAGAGCAGGAATTCATCGGCGTCTTCGCGCAGGCGATGCACCACGAATCCGAGATTGCCCGGCTCAGACCGCACAGCTTCGGTCAATTGACGCAGGAGCGCCTCGACCTTCGCACGCTCGCCCGGCTTGGCGCGCCAGCGCGCCACGACAACATAACTCATAGATAATGTCCTATTCGGCCGCCCCGAAGGCCTTAGACAGCTCATCGGCGGCGCCGGCGATGGACTGCGCATGACTTTGTAGCATCTGGATCGATAGCCGCCAAACCGGCCCGGAAATCCCGATGGCACCCGCAACCTGACCGCTGAAGTCGCGGACTGGCATCGCGGCGCAGCGCACTTCGCCGTTCAACTCGCCATCATCAAACGCGACGCCAGAGCGGCGAATTTCCTCGATCTCCTTCCGAAGACGCTGTGGATCGGTGATCGTATTGTCGGTCAGCGGCTTGAGCTCAACACGCTCAAGATAGCGTTCGAACTGCTCCGGACGAAGCGCGGCGAGAATGACCTTGCCGAGCGCCGTGCAATAAGCCGGACGCACGACGCCGGCGCGATCCGTAAGTTGAAATGCGCCCGGGCCAGGCGTGCGAGCGATAATGACCACGGCATCGTCCATGCGCGCGGCGAAGTGACTGGCTTCGCCGGTCGCCCGCGCTAGATCTTCGAGCACGGGCGTCGCCATGCTCACCATTTCCATTTCATCGAGCGCGCTCGACGCCAGCGCGAACAGCGGACGCCCGACGCGATAGCGTTTGGAATCCTTGATCTGGCGGATATAGCCCAAAGAAACCATCGTCTTGACCAGATGGAACGTCGTGCTGTTGTGCAGGCCGACCCGCTTGCTGAGATCGGCAAGGCCAATGCCTTCGCGATTGCGCGCGACCTCTTCCAGAATGGAGAAGGCGCGGCCGATCGACTGAACGCCGCCACCGCGCTCGCTCCGCGCGTCATCGTGGTCGGCAACGCCAGTTGCTTTATCGACGAGCCTTTCGACCGGCGCGGCTGGCGCAGACGTCTGCCGTGCCGGCGTCGCGCTCTTCAGCTTGCCACGAGTTCTCAAAGGTCTGTCTCCCGATCAAATCGATTGAACGCTTGTTCTATTATCCCGCCCAGGATTGCGGAAGGCTGAAACCCGCACTCTTGTGACAGCGCCCAAAATGCTTTCCCGCCGATCGATAGAACCCACCGTCGCTAATGGAATTCCCGTCCGCAATGCAATAATTCGACGATATGATGCACTATGCCATATTGCGATAGTCCCAGGCAAATTGGCGTTCATGTAGGGGGAAGGCTTGCAAGCCGCCGTGCTGCCGGTGAGATCACCGGCATTGTTACGGCACGGCACCGAATTCGGCGTCCGTGTTGCGCGGACTGACGTTCGATCGTATCGCCGCGTGGCCAGCGGGCGACCACCTCATCTGGCGCTGAATTTTCCGAGGTTCAGTGCCCCCCCTTGCTCTCACGCGCGTACTGCACCAGCGCAAGAAAGCGGTAGAGGCCGTGTACGAACTT
>DASXOK010000055.1:0-7463 GCA_036494425.1 Pseudolabrys sp.
CGGCACCGACCTGTTGAACCTCATCAGCGACATCCTCGATCTGTCGAAGATCGAGTCCGGCACCGTCACGGTCGAGGCGGAGGATATCCTCTTCTCCAATCTGCTCGACGCGGTGGCGCGGCCGTTCCGGCACGAGGCGGATTCCAAGCAGCTTGCCTTCAACGTCAGCCTCGACCCGCAGCTTGGGCGCAGCATCGTCACCGACTCCAAGCGCCTCCAGCAGGTGCTCAAGAACCTCTTGTCCAACGCCTTCAAGTTCACCGAAAGCGGCGGGGTGCAGCTCAAGGTCTCGCGCCCCATAGCAGGTTGGACGGCATCGCACCCGGTGCTCGCGCAGGCGCAGGGCGTCGTGGCGTTCGAAGTATCGGACACGGGCGTCGGCATTCCGAACGAGAAGCAGAAGATCATCTTCGAGGCGTTCCAGCAGGCGGATGCTTCGACGAGCCGCAAATACGGCGGCACCGGCCTCGGCCTCGCCATCAGCCGCGAATTGGCGAGCCTCCTGGGCGGCGAAATCCAGCTGCGCAGCAGCCCCGGTATCGGCAGTACCTTCACGCTGTACCTACCCCTGCAATATGCCGGGCCTACGCTGGCGTCGCGCGCGGCGGGGAGCACGTCGTTCACGACGCTGCCGGCGTCGGGCACGTCGATCCTGCTGCCGGAACGGACGATCGAGGCGATCGCCGATGACCGGAGCGACCTGGAGCCGGGCGATTCGATCCTGCTGATCGTCGAGGACGACCCGCATTACGGCCGCGTGCTGGTCGATCTCGCGCGCGACAAAGGCTTCAAGGTCCTGGTTGCGACCACGGGCGCACAGGCGCTGGACCTCGCCAAGCAATACCAGCCGACGGCGGTGTCGCTCGACGTGTTCCTGCCCGACATGCTCGGCTGGAGCGTGCTGAGCCAGCTCAAGCAGAATCCGCTGACGCGGCACATCCCGGTGCAGATCATCACGCTCGACGAGGACCGCCAGCACGGGCTCGCGCGCGGCGCCTTCTCCTTCGTCAGCAAGCCGACGACCATGGAGGGCGTCGAGGCGGCGCTGGTGCGTATCAAGGAGTACGCCTCGCGCCGCCGCAAACGCCTCCTCGTCGTCGAAGACAATCCGGCCGAACAGATGAGCATCGCGGAACTGCTCGGTCACGACGACATCGAGATCGAAGCGGCCGAGAGCGGGCAGGGCGCGCTCGATGCGCTGCGTCGCTCCGCGTTCGATTGCGTGGTGCTCGACCTGCGCCTGCCCGATATGTCCGGTTTCGAAGTGCTCGAGCAGTTGCGCGAGGAGAGCCCGCTGTCGGACGTGCCGGTCATCGTCTTCACCGGCCGCGAGCTGACGCCGGAGGAGGATGCGCAGCTGCACACGATGGCGCGCAGCATCGTGGTCAAGGGCGTGGAATCGCCCGAGCGCCTGCTCGACGAGACGGCGCTGTTCCTGCACCGCGTCGTCACGGAGTTGCCGCCCGAGAAGCAGCGGATGCTGGAGCGGCTTAACAGTTCGGATGAGGACCTGGTGGGGCAGACCGTCCTGCTGGTCGACGACGACGCCCGCAACATCTTCGCGCTATCGAGCGTGCTGGAGCGGCACGGCATGCGCGTCTTGACCGCGACGACCGGCCGCGAGGCCATCGCGCTGATCGAGAGCAATCCCGACATCACCATCGTCCTGATGGACATCATGATGCCGGAGATGGACGGCTACGAGACGATCGAGCAGATCCGCAACAAGGGCGTGTTCCAGCGCCTGCCGATCATAGCCTTGACCGCCAAGGCGATGAAGGGCGACCGCGAGAAATGCCTCGAGGCGGGAGCCTCCGACTACCTGGCGAAGCCCGTCAATACGGAGCAGTTGTTGACCGTGCTGCGCATGTGGCTGCATCGGTGAGATCGCGCCATGGAACAGAACGACAAGGTCAACATCCTGCTGGTCGACGATCAGCCGGCCAAGCTCCTGAGCTACGAAGTCGTGCTGCGCGAGCTGGACGAAAACCTCATCAAGGCGCAATCGGCGACCGAGGCTCTGGAATTATTGCTCAAGAACGACGTCGCCGTCGTCCTGATGGACGTCTGCATGCCCGACCTCGACGGTTTCGAGCTGGCGGCGATGATCCGCGACCATCCGCGGTTCGAACGCACCGCCATCATCTTCATCTCCGCCATCCATCTCACCGAAACCGATTACCTGCGCGGCTACGAGATGGGGGGCGTGGACTATGTGCCAGTGCCGGTGGTGCCGGAGCTCTTGCGCGCCAAGGTCAAGGTCTTCGCCGAGCTCTATCGCAAGACGCGTCAGCTCGAAACGCTCAACGCCAAGCTCGAGAGCCGTGTGCGCGAGCGCACCGCGGAGCTTCAATCGACGGCGCAGCGTCTCATCGACAGCGAGCAGCGGCGCAACCTGGCGCTTGCCGCGGGCCACATGGGATCGTGGGACTGGGACCTCGTCAAAGGCGACTGGATGTGGGACGAGGGCCAGTGCCGTATCTTCGGCGTCGACCCGGCGACGTTCAAGGCATCGCTGGAGACGGTCGGTCCCATGATCGCGCCGGAAGACCTCGCCCGCCTGAAACAGCTCACGACGGATTTCTCCGGCGTCAACGGACAGGCCTTCCAGACCGAATTTCGCGTCTTCCGTCCGGACGGAGAGATGCGCTGGTGCTTCGGCACGGCGACGCCGAGCGTCGATGCGCGCGGGCGCGTGCTGCGGGTCAGCGGCGTCACCGTGGACATTACCGAGCGCAAGCAGATTGAAGAGCGCCAACTCCTGCTCGCGCGCGAGGTGGATCACCGCGCGCGCAATGCGCTCGCCGTGGTGCAGGCGATCGTGCGGCTCACCCGCGCGAAATCGCAGCAGGGCTACGTCAAGGCCGTCGAGGGGCGCATTCATGCGCTGGCCCAGGCGCACACTCTGTTGTCGGAGACGCGTTGGGAAGGCGCCGATGTCGGGCGCCTGGTCGGCGAGGAGCTGGCGCCCTATCGCGGCGGCCACGTCACGCGCGTGCAGATCGAGGGGCCGCCGGTTTTTCTCGGACCGGAAAAAGCCCAGAATCTCGCGCTGGCGCTGCACGAGCTGGCAACCAATTCAGTCAAATACGGTGCGTTGTCCGACGCCAATGGCGCGCTCGTGATCACCTGGCAGGATCGGGGCGGCACACTCGCATTGCAGTGGCGAGAGACCGGCGGGCCGGCCGTCGTCGCGCCGAAGACGCAAGGATTCGGCACCAAGATCATGCATGCGAGCATCAAGCAGCAGATCGGCGGCGACGTAGTGTGGGATTGGCGACCGTCCGGCCTGCACTGCACGCTGCAAATTCCGATCGCCGCGAGCGCCGAACTCGCCGAGGCCGCCGCGGCACAGAAGGATGACAACCTCGTGCAGCTTCCGAGCGGGACGCTCAAACGCGTCCTGCTGGCGGAGGACGAGGCCATGATCGGCATGATGATGCGCGACATTCTTCACGACTACGGTCTGTTCGTCGTCGGCCCGTGCTGTACGGTCAGCGAGGCCATGCAGGCCGCCGCGGGCGACTTCGATTGCGCCATTCTCGATCTCAATCTCGGTGGCGAGCCGGTGTATCCCGTCGCCGCGGCGCTTGCGGAGCGCAAAGTGCCGTTCGCCTTCGTGACGGGCTACGGCCGCGAAAGCATCGACGGCCAGTTCAACGGTGTGCCGATCCTGCAAAAGCCGGTCGCGCGTGAAGGCCTCGAACAATTTTTGCGTGGCGTGCTGGGCATCGGGTTGGCTGGAGACGGCTCGTCTGCTACTGGCTCATTCGACCCGCCCGCCGCCATTACAGCATAAGCGGGGCCTTCTCGTCAGGCGCCGGCCGATCCGCTCGACCGGGGCAATTCATCATTCGGGGGAGATATAGAATGCATAATCGCGCTACTTAAACATGATTGCGGAAGTTGCTGTCCTCGATTTCGCGGCGATCTCGTTCAAGTCCGTCTGGGCCTTGGAGCTTTTGCTCGTGGTCAAGCAGGAGCCGGCGCGCGCATGGAGCGCCGATGAGATCATCCGCGACTTGCGCAGCAGTCATGGCGTGGTGGCGGAAGCCCTCGGCAATCTGATCGCGGTGCGGCTTGCCGCGCAGGACGGTGCCGGTTGCTACCGCTATCAGGCCGGAGCCGCCGGCCTCGACGAGATGGTCAACGCGGTGGAAAAGCTCTACGCGACCAAGCCGGCCGCGGTCATTCGTGCCATCGTGACGTCGCCGAACAGGAAGCTGCAAATCCTGTCCGATGCTTTCAGGTTCAAAGAATGAGCAGCCCGATTGCGACCATTGTCTATTTTCTCTGTCTGATCGCGAGCGCCGGCTGTGCCTGGCTGCTGGTGCGCAGCTATATCCGGACGCGGGCCGCGCTGCTGTTGTGGACCGCGATCTGCTTCATCCTGTTCGGCGTCAACAACCTGCTGCTGGTGGTGGACCTCGTGTTCCTGCCCGATTCGATCGACCTGCGCCTGCCGCGCGTGCTGTCCAATCTGGCCGCGTTGGCGACGCTGCTCTACGGCTTCATCTGGGAGGTCGACTGACATGCTCGTATTCCTCTCTGGCATGGTCACAGCCGGCTTCCTGATCGCTGCCGCCTTCTTCTTCCGTTTCTGGCAGCGGACCCGCGACACGTTGTTTGCCGTGCTCGGTGTGTCGTTCGTCCTCTTCGCGCTCAGCCAGGCGACATCGCTATCGGTCGATGCGCCGCAGGACGACAGGACCGCGATCTTCCTGCTGCGTCTTCTCGGATTTGCCGTCCTGCTCGCCGGCATCTTTGCGAAGAACATGAAGCGCACGCGTCAGCCGCGCACGAACGGCAAGATCAATTCGAGCAATTCGCCCGGCGCTTCTTCCGGCACGTAGTGGCCGCATTTGGGGATGACGGCGCCTTGCAGATTTTCGGCGAGGCCGTCGAGCGACTGCCGCATCGCCGCGCCGAGACCGATTTCGCCACCGATGGCGAGCACCGGCATCGGCAACTTTGTCTGTGCGGTAGCCTGATTTTGCGCGATGCTGTCGAAGATGTCGCGATAGTAGCGCAGGCCGTTGGACCAGCTTCCGGGAGCGGAGTAGACGCGCACATATTCGTCGATGGCGGCCTGATCGAAGGCCTTGGTCCAATCGACAGACTTGCTGCGGTAAAGCCAGGTGAGGAATTCGCGCTCGCGCCCGGTGATAAGCATCTCCGGCAACTCGGGCAGATAATTGAAGGCGAAGTGCCAAGTCCGCGCCAAGCGATCCGGCGTCATCTTGTAGACCTCCGGCGGGGCGAGGCCGGGGATGGCGGCGTCCACCAGCACGAGCTTTCGGACACGCTGCTGCTGGCGCACCGCATAGGCATAGCCGATCCAGCAGCCGATATCGTGGGTGACCAGGAGGCAGTCCTTGGCGCCAAGCGCGTCGAGCAGCGGGTCGATGTGCCGGGCAATGTTGGCTGTGTCGCAGCCGCCGGTGGCCGGCGCGGGCTGCCCGCCCAGACCCGGCGGATCGAACACGACGACGCGATAGTCGGCGACGAGTGTCGGCATCAGCTTGCGCCACGCGTACCAGGACTGCGGCCAGCCCGGCACCAGCAGGAGGAGGGGGCCGGCGCCGCCCTCCAGCACGTTCAGCGGCACGCCATGCGCCATCACCGCGCGTCGCGTGAAGGTCTTGTCCAGGGCAGCCTTGTCGTAGTCGGTCATCGCTTTTGCCTTTTATCCCGCATTCGCCACGGCCGTTCCGGAATCGATACCATAGGGAACCGCTGTCGGGGCATGGGATAGCGCGATAGACTTTCAAGGCGGCCATGCGCTGGCCGCGACGATTGGGGGGAACACACGCGTGCGGCCGCTCGAAGGCGTCTTGGTGCTTGACTTCTCCACGCTGTTGCCGGGACCGATGGCAACGCTGCTTCTGGCCGAGGCCGGCGCCGAGGTGGTGAAGATCGAGCGTCCCGGCGGCGGGGAGGACATGCGCCATTACGTGCCGCGCTGGGGTGGCGACAGCGTCAATTTCGCGCTGCTCAATCGCGGCAAGAAGAGCGTCGCGCTCGACCTGAAAGACTCCGCCCAGTGCGCGAAGCTCGATCCGCTGCTTGCGCGCGCCGACGTCATCGTCGAGCAATTCCGCCCCGGCGTCATGGCGCGGCTCGGCCTCGATTACGAGTGCGTCGCGAGGATCAATCCGCGCATCGTCTATTGCTCGATCTCCGGCTATGGGCAGAGCGGCCCGAAACGTGACGCCGCCGGG
Source organism: Pseudolabrys sp. (assembly GCA_036494425.1). Classification (GTDB taxonomy): domain Bacteria; phylum Pseudomonadota; class Alphaproteobacteria; order Rhizobiales; family Xanthobacteraceae; genus Pseudolabrys. The sequence goes on from DASXOK010000055.1 coordinate 6,222, forward strand.
CACGATCTCAATTATATCGGCGACGCCGGCCTGCTCGCGCTGTCGATGGGCGAGCCCGAGCGCCCGGTCGTGCCGCCGGCGCTGATCGCCGACATCGCCGGCGGCGCCTATCCGGCAGTGATGAACATATTGCTGGCGCTGACCGAGCGCGCGCGCACCGGCAAGGGCCGTTATCTCGATATCGCGATGACGGACAATCTCTTTCCCTTCATGTTCTGGGCGCTGGGCGAAGGCGCCGTGAGCGGGCGTTGGCCGGGGAACGGCGATCATCTGCTCAGCGGCGGCACGCCACGCTACCGGCTCTATCCGACGCGGGATGGCAGGATCGTCGCCGTGGCGGCGATCGAGCAGAAGTTCTGGGAGAATTTCTGCGCGCTCATCGGACTAGAGCCGCAGCATGTGCAAGGGTTGGATTTCGCAGCGGCAACGGCGCGCGTCGCCGAGATCATCCGTGGCGAGGACGCTGCCTTTTGGGAGAAGCGTTTTGCAGGTCAGGATTGCTGCTGCTCGGTGGTGAAGACCGCGCAGGAGGCGCTGTCCGATCCGCAGTTCGCCGCGCGCGGGGTGTTCGCGCAGAAGCTTGTCAATACGCAGGGGCAGGTCATTCCGGCGCTGCCTGTGCCGGTGGATGCGGCGTTCCGCGCGGCGGCAGATGACACCGTGGCGGCGCCCGCCTTGGGCGCGCATAATAAAGAGTATTTGGATTGAGCTTCTTATCCCTCCCTTTCAGGGAGGGATAAGCAAGCGTGTGGCGCGCCACGTTACTTTGCCGCCAGCGCCTCGACCTCCACCGTGAACTCAGGCCGGGTGAAGCCGCCGACGATCATCAGGGTCGAAGCGGGCGACGGTGTCGCCACATAGCGATCGCGCACGGCCATGTAGGGCGCCATGTGCGCCCGGTCGGTGACGTAAGCGTTGATGCGAACGATGTCCGAGAAGCTCATGCCGGCCTCGGCGAGACACAGGCCGATCGCCTCGAAGCACAGAATGGCCTGCGCCTCCGTGCTCTCCGGGATATGGTCATCAACGGCGATGCCGAGTTGGCCGGAGCAGAAGACCAGCCGCGCGCCGGCCTGGATCTCGATCGCGTGGCTGTATTTGGCGAAAGGCTTGCGGATGCCGGCGGGGATGAGATGACGCAGCATGGCGCTCACTCCGGTTCGGCGGGGCTCTGCGCCATGGCCTGGCGCAACGCCTCGGAGGCGCGGCGGCAATAGTCGTTGTAGACCGACGAGATGCGGA
>DASXOK010000056.1:0-1556 GCA_036494425.1 Pseudolabrys sp.
CCTTGGCGATGTTGCCGGTTTCGTGCCGGCGGTGGTCGTACCGGAGCCGCCTGAAACGGCTTCGGGAGCCGGCGGTGGTCGGATCGAGATCATCATCGCGAATGGCCGGCGCGTGATCGTTGATGGCGACGTTGACGTGGAACCGCTATTGCGGCTCATCAGCGGACTTGAGACGCTGCCATGATCCCGCTTCCAAGCGGCGTGCGGGTGTGGCTGGCGACCGGTCATTCCGATATGCGGAGGGGCTTTCCTGGGTTGGCGCTGCAGGTGCAGGAAGTGTTGCGACTCGATCCGCTGAACGGTCACCTGTTTTGCTTTCGTGGACGTCGCGGCGATCTGATGAAGGTGATCTGGCACGACGGCCAGGGCGCCTGCCTGTTCACCAAGCGATTGGAACGGGGCCGCTTCTTGTGGCCGAGTGTGGCCGACGGCGTTGTGACGATCTCCTCGGCGCAACTCGGTTATCTTCTTTCCGGCATCGATTGGCGCCATCCGCAAGAAACTTGGCGGCCGACCTCGGTGGGCTGATCGTTTTGGCTTTGCGGTTGCTGGCAAATATGATTCTCTCGCGGTGTGAGCTCGCCCTTTGACCCTCTGCCATCCGATCTGGCCGCCGCGCATGCGATGATCCTGGCCGAGCGCACGGCCCGCGTCGAAGCCGAGGCGCTTGCGGCGCGCGTGCAGGCGGATCTTTCGAGCACGGAAGCGCTGATCGCGCATCTCAAGCTGGCGATCGAGAAGCTGCGGCGCGAGCTTTACGGCAGCCGCTCGGAGCGCAAGGCGCGGCTCCTGGAGCAGATGGAGCTGCAGCTGGAAGATCTGGAGGCGGCGGCGACCGAGGACGAACTGGCGGCCGAGAGAGCGGCGGCGCGGACGCAGACGGTGCAATCGTTCCAGCGCAAGCGGCCGTCCCGCAAGCCGTTCCCCGATCATCTGCCGCGCGAGCGCATCGTCATCGCCGCGCCGGAGAACTGTCCGTGCTGCGGATCGCGGAAGCTGTCGAAGCTGGGTGAGGACATCACCGAGACGTTGGAGGTGATCCCGCGCCAATGGAAGGTGATCCAGACGGTGCGGGAGAAGTTCTCTTGCCGGGAATGCGAGACGGTCACGCAGCCGCCGGCGCCGTTCCACGTCACCCCGCGCGGCTTTGCCGGTCCGAACCTGCTGGCGATGATCCTGTTCGAGAAGTTCGGCCAACATCAGCCGCTGAACCGTCAGAGCGAACGCTACCGGCGCGAAGGTATCGATCTGAGCGTGTCGACACTGGCCGACCAGGTCGGCGCCTGCACGACGGTGCTGCAGCCGCTGCATGCACTGATCGAGCGCCATGTCCTGGCGGCCGAACGGCTGCATGGCGACGACACCAACGTTCCGATCCTGGCCAAGGGCAAGACGGTCAAAGGACACATTTGGACCTATGTGCGCGACGACCGGCCGTTCGGCGGCCGCGCCCCGCCGGCCGCGCTTTATTACGCCTCGCGCGATCGCCGGCACGAGCATCCCGTCCAACATCTTCACGCCTTCACCGGCATCCTGCAGGCCGACGCCTACGGCGG
>DASXOK010000057.1:0-6135 GCA_036494425.1 Pseudolabrys sp.
TCCGCCACAAAGCGCGGCGTCACCGTGACCTCTATCTTGCGGGTTACGGCCCGATACATCTATATGCCTTCTAATTATACGCCGCCTGGCCTTGTGCTTTGGCCCGGCTCCGGGATTATGGCCGAAACAGCGCACGAATGAAAAGCCGTTCCAAGGACCCGGTTCCGAGCGGCCGCGATCTGCGGCTTGATCTGTTCCGTGGCATCGCGCTGTGGCTGATTTTCCTCGACCACATCCCGTCGAATGCGGTGAGCTGGATCACGATCCGTAACTACGGATTCAGCGACGCCACCGAGATCTTCGTCTTCATCTCCGGCTACACCGCGGCCTTCGTCTACGGCCGCGCGATGCGGCAGAACGGCTTCATCGTCGCCTCCGCCCGCGTGCTCAAGCGCGCGTGGCAAATCTATGTCGCGCATGTATTCTTGTTCGCGATCTATCTCGCCGAGATCGCCTACGTCGCGCACTCGTTCGACAACCCGCTCTACACCGAGGAAATGGGCGTCCTCGATTTCCTCAAGAACCCGGACGTCACGATCCTCGAAGCGCTGCTGCTCAAGTTCAAGCCCGTCAACATGGATGTGCTGCCGCTCTACATCGTGCTGCTCTTGGGATTCGCGCCAATGCTGTGGCTCTTGATGCGCGCGCCGTCGATCGCGCTCATCGCCTCGGCGACGCTCTACACGCTGATGTGGATCTTCGACTGGAACATTCCAGCTTATCCGAGCGGCACCTGGGCCTTCAATCCGCTGGCCTGGCAATTGCTATTCGTCTTCGGCGCCTGGTGCGCGCTGGGTGGCGCGCAGCGCCTCACACGCTGGATCCATTCGCCTATGCTGGTCGGGCTGGCAGTCGCTTATCTCGTGTTCGCCTTCGGTATCGCGATGACCTGGTATTTCCCTTGGCTTGGTGTTTTCGTACCAAAGTTTGTCGGCGACGCGATCTATCCGATCGACAAGACCAACCTTGACGTGCTGCGCATTCTGCATTTCCTGGCGTTGGCGGTGATCACGGTCTACTTCGTGCCGGACACATGGCCGGGACTGCGGTCGCGGGCGTTCTGGCCGGCCATCGTCTGCGGCCAGCATTCGCTGGAAACCTTTTGCCTCGGCGTGTTCTTGTCCTTTGCGGCGCACTTCGTTTTCACCGAAATGTCGAACCGTGTCGTCGTCCAGGTGCTCGTCAGCTTCATTGGCATAGCCATAATGGTTGCCACAGCTGCAGTGCTTTCGTGGTACAAAAGGGTCGAGCGACAGGGACCGCGACCGCCCTCGATCAAGCCGGGCTACGCGGGGGGCGATGTATGATACGGCGGTTACCACTATTGCTGGCACTGATGGTGCCTGTGGTGCCTGTGGTGCCGGTCTTGGCCGATCAGCCGGCCGACGGCCCGGCGGCCTGTCAGGTTGCCCAGCACCAGATCGAGAACAATTTCAAGCTGCCCATGGTGGCGCGCGCCATCGCCGCTAAGCGCCTGGACATTCTGGTGGTTGGCGCCGGATCTTCGTCGCTGCCGGGGCCCGAGGGCCTCAAGAATTCCTACCCCGCGCGCCTTCAATCCGCGCTCGAAGCTGCCCTGCCGGGCGTTGCGGTAAAGGTCACCACCGACGTCAAGGCACGCCGCACCGCAGCGGAAATGGTGCAGGGACTTCCGGCCGATCTAGCGGCTGCCAAGCCGGCCCTGGTGATCTGGCAGACCGGAACGGTGGATGCCATGCAGTCGGTTGATCCAGATCAATTCAATCGTGCGCTGGACATGGGTATTACCGCTGCACGCGCCGCGGGCGCCGATATCGTCTTGATCAACTCACAGTATAGCCCGCGGACTGACTCGATGATTGCGCTGGGGACGTACGCCGACAATATGCGGTGGGTTGCGGTGCAGCACGAAATTCCGCTGTTCGACCGCTTCAGCATCATGAAGCTCTGGGCCGATCTTGGGACGTTCGATTTCTATGCAGCGACCAAGAAGTTTGATATGGCTGAGAAGGTTCATGATTGCATTGGGCGGCTTCTAGCCGATCTTGTGATTGGAGCAACAAAACCGGAGGAGCCCCCCGCCATAGGCGGACAATGAGCTCCCGATAGCAGGGCCGAAGGATCATCCCTTGCAGGACAAGAATTTCGTTCAGCGCGCGGTGAAGCCGTTGCTCGTAACCGCTGTGGTCGCCGGTGTCGCGCTCCTAGTCGCCGCGCGTGCCGAGCCAACTGCGATCAAGGCGGCCGCGCATCCGGCCCCCGCGGTGGCGCAACGCTGTGACGCGCCGCTCGACATGGTGCGGTTCGCACATCCGTTGGCGCGCGTCACGCGGAAGCTGGCGGCCGGCGAACCGGTCACCATCGTCGCCATCGGCTCCTCGTCGACGGCGGGTGCGGGCGCGACCAGTCCGGCGGCGAGCTATCCGAGCCGGCTGGCCGTCGAACTCCAAGAGCGCTTCCCGAAGCAGTCAATCGTCGTGATCAATCGCGGCGTGAACGGCGAGGAAGTGGGCGACATGCTCAAGCGCTTCGACGCCGCGGTCATCGACGCCAAGCCAGATCTCGTGCTGTGGCAGCTCGGCACCAATTCCGTCATTCGCGACCACACGTCGTACGATCACGTTGGAGGGATTCGCGAGGGTCTCAGAAAGATCCGCGCCGCCGGCGCCGATGTGGTGCTGATCGATCCTCAGTTCGCGCCGAAGGTCATAGCCAAAATGGACGGTGCGACAAAGATGGTGACGCTGATCTCTACCACCGCGAAACGCGAGAACGTCGATCTCTTCCGGCGTTTCGAGGTGATGAAGCGTTGGGTCGAAGTCGATCACATGCCGATCGAGACGATCGTCGCTCCGGACGGGCTCCATCTCAATGACTGGAGCTATGCCTGCATGGCCAAGGGCCTGTCCGTCGCGATCTCCGAAGCCGTCAAGCGTCCGGTCGTGTCGGCCACCGCCGCACCGCATCTGGTGCCGTAGCAGGGCCTCGTGTCCCGGGCGCGGCGCAACATGCAATGTTGCGACGCAGACCCGGGACCGCAACAAATTCGGAATCCGTTACGGCCCCGGATCAGCAGCGCAGCACTTCGCTAACGCTGCGTGCCGCGCAGCATCCGGGGCACATCCTCACACCTTCTCCAGCGCCGTCAGCACGTCCTCGATAATGTCGTCGGCGTGCTCGAGACCAGCCGAGAGCCGCACCAGGCCGTCACCGATGCCAAGCTCGGCGCGCTGCTCCGGCGTCAGCCGCTGGTGTGTCGTCGTGGTCGGGTGCGTGATCAGGCTCTTGGCGTCGCCGAGATTGTTGGTGATGCCGATGAGTTTGAGCCCGTTGAGGAAGCGGAAGGCGCCTTCTTTGCCGCCCTTGATCTCGAACGAGCACAATGTCGAGCCGGCCTTCATCTGCTTGGCGATGATGTCCGCCTGCGGATGATCGGCCCGCCCCGGATAGATCAGCTTGGTGAGCTTCTCGTGACCGGCGAGCGTATTGGCCACCTTGCCCGCGGTTTCGGTCTGCCGCGCAACGCGCACCGGCAAAGTCTCCAGGCCTTTCAGCAGCACCCAGGCATTGAACGGCGAGAGCGACGGACCGGTCTGCCGCAGGAGCTGATGATAGTTGTCGACGATGACCTTTTCGGTCGAGAGAATGCAGCCGCCGAGCACGCGTCCCTGTCCATCGATGTGCTTAGTGGCCGAGTAGACGACGACATCGGCACCGAGCGTGAGCGGGCTCTGGTAGAGCGGCGTGGCGAACACATTATCGACCACAAGCTTCGCGCCGACGCTGTGCGCGATCTCGGCGACCGCCGCGATGTCATAGACCTCCAGCGTCGGATTGGTCGGCGTCTCCATGAACAGCACTTTGGTGTTCTTGGTGACGGCCTTCTGCCATTGCATGAGATCGACGCCGTCAACCAGCGTCGAGGTGACGCCGAAGCGGCCGAGCCAGTCCTCGATCACCCAGCGGCAGGAGCCGAACAGCGCCTTCGCCGCGACGATGTGGTCGCCCGCCTTGACGAGGCCCATCAGCGCGGTGGTCACGGCGGCCATGCCGGTCGCGGTCGAGCGCGCGGCCTCTGCGCCTTCGAGCAGGGCCATGCGCTGCTCGAACATGCTCATCGTCGGGTTCGAGTAGCGCGAATAGACATAGCCGGGGATCTTGCCGGAGAAGCGCGCCTCGCATTCCTCGGCGGTGGGGTAGATGTAGCCTTGGGTCAGGAACAGCGCCTCCGACATCTCGCCGAACTGCGAGCGGAGGGTGCCACCATGGACCAGGCGGGTTTCGGGGCGGTATTTGTTCTCAGTCGACGCGCTCATACGGGGCTCCATCGGGCCTTGCGCATGGTCTTGTCCGAAAACCGGTGCCCACTTTTCGGGACCATGCGCGCAGCCAACAAAAAACCGGCCGGAGAATGTTCTCGGCCGGGCACACGCGTCCCCGGCCTTTTTAGCGATTTATTTTACGTGGCTGCAAGCCGGCCGGCTCAAATGACCACGGGATAAAGTGCTTGTAGCGGGGGCCGGCGCTTCCCGTCAAGGCAGGGCTGAGGTTAGATCGCCCCCAATTAATGGGACCAGCCACCGTGGCACTGTCGTTCGCCATCGAGGATAAGGGCATTCTGCCCGACCGTATGATCGCCGCACTCGCCGACGAGGGCGCGATTTTGCCGGCCTACGGCTTCGCGCCCGACCAGATCCAGCCCGCGAGCCTCGATCTGCGGCTCGGTGAGGTCGCCTACCGGGTGCGGGCAAGCTTCCTGCCCGGCTCGACTACGGTGGCCAAGCGCATCGATGAGTTGAAGCTGCACGAGTTCGCACTCGGCGACGGTGCCGTGCTGGAGACGGGCTGTGTCTACATCGTGCCGCTCCTGGAAAGCCTGGCGCTGCCCGACGACATTGCGGCCGCCGCCAATCCGAAAAGCTCCACCGGGCGGCTTGACGTCTTCACGCGGGTCATCGCCGACGAGATCCGCGGCTTCGACCGCATCGAGGGCGGCTATCACGGTCCGCTCTACGCGGAGATTTCTCCGCGCACGTTTCCGGTGCTGGTACGCGAAGGCACTCGCCTGTCGCAGATCCGCTTTCGTCATGGCCATGCGCTACTCGATGCTGAGGCCTTGCGTGATCTGCACGCGCGCGAGCGGCTGGTTGACAGCGACGACGCCGACGTGAGCGAGGGCGTCGCTGTTGGCGTTGATCTTTCGGGCCTCGGCCCTGGCGGGCTCGTCGGCTATCGGGCCAAGCGTCACACCGGGCTCATCGACGTGGAGCGCCGCGCCGGATATTCAGTTTTGGATTTCTGGGAGCCGATGCAGGCGCGACCGGACAAGAGCCTGATCCTCGATCCAAACGAGTTCTACATCCTCGCCTCGAAGGAAGCGGTGCAGGTGCCGCCGGGTTATGCGGCGGAGATGGTGCCGTTCGATCCGCTGGTTGGCGAATTCCGCGTGCATTACGCGGGTTTTTTCGATCCCGGATTCGGTTACGCCGGGGCCGGTGGCACGGGAGCACGCGCGGTGCTCGAGGTGCGCTCGCGCGAGGTGCCCTTCATCTTGGAGCACGGCCAGATCGTCGGCCGGCTCGTCTACGAGAAGATGCTGGCCAAGCCCGACAAGCTCTATGGCCAGGGCATCGGCTCCAACTATCAGGCGCAGAGCCTGAAGCTGTCGAAGCATTTCAAGACGTAGGGCGCGACATTTCCCCTTGTCATGGCCGGGCTTGAACTTGACCCGGCCATCTCGCTGAGGCGGCACGGCGCGCCCCCAACTGACTGGGAGCTTGCCCCGGCGCCCGCGCATTGGCTATGGTCGCCGCGCGCGGGCGTAGTTCAATGGTAGAACGGCAGCTTCCCAAGCTGCATACGAGGGTTCGATTCCCTTCGCCCGCTCCAAGCCACCCCTGTCCAGCCCGGAGACATCGGTAACAGAACGTACCTAAGACATGGGTGACAACCTCGGGCCGAACGGGTTGTCGAGGGGTTGCAGGGTCTTCTGCTCCAAATCGAAATATCCGAGATCGTAGCGGCTGAAGCTGACGAGCCAGATGCCGTCGTCGACTTCCCTGATGCCCAGGCGCTGGCCTGCGAGCACGGTGGAGATGTTGATCTTCTTGCGATGCAGGCAGATGCGGCCGCAGGCGGTGACGAGAATGTCGCGGT
>DASXOK010000058.1:0-2237 GCA_036494425.1 Pseudolabrys sp.
TGTGCCCTATACCAACAACGTCTCCGAGCGGCATCTCCGTCCCAGCGTCATCTTCCGCAAGGTCACTAACGGATTCCGTTGCGAGTGGGGTGCCGAAACTTATGCCGCATTCCGCTCACTCGTCAGCACCGCAAAGGTCAACCGCACGCCGGTGCTCGACGTGCCCCCTGTGTCAGAGCAGTTGCCGCGCGGATAAGATCGGAAACTTTGGGGGCGCGGATAGCAAGCAGTGGCTCGGTACGGACAGGCATACAAGGACAGGATAGTGGCGCGGCTGCTGCCGCCGGAGAGTTCGGCGGTCGAGGTTGTCTCGCGCGAGGTTGGTGTGAGCACGGCGACGTTGGAGCGCTGGCGGGCGGAGGCCCTGGCCAACGGACCTGGCGGTGGCAGCCAACGCTGGACAGCGGCGGCGCGACTGCAAGCAGTCATCGCAACTGCAGCGATGGATGAGGCGACACGCAGCGCCTGGAGCCGCGAGCAGGGACTGTATCCGGCGGAGCTGGATGCCTGGAAACAGGATGCGATAGCGGGTCTGGGCGAGCCGCGTGCGGCCAGTGCTGTGGAAGCGCGTCAGGATCGGCGCCGGGTGAAGGAGCTGGAACGCGAACTGCACCGCAAGGACAAGGCCCTGGCCGAAACGGCTGCCTTGCTTGTTCTCTCAAAAAAACTCGCAGCGGTCTTCAACGACGGCGAGGACGTATGACCCGCCTGGAAGACCGCCAGATCCTGATGCGAGATATCGCGCAAGCCCGCGCCGACGGTGCACGGCTTGCCCCGGCCTGTGCTCTGGCTGGCTTTGATCCCCGGACGCTGCAGCGCTGGAAGACTGGTGATGGCTTGTCGAACGGTGACCGTCGGCCAGATGCCGATCGTCCGGCTCCATCGCACGCATTGAGCGAGGCCGAACAGGCCCGGATCATCGCGGTAGCCAACGAATCGCGCTTTTCCGAGACACCGCCGGCGCGGATCGTCCCGGCATTGGCCGATGAAGGTATCTACATCGGCAGCGAGTCGAGCTTTCATCGTGTGCTGCGCGCTCGGGGCCAAATGCACCGGCGTGGGCGTGCCCAGCCGCCGCGCAAGTCAGGGCCGCCGCGCACTCATATCGCCACTCGCCCCGGCGAGGTCTGGTGCTGGGATGTGACGTTCCTTCCGTCGCAGATGCAGGGGCGTTGGTTCTACCTGTATCTGATCCTCGACCTGTATAGCCGCAAGATCGTGGGTTTCGAGGTGCATGACACGGATGCCGCCGAACATGCTGCGCATCTGGCCAGGCGCACGGCGCTCGCTGAGGGCATCCACGCGATGCCAACGCGACCGGTGCTGCATGGTGACAATGGCGCGACGCTGAAGGCTACGACTGTGCTGGCCATGTTGCATTGGCTGGGCATCATGCCGTCCTACTCTCGGCCACGGGTGAGCGACGACAACGCCTTCGTGGAGGCGTTGTTCCGCACCGCGAAGTATCGGCCGGTCTTCCCACAGAAGGGGTTCACGGATCTCGCTCCCGCGCGGCAATGGGCCAATCGCTTTGTCCACTGGTATAATCATGAGCACCGTCATAGTGGCATTCGCTATGTCACTCCGGCACAACGTCATGCCGGACACGATCGAACGCTGCTTGCCAAGCGGCACGCAATCTACCAGCGAGCTCGTGAGAGGAACCCGCGGCGCTGGAGCGGGCAGACCCGCAACTGGACGCCCATCTCGGACGTCACACTCAACCCAGAGCGCGACAGCTTGGTCCCTTCATTGACATCATCGACCCGGCTTCTCGGTTCGATCGGAAGACCTGCTTCTCCGTCCCGACCTGGGGATACTCATGCCACGACGCGCGACGAAGGTGATGGGAGGAGCGGAACCACCCGCAGCCACGCGCAGCGCAGCGAGCATGGCGAGGATGGTGAGCACCAGACCTTCACCGCAGTGAGCGCCGTGGCACACTCGACTGCCAAAGGAGGCGCCACACAAACGGCCGGTTGATCAGAAGCTCATTACAAATCCCCAGCGGCAACTATGTTGACATGCACCGGGCATCGCCTGGCGTTCCTTCCTATTGCGCGGCCTGAATACTGGTTGTTTGTTGCGCCACCAAACAGTCCAGTCCAGCCCTACATCTATAGGGGGTTGGACTGGACTCCCTGGCTAGCGTCGAAGCGCCGGCCGGTTTCTCCATTGAGTTTGACGCCGCTTTCCAGGCTGTACTTCTTGGTTTTGGTATCGTACACCACTATGCC
>DASXOK010000059.1:0-2477 GCA_036494425.1 Pseudolabrys sp.
ATCGACGAGCGGCGTGCGGGATAATGTTTTGTCAGGCATGGCAAAATGAGGAAAACGACATCTTCACGACAGCGGCATGACAACGGCACATGCGGAACCTGAGACTCTCCTAAATCCACTCAACTTTCGACGGTCAGCGCAACACGGTCGGCGGCAAAACGCCCGCGCGTCGTCAGAATAGGCTCGCCACTTTCGGTGACGTTGACGCTCTCGACCACGAGAATGGGCCGATGCACCGACAACCGCAGACGTCCCGCATCCACCGCGTCGGTGAAAGCGGCGCTGATGCGCGTCCACTTGCGGCGGTATGACGTCACGCCGTAATGCGCCAGAGTGCGCGTGATCGAGCGTGTCTGCCGGAAGACCTTGGCCGCATCGTTGTAACGCTCGGCCGGCAGCCAGGTCGTCGCCACCGAAATCGGCACGCGGTCGGCCGCCCGCACGATCTCCAGGCGCACGACCATGTCGCCCGTATTCAGGCCAAGCCGCTGCGCGATCTCCTCGCTCGCCGGCTCCAGCCGATGGCCTTGCAGGCGTCCTTCCGCCTCGTGGCCAGCGGCGGCGACGACCTCAGAGAATCGCGTACGCTCGCCGATGCGATAATCGAGCTTGTCGGTCTTTACATAAGTGCCGCTGCCGCGCTCGGTATGGACGAGGCCGCGTGCGGCAAGTTCCGCCATCGCGCGCCGCACGGTGTGGCGATTGACGCCATACTTCGCCGCGATCTCCGATTCGGCCGGCAGGCGCGCTCCGTTCTCGTGCTTGCCGATCAGGATCATCTGCTCGTAGTCGTCGGCGATGCAGCGCCACAACATGACGCCGCGCTCGAGCAGATGATTCTTTCCCGACAAACCGCGCGGTGTTTTGGTGAGCATTGCCGCCCTGTCATCAAAGAGTCACTGGACACGCCCAGCCACTTGTCTATTCTACTAGACAACTTGGCGCAAGCGTCATATTGGCGGGCGGCGATCACGGACCGAGGCGGAATGGTGGATAAGCAGGACGGACGGCGCGCGGCCATGGCGGTCTTGGCGCAATCGGATGCGCAAACGCTGGCCCTGGCTCTGAGTTCCGTCGGCGATGTCGGGTTCACCGAGCTGCGGGCGCCGGAGAGCGGCCTCGTGATGTTGCGCGGCCGCATCGGCGGCGACGGCGCGCCGTTCAACGTCGGCGAAGCGACGGTGACGCGCGCGGCGGTCAAGCTTTCCTCCGGTGAAACCGGATTCTCTTATGTGCTCGGCCGCGATCAGCAGAAGGCGCGGCTCGCCGCGCTGTGCGACGCGCTGTGGCAAAGCGAGACGCATCGGCCGCATATCGAAGCGAACGTGCTGACGCCATTGCGCGATGCGCAAGCGGAGCGCGCGGCGCAAGCGCGGGCGCAGACGGCAGCGACGCGGGTGGACTTCTTCACGTTGGTGCGCGGAGAAAACGAGAAATGAGCGCGCCCGCCGTGAACACCCCCTTCGCCAGCCAGGCCGCGTTCCGCGCGGTGATGGAGGCTTTCGCCCGCCCCGGCGAGATCCGAACCCTCGACGAGGTCGCAGCGCCCGCGCCGCTGGCGCCGGCGACGGCCGCATTGGTGCAGGCGCTTGCGGATTACGAGACGCCGGTCTGGCTCGATTCCATGTTTGCCGCTGTGCCTGCGGTCGCCGAGTGGATTCGCTTCCAGACCGGCGCAGCGGTTGTGAAGGATGGGCGTGACGCGGCCTTTGCGCTCGTCGCCGATCCACTCGCGCTTCCCGATTTCGACAGCTTCGCTGTCGGCACCGAGGATTATCCCGATCGCTCGACCACGGTGATCGTGCAGGTGTGCTTGTTCAAAGGGCCGGCCTTCACGCTCAAAGGCCCCGGGATCAAAGGCCGGTGCTCGCTTGCCGCCACTCCCCTTCCTGTGGATTTCGCCGAGCGCCTGCGCGCCAACCGCGAGCTTTTCCCACGCGGCATCGATGTCGTGCTTGTCGCCGGCGCGCAAGCGGCGGCGCTGCCGCGCTCGGTGCGCGTCGTGATGGAGGCCTAAAGCCATGTATGTCGCAGTCAAAGGCGGCGAGCGCGCCATCGAGAACGCCCATGCGCTGCTCGCTGATGTACGGCGCGGCGACCGCGCCGCGCCGGAGATATCGCTGGCGCAGATCGACAACCAGCTCGCGCTCGGCGTCGATCGCGTCATGTGCGAGGGCTCGCTCTACGACCGCGAGCTCGCCGCGCGGGCGATCAAGCAGGCGCGCGGCGATCTGATCGAGGCGATCTTCCTCTTACGCGCCTATCGCACGACGCTGCCGCGCTTCGGCGCCTCCGAGCCGGTCGATACCGGCGCAATGGACATCCGCCGTCGCGTCTCGGCGACGTTCAAGGACCTGCCCGGCGGCCAGGTGCTCGGGCCGACCTTCGACTATACCCATCGCCTGCTCGATCATACGCTCGCGGCCGAGAGCGACGTGCCTGAGCCCGCCACCGCCGAGACCGACGCGACTCCATTC
>DASXOK010000060.1:0-6476 GCA_036494425.1 Pseudolabrys sp.
CAGTATCAGCGGCGCGCCGATCTCATCCCCAACCTTGTCGAAACCGTCAAAGGCTATGCGACGCAAGAGCGCGAGGTGCTCACGCAAGTGACCGAGGCGCGTGCGAAAGCCAGCCAGATCAAGGTCGATGCCTCCACCGTCACCGATCCGGCCAAGTTCAAGCAATATCAAGATGCGCAGAATGCGCTCAGCGGCGCGCTGGGACGGCTGCTGGTCACAGTCGAGCGCTATCCCGACCTCAAGTCTAACCAGAACTTTCTGGCGCTGCAATCGCAGTTGGAGGGAACGGAAAACCGCATTGCCGTCGCGCGGCGCGACTACATCGAGAGCGTGCGCGTCTACAATACGGAGCTCAAGACGTTCCCTGGCGTAATCTGGGCATCGACGCTCTACCGCGGCTACAAGCCGATGGAAACGTTTACTGCGACGGCCGAAGCTGATCGCCCGCCGACCGTGAAGTTCTAAATCGCACGACGGACCCATGGCCGATGAAAGCGCGTGCCGCTCGTTTTGCGCTCTTGGCCCTCGATATCACAGCAGTCCGCCTCCTGTTCGTCCTCATCCTGATTGGGTCCGTCGGTGCCGCTTACGCGCTGACCTTTCCGCAACTGACGGGCCGAGTCGTCGACGACGCGGGGATTCTTGATCCCGCGACCAAGGCGGCGCTCGAACGCAAGCTCGCCGACTTCGAAACCAAGACGACGGGCCAGCTCGTGGTCGTGACCTTGAAGTCGCTGCAAGGCACGTCGATCGAGGACTACGGCTATCAGCTCGGGCGCACCTGGGGGATCGGGCAGAAGGAGAAGAACAGCGGCGCCCTGCTCATCGTGGCGCCCAACGAGCGCAAAGTGCGGATCGAAGTCGGCTACGGCCTCGAAGGCAATCTGACCGACGCGGTGTCGAAGCTCATCATCGAGAACGCCATTCTCCCCCGCTTCAGGACGGGAGATTTCAGCGGCGGAATAACGCGCGGGGTCGATGACATCATCCAGGCGGCAACGGTCGATCCGGAGGAGTGGAAAGCGCGCGCCAACAAGCGGCCTGACTCGCAGCCGGGCGCCCTGGATGTCCTCGTTTTCCTGCTCTTCCTGTTCGTGGTTTTCCTGATCATTCGCAATGTCGGACGCCGCGGCCCGCCTGGCGGCGGTGCCCCGCGACGCGGCGGACCGATGATCGTGCCGGTGCCGATTCCATGGGGTTCCGGGTCACGGTCCTCGGGCGACTTTTCCGGCGATGGCGGCTTCTCCGGCGGCGGCGGATCGTTCGGCGGCGGCGGCGCATCGGGGAGTTGGTGAGAGATGATCACGGCAGCCGACACCGACCGGGTCGCCGCGGCAATCCGCGCAGCCGAGGAGAAGACGGCCGGGGAAATATTCTGCGTCATCACGCATGCGTCGAGCAGCTACCGGCTGGTTCCCATCGCCTGGGCGGCGCTGGTGGCGCTGCTCGTGCCGTTGCTGCTCATCTATCTCACCCAATGGCCCGCCGGAACGATCTATCTGGTGCAACTCGCGGCATTCATCGTCACGGCGGCGGTGCTATCGCTGCCCCCGGTGCGATATCGCATCGTGCCGCGACAGGCGATGCGCGAGCGCGCGCATGCCGAAGCCATGCGGCAGTTCCTGGGACACGGCCTGCACCTGACCGAAGATCGTACCGGCGTTCTCATCTTCGCATCGATCGCCGAACATTACGCGGAGATCGTCGCGGACACCGGCATTAACGCCAAAGTCGGGAAAGAAGTCTGGGAAGCCGCGATCGCTGCGATGATCGCGGCCATCAAGGACGGACGCGCTGGCGATGGATTCGTCGCGGCGATCGAACGCTCCGGCGCGGTCCTGGCCGAGCATTTCCCGCCAGGCGCCATCAACCGCAATGAGCTCCCGAATAAGCTCGTCGTGATGTGATGCCGAAGCGAATTCAGAACAAGCCCGCCGCGTGTAAGAGGTAGATCGACGCGCTGAGACACAACAGCAGCAGGCCGATCCCGACGGGCGAGCCCCAGCCGTACCAGCTCATTGCCTTGTCGGCGTAACGCCAGCCGTCGTCGTTTTTTGGGTCGAACCCGGTCATGCGGCCTCACGCGGCGAAGCTTGCGTGCTTCAATGCGCGGACGCGGCTTGGGGTTCGCGGAGCGGCCTGATCGGAGCCTAGTACTTGCCGTCGCGGGCGAAGGGATCGAACAGGTTGCTCGGATCGTAGCGGCGATTAAAGCTCGGCTGCGAGCCGAACTGGAACGTCGAATTGCCGGACCGGTAGGTCGGGCCGCCGTCGCTGCTGAAACGGGAGTCCCGGCTGTCCGCATTGGGGACCTTCGGGATATCCAGGTCGGTGAAGCCTTGCCCGCCATTGCCGCTACCCGGCGCGTCCTGGAAGGTGAAGGCCTGAGCGGCACCGGCGGCAGCCAACGTCAGCCCGAGAGCCGCGGCGCAGGCGATGGCCTGGCGGCGCAGGCGGGACGGTGCGGCAAGGATCATGACGGCCTCCCCCAGTTGGCGACGCGTAAATTCGCCAGAACAATGTGGCTTCCCGGCGGCAGGAGCGCGGCAAGCCGCGCCCGGGCTCTGCCGCCGAAGCGGCCGACGCCCCATCATAGCGCAAATCCGCCGTTACTCCACCTTCAGCCCGAGCTTGTGCACCAGGCTGGCCCATTTCTTCTCCTCCCGGTCGATGTCGTCGGCGTATTCGGCCGGGGTCGAGGCGAGCGGGTCGCCGCCCTCCATATGGATGCGCTTCTGCACCTCCTCGGTATCGACCAGGCTACGCAGCGCGGCGCTGAGCTTGTCGATGATCGCCGGCGGCGTACCGGCGGGGGCCAGCAGACCGTAGTGCAGCTCGGCGTCGAAGCCGGGTAGCCCGGATTCGGCGAAGGTCGGCACGTCGGGCAGCAGGGAGAAGCGCTTCTTGCTGGTGACGGCGATGGCGCGCAGTTTGCCGGCCGCGATGTTGCCGAGCGCCGGCGGCAGCACGCCGAAGGCCACCGGCACGTGGCCGCCGAGCAGGTCGGTCATCACCGGCGACGTGCCGTGATAGGGGATGATGGTGAAGTTCAAGCCGGCCTCCGACTTGAACAATTCGGCGCACATGTAGCCGCCGGTGCCGACGGCCGAGGTGCCGACATTGAGCTTGCCCGGGTCCTTCTTGGCCAGCGCGATGACGTCGGCGATAGTTCTCGGCTCGAACGAGGGATGCGCCAGCAGCGCCACAGGCATGGTCGCGATCAGCCCGATCGGCGCGAAGTCTTTGCGCGGGTCCATGCCGAGCTTCACATAGAGACTGGGGTTGATCGAGACGGTGCCGGTGTGGCCGAGCAGCAGGGTGTAGCCATCGGGCGTGGCGCGGGCGGCGAACCGGGTGCCGAGGGTGCCGCCCCCGCCGCCGCGGTTCTCGACAATCACCTGCTGCTTGAGCGCTTCGGTGAGCTTGTCGGCGACCACGCGCGCCATGGCATCGACGCCCCCGCCGGGCGGATAAGGCACGATCAGCGTTATGGTACGGACGGGATAGTCCGCGGCGACGGCGCTCCCGATGGCGACGATCAACAGAGCCAGCACGGCGCCGGCGGCGCGGGCAAACAGACGCATCAGCATTCCTCCCAACGGCTGCGCGCGGGACCGTTCACCGGTCTCCGGCGCGGCGCATGGTGCAACCGGGAGCGTTGCTGCGCAATCCGAAACGCAAAGCCGCCGCCTCGCGGCTGCGAGCCGGCGATTCATGCCGTTAGAGAAGGAGAAGATCGGTACGTTTAATGCACGCTGGCGAGGCCGTTATGGCGCAAGCGTTCAATCTCTTCCTTGACTTGCAATTTACGACGTTTGAGTTCCACGATTTTCAGATCATCGGTCGCGGGATGCGCCAGGCAATCTGTAATTTCGTTTTCGAGTGCCTGGTGGCGCTTTTGAAGTTCCGCGAGGTGCGATTGCAGCGACATGCAGAATGTCTCCTCAATCAGTGTCTTCCCCGAATGCCCCTATAGTCTACCCCAAAACCAAGCCGCTGGCGACGGTATAGCTAAACCCCACCTGGACAAATCGCAGCAGACGCCTTTGGAATGATACTGGTTTCGCAAGCCTTGAATGCGATTGTGGAAAACGTGATAATTGTTTCGCTTATGGCGGAAAGTCATACGGCCCTTCAAGCATCAGCGGTGGCAATGACCGACGAGGAAGAACGTGCGTTGCGGGAGCAGTTGGCGCGCCTGCAGCAGGAACACCGCGACCTCGACGCCGCTATCGCCGCCCTTGCCGCCTCGCCCGGTTCCGATCTGATTCAGGTGCAGCGGCTGAAGAAGCGCAAATTGGTGCTGCGCGACAAAATCCGGCAGATCGAGGATCTGCTGACGCCGGATATTATTGCCTGAACGCCGAATATTATTGCCTGAAAGGCTGTCGTCCCGGGCAAGCGAGCGTCAGCGAGCGCGACCCGGGACCCAGTACGCCGCAGTCTATCGATAGACAGCGGCGTACTGGGTTCTCCGCTTTCGCCGAGGACGACAGCGAAGGGATCGGTGAATTCTACGCCCTCCTCTCCCGCTCACGCGCGTACATCGCCCGCCTCGGCTGCCTCGGGTCGCGGCCTGCGCGGACTGCGCCATGACGTGGAGAATGCCGCTTTCGCCTTGCCAGAGGAGGGTCCAAACCTATAATCCGGCGCTTCCTTTCGCCGGCTCGGCGAAAAACGGGGGCACAATGGCCGCAAAACCAGTCGCGATCATCATGGGCAGCCAGTCCGACTGGGCCACGATGAAGTACGCCGCCGAGACCCTCGACGCGCTCAAGATCGGCTATGACGCGCGCATCGTCTCCGCCCATCGCACGCCAAAGCGGCTTTACGAATTCGCACAGAGCGCGCGCGACAACGGCTTCAAGGTGATCATCGCCGGCGCCGGCGGCGCCGCGCACCTGCCCGGCATGGCGGCGTCGATGACGCCTCTGCCGGTGCTCGGCGTGCCGATGAACACGCATGCGCTCGAAGGCAAAGACTCGCTGCTGTCGATCCTGCAGATGCCGGGCGGGATTCCCGTCGGCACGCTGGCGATCGGCAAGCCCGGCGCGATCAATGCAGCGCTGCTCGCCGCCAGCGTGCTGGCCCTCTCGGATGCCAAGATCGCCAAGCGGCTCGACGACTGGCGCGCGCGGCAGACCAAGTCCGTCGCCAAGCGGCCGAAGGACTAAGACGGCCTTGCTGAAACCCGGAGCGACCATCGGAATCCTCGGCGGCGGGCAGCTCGCGCGCATGCTGGCACTCGCGGCAGCGCCGCTCGGCCTGCGCTGCCACGTCTATTCAACGGACAAGGACTCGTGTGCCTTCGAAGTGGTGCACGCCTATACCTGCGCGCCTTACGAGGACGAGGACGCCCTCGCCGGCTTCGCCGACGCCGTGGACGTCATCACCTACGAATTCGAGAACGTCCCCGCGGAGACCGCGGCCTTCCTCGCGCAACGCAAGCCGGTGCTGCCCGACCCGAAGGTGCTGGAGACCACGCAGGACCGGCTGGTCGAGAAGAACTTCATCAGCGGCCTGAAGATCGCCGTTGCGCCTTACGCGCCGGTGCACAGCGCGACGCAGCTTGCCGAAGGTATCAAGAAGGTCGGGCTCCCGGCGGTGCTGAAGACGCTCCGGCTCGGCTACGACGGCAAGGGCCAGGTCAAGATCGGCAAAGCCGACGAGGCGGCGGAAGCCTGGCGGTCGCTGCGCGGCGCTCCCTGCATCCTCGAAGGCTTCGTCAATTTCGAGCGCGAGGTGTCGGTGATCGCCGCGCGCGGCCAGGACGGCCAGGTGGAATGCTTCGAGGTGACCGAGAACGAGCACCGCGATCACATCCTGCACATCTCGCGCGTTCCGGCGAAGGTGACGCCCTCCCTCGCGCAAGAAGCGCGCAAAGTCGCAACGCGCATCGTCACGGCCTTTGACTATGTCGGCGTGATGGGCGTGGAGATGTTTGTGCTGCGCACCAAAGGCAAACAGATGGTGCTGGTGAACGAGGTGGCGCCGCGCGTGCACAATTCCGGCCACTGGACCATCGACGGCGCGACCGTCTCACAATTCGAGCAGCACATTCGCGCAGTGGCCGGCTGGCCGCTGGCCAAACCGGTGCGCCTCGGCAAGAAGGTCGAGATGGTGAACCTCATCGGTGACGAGGTGCTTCACACCGAACGCTGGCTGACGGTGCCCGGCGCCTCGATCCACATCTACGGCAAGGGCAAACCAAGCCCGCGGCGCAAGATGGGACATGTGACGAGGGTTTGGCCGGGGAAATAGGACTCACCACTTATCCGCTCATTCCCGCGCAAGCTCCAGAGCACCAATCGCAGGATTTGCGAATTTCCCTGGGTCCCCGTTTTCGCGGGGGCGAGCGGCTAAATCCCGCACCGCCCTCACGTCTTCGTTTTCGTCTTCGCCACCACAGCCTCGTAGGCTGCCCGCAATTTGGCGAATACCGATGGGCCCTTGTGCCTGCGCTTTGCGCCCAAGTG
>DASXOK010000061.1:0-6820 GCA_036494425.1 Pseudolabrys sp.
GAGCATTGGCCGGCCGGATTTGCTGACCGATCCGCGCTTTAGCGATCCGGCTAAGCAGACAACGAACGCCCCACAGCTCAGGGCAATCCTGGATGACGTGTTCACTAAGCAGCCGATGCAGCACTGGCGCGACGTCTTCGCCAAAGCGCATATCACGTACGGCGTGGTTGTGGCCCCCGCTGACGTCGTCAACGACCCGCAATTGCGCGCGAACAACATCGTCGTTCCAATCGAGGGCGCCGGAGACAAGCTGACGCTTACGATCAGTAGTCCCATGCAGGTGCACGGCGTTGCAAAGGAAGCCGCACGCCGCGCGCCCGATCTCGGCGAGCATAATGACGAAATCCTGCATGAGCTCGGGTTCGACGCGGCCCAGATCGAAAAGCTTCATGCGGGCGGCACCGTGCCGAAGGCCAAGGAACGTGCGGCGTAGCATCAGGAGTCAGATGATGGACGACATCATTACAGAACACTCCGGCAGCATCCTTCGCGTCGAATTGAATCGTCCAGCAAAGCGAAACGCGATGACGTCGCGCATGTACGTGGCACTCGCGGATATCTTCAACGACGCGGCCAAGGATGAGAGCACGCGCGTGGTGCTCTGGCATGGCGCAGGCGAGTCATTCAGCGCGGGCAACGATATCGAGGATTTTCTGAAGAATCCTCCAGGGCCGGGAGAGTCTCCGCAGGCGCAGTTGATGAAAGCGTTCATCGATTTCGACAAACCGCTGGTCGCGGCCGTGCAAGGCGCCGCCATCGGCGGCGGAACCACGATGCTGACGCACTGTGACTTCGTTTACGCCGGCGAGAGTGCAAAGTTTCAAATGCCTTTCATCAATCTTGCCGTGGTGCCGGAATTTGGATCGAGCTACTCCGTTCCGGCGCGGATTGGGCATATCCGCGCGGCCGAGCTCATTCTGTTGGGCCTGCCTTTCGATGCCCGGCGAGCTGCGGAGTTGGGATTTGTCACGCAGGTCGTGCCCGATCAGAACCTGCTGGCCACCGCGACCGAGACAGCACGAAAATTGGCGGCGAAGCCTATCCAAGCGCTGCAAGCCAGCAAGAGGCTCATGAAGCGGCCCTTCCGCGAGCAGCTCCGGGCGGCAATAGATGCCGAGAACCAGGAGTTCAGTGCGCGGGTTCGTTCCGACGAAGCAAAGCAAGCACTCGGCGCTTTTCTGGAGCGCCACCAGCCTGCGGAGGCCGTACGATGATGTACGTGCACTCGCTAGGTCGAGCCGCTCGATATTATCCCGAGCGCCCAGCGGCATTTGGCTCCGAGATAAAGCATTCGACCTTTCGAGTTCTCCACGATCGTGTCGCCGCCGTTGCGGCGGCCCTTAGTCGGCATGGTCTTAATGCGGGCGACCGACTCGCCTTGCTCCTCCCCAACGAACCCGAGTACCTCGAGCTGATATATGCCTGCAGCTGGCTGGGCGTGATCGCGGTGCCTGTGAACGCCCGCGCCTCGGCAACCGAGCTCGATCGCGTGCTCGCCGACGCCAGCCCGCACGGCGTCATTCGGCACTCGTCGCTGCCCGCGCCGACCGTGCAGCTTCCGTGGGAGCTCGTGCTGGATAAAGAGCCGCTCGACGCTTCGGGAGGGCCCTGTCCCGACCCAATTTACGACCCCGACGCGGTTCTGGCTCTCATCTACACGAGCGGCACGACCGGACGTCCCAAGGGTGTGGCCGTGAGCCACGCAAACATCCAGGCCAATATCGATCATCTCAATTACTGGATGCCATACCGCGAAGGTGGTGTGCACCTGCACGCGGCGCCGGTTTTTCACATCCTCGACTTTCCGTTCATCTTTGCGGCGCCGGCCTTCGGCACGTGCCAGATCACGATCCCGAAGTTCAGCGCAGCGAGCTTCTGCGAGACGGTTGCCCGGGAACGCGTCAGCCACAGCATCTTGGTGCCGACGATGATCAACCTGTTGGCGCAGTTCCCGAGCATCAAGGACTTCGATCTGAGCAGCCTCGAGGCCTTGGCCTATGGAGGCTCTCCGATATCCCCTGCACTGGTCCGTCAAACCAGAGCGGCCCTGCCACATGTCAAGCTCGTCCAAGGCTATGGGCTGAGCGAAACTGGATTTCTTACTGGCCTCCAGGATCACGAGCACACCGACGCCAGGCTCACGTCCTGTGGCCGGCCGTGTCCCGGCGTCGAATTGCGTGTCGTCGACGAATCCGGAAGGGAGCTCGGACCGGGACAGCAGGGCGATCTGGTGGCTCGCGGCGCCAATGTCATGCACGGTTACTGGAACAATCCAGAGGAGACGAAGCTTTCGTTTCGAGACGGAATGTTTCGAACGGGCGACGTCGGCTACCGCGATGCGGACGGCTATTTCTTCATCCTCGATCGCGTGAAGGATATGATCGTTACGGGTGGAGAGAATGTCTATTCCGGCGAAGTCGAAGCCGTCATTTACGAACATCCCGCGGTTCTCGAAGCGGCAGTCTTCGGAATACCTGATCCGCAATGGGGTGAGCTCGTGGCGGCGTGCGTTGTGCGCAAGCCCGGAAGAGCGCTCAGCGTCGATGACCTGATTGCTCATTGCCGGCGATTCCTCGCCAGTTACAAAATTCCGCGCCACATCGAGTTCTCGGAAACCGAACTGCCGAAAAGCGGCAACGGCAAGATCCTGAAGAGGCTCCTGCGTGAGCGTTTTTGGGTTGGTCAGAAGCGCGCCGTCGGTTGACCGGACAGCGCAAGTCGAAAGCACATAGTTGTCAGAGGAGAACAGTATGAGTGAAGCTGTGGCGACGAACGCGAAATCGAAATCAAAATCAAGATCCGGCGGCAACAAAGGCGCGGTTGGCCGGCTGTTTATTCTCGAGGTAAGCACCAATCGTATCTACTCGACAAATCCGGACGGTTCCGACCGGAAGGTGATTGTCACCGATTGTCACCTTCCGGATGGCGTCGTGGTCGACGTCGAAGCCGGCCATATCTACTGGACCAACATGGGCTCAACGCCCAGCGTAAACGATGGCTCCATCGAGCGCGCCGATGTCGACGGAAGGAATCGCAAGGTCATCGTTCCTCCGGGCACCACGTTCACGCCGAAGCAGATCCACCTCGATAAGTGGAACGGCAAGCTCTACTGGTGCGACCGCGAAGGGATGCGCGTGATGCGTTCGAATCTCGACGGGTCGCAGGTCGAGACGCTCGTCGAGGCAGGCCGTGGCGACGCCGATCGGCGCGATCAGACCAGATGGTGCGTTGGGATCACCATCGATCCTGTCCGCCAGCAAATCTACTGGACGCAAAAAGGCCCGGACAACGGAGAGCAGGGCCGCCTATTTCGCGCAGGGCTCCAAATCCCCAGCGGGGAGACCGCCGCCAACCGCTCCGACATCGAACTTTTCTTCGACCGATTGCCTGAGCCGATCGATCTCGAGCTCGATCTTGAGAATCGGGTGCTCTACTGGACCGATCGCGGCGACCCTCCGCGCGGCAATACGGTGAACCGTGCGTCGATCGATGCCAAGCCGCAAGCGCCGGAGATCGTGCTGACGCATCTGATGGAAGGGATCGGCATCGCGCTGGATGTCGCCGGAAACCGGATGTTTGTGACCGATTTCGCCGGCTCGGTCTACTCCGCCAAGCTCGATGGATCGGGCGAGCGCAATTTCCTCTTCGCGCAGGGCAACCTCACCGGCATCGCCTATACGGAAATCTGAAAATCCCGATCAAGGAGAACCTACCATGTCCAATAGCAAACCTATTCGCCGCATCGCCATCATCGGAACGGGCGTCATCGGCGCGAGCTGGACGGCGCTGTTCCTGGCGAAGGGCCTGGACGTCATCGCGACCGATGTTGCGCCGGATGCTGAGGCGTCGCTGCGGGGCTTCGTGAAGACGGCGTGGCCGGCACTTCAGCGTTTGGGTCTGGCGCCGGGCGCAGCACAGTCACGGCTCACGTTCACGGCGGACCTGCCAGAGGCCGTTCGAACCGCGGACTTCGTCCAGGAAAACGGGCCCGAGCGGATAGACTTCAAGAAGAAGCTGTATCGGCAGCTCGACGAGCTGCTGCCAGCCGACGTGATCATCGCGTCGAGTTCCTCAGGCCTCACCATGAGCGCGATCCAATCGGATGCCCCGGCGCATCCCGAGCGATGCGTCATCGGCCATCCGTTCAATCCGCCTCACCTCGTCCCGCTCGTCGAGATCGTCGGCGGGGCGAAGACCTCGGAAGCCACGATCGCGCGCGCCGCGGAATTCTACACTGGATTGGGGAAGAAGGCCGTCCACGTGCGCAAGGAGGTGCCCGGGCACGTGGCCAATCGCCTGCAGGCCGCGTTGGCGCGAGAAGTCTATTATCTCGTCGCGGAAGGTGTCGTCAGCGCCGCAGACGTCGACACCGCGCTGAGCTGGGGACCTGGCCTGCGTTGGGGCATCATGGGCAACATGATGCTCAACCACCTCGGCGGCGGCCAAGGCGGCATCGAGCACTTCTTCCAGCAGTTCACCGGCCCTATGACCGCCTGGTGGAAGGTTCTCGGGCAACCCGTATTGACGCCCGAAGTGCAAAAGAAGCTCATCGACAGCGTTCATGCGGAGGTCGGCTCACGCTCGATTGCCGAATTGGAGACCCAGCGCGACGAGATCCTGCTCGGACTGCTCGAGCTGCGCTCCAAGTTTGAAGCCGCATCGGTGACACCGCTCAGAGCGCCTCGCTCGCGCGGGGAGGTCGCATGATGGTCCGTGATCTGCGCGCGTTCCAACCCTTCGTGATCCGCGCTTACGTGCGCCACATGCTGCAGTTCGTGACGTTCCCCTACCACGTCGCGCAGAAAATGCGCCGCAACGGTGCCTTGTCCACGGCGTCAGGGCGACGATCGCATCGTCACCGATTCGAAGACCACAGGTGGCTGAGATGAGTGAGACCGTGCTGGATCGGTCGCGGGCCCCGGAAGTTGCTCGACCGAACGCAAGCGAAAGCGCGGCGGCAACGGCTGCGCTTGGTGCGCGCCGGAAGCGAATTGTAATCGTCGGCGGCGGATTTGCCGGCATCGCCGCGGCGCGCGCCTTGAGAAAGGCGGATGCGGACGTCGTGGTGATCGACCGGCGCAATCACCATATTTTTCAGCCACTGCTTTATCAGGTGGCGACGGCTGTGCTTGCGCCGTCCGACATCGCCGCGCCGATCCGACAACTCGCCGAAAAGCAGCGCAATGTCTCCGTTGTGCTCGGCGAGGTGACTGGCGTGGACTTGAACGCCAGATCGCTCGATGCGCTGTGCCCCGGCGTCGGCAATCGCAAGATCGAGTTCGACTACCTGGTCATCGCGACGGGAATGCAGCCGAGCTATTTTGGCCATGACGAATTCGCGAAGTATGCGCCCGGCCTCAAGACCCTGAGCGACGCCGAGACTATCCGGGCAAAGATCCTCAGCGCCTATGAATTGGCGGACACGACGGATGACGAGACTGAGCGCGCGCGCCAGATGACGTTCGTGCTGGTCGGCGCGGGTCCCACCGGCGTGGAACTGGCGGCATCGATGGCGCTATTGGCGGCCGTCACCCTGCGGGGAGAGTTCCGGCGAATTGAGCCGGCCAAGAACTCGATCATTCTGGTCGAAGGCGGCAAGCGGATTCTTCCGACGTTTGCCGAACGCCTGGCCAGCAGGGCGGTGAGACGGCTCGAAAAGCTCGGCGTCAAGGTCATGACCGGCGTCAGGGTCGAGACGGTCGACGAGGACGGCGTCGTCGCGAACGGGCAAAGAATTCCGAGCGCCACAGTGCTGTGGACCGCAGGCGTCGCGCCATCGCCGCTCTTGAAGCTGCTCGGTACACAGACGGATCGGGCGGGCAGGGTGTCGGTTGGCCCATACCTGAATGTTCAGGATGTCCATCGCGTGTACGTCGTTGGCGACGCGGCATCCGTGGTCAGCGATGGTCGACCCGTCCCCGGCGTGGCGCAAGCGGCGATCCAGCAAGGACGCTATGTCGGGCGTGTGATTGCGCGACAGCTCGATGGACGACTGCCGAAACGTCCGTTCCGGTATTTCGACAAGGGCAGCATGGCAGTCGTCGGCAGCAATTTCGCGGTATTGGAAAGCGGCCGCCTGCGCATGAGCGGGTTTCTCACCTGGCTCGTCTGGGTATTCCTGCACGTAATGTCGCTACCGCAACTGCAAAACCGAATGCGGGTGCAGAGCCAGTGGCTCTGGTCCTATTTTTCCGGCCAGCGCAGCGCGCGATTGATCCCCGAGCTGCCGAGGGGCGAAACCCGTGAGCCTGACCGTTGAGCCAAAGCTTGCGTCATGAATTCCGCCTACCTTCCTGCTCTCGCAGCATTGGCGGGATCGGCGATCGGGGGCTTGACGTCGCTCGCGTCGGCCTGGCTCACTCAGAACCATCAAGATCGTGCCAAGCGACTCTCGCAGGACAAGTCCAGACGGCAAAAGCTGTACAAGCAGTTCATCGACGAGGCCGCGAAGCTCTATGCCGACGCCCTGATCCATGACGAGGCCGAGGTGTCGGCGCTGGTCAGCGTCTACGCTCTGATCAGCCAAATGCGCGTCGTGTCGAGCGCCGGCGTGGTCGAAAAGGCGGAAGCGGTCGTTCGAATCCTTGTCGAGACGTACTTCGCGCCGAACAAGACGTTTCCCGAGTTGCGAATGCTGATTGACAGCCACGCGTTAGATCCGTTGCGTGCCTTCAGCGAGGAATGCCGCGTAGAGCTGAGCAGGCTGGCGCCCCGTCAGCCCTGACCTCAACGAGGGGCGCGACACTTGCTGGCCAAGCCGTCCGCGCAAATTCCGGTTGACCGCACCTTCCGTTGTCTTTCCGGCAAGACCTCTCGTCCT
>DASXOK010000062.1:0-5841 GCA_036494425.1 Pseudolabrys sp.
GACCAGTCAATTTGCGCCAGCATGCCGACACCTCTGCCAAAACCGAGGTGTCGCAATACAAATCAC
This sequence comes from Pseudolabrys sp., assembly GCA_036494425.1. Lineage (GTDB taxonomy): Bacteria > Pseudomonadota > Alphaproteobacteria > Rhizobiales > Xanthobacteraceae > Pseudolabrys. Next base: position 67 of record DASXOK010000062.1, read on the forward strand.
ACGAATTCCCGATTCTGGAATCCCCTGAGCCAGACGTGAGTCAATCCGTCGCACCAGATGTGTGCATGCCCTAGCGCGAAGGCGGGGACCCATACGCCGCGGTCTGTCTCGGCCTCATGGTGAGGAGCGCTGCGGAGCAGCGCGTCTCGAACCATGGGGCCGCCCCATCCTTCGAGACGCATCGCTGCGCGATGGTCCTCAGGATGAGGCGGGTAGAGGCGGTGGCGTCAGAAAGAAATCAATCCTTCGCGCGTTCGACGTAGGAGCCGTCGATGGTGTTCACCACCACGCGGGTGCCGGTGGTGATGTGCGTCGGCACCATGGTGCGCACGCCGTTCGACAGCATGGCCGGCTTGAACGAGCCCGAGGCGGTCTGACCCTTCATCGCTGGCTCAGTGTCGGTGATCTCGAGCGTCACCTTCTGCGGGATCTCCATCGAGACCGCGACGCCTTCGTGGATGGCCAGGCTCACCACCATGCCTTCCTGCAGGTAGGGGGCGTAGTCGGCGACGACGTCCGCCGGAACCTGAAGCTGCTCGTAGCTCTCCTGGTTCATGAAGTGGAACCCTTCGCCGTCCTGGTACAGATAGGAGAACTCGTGGTCCTCGACGTGGGCGCGCTCGACCTGGTCGGTGGTCTTGTACCGCTGCGAGGTCTTCACGCCGTCGGAAATACGGCGCATATCGACCTGCGTGGTCGGGGTGCCCTTGCCGGGGTGAAAGTTTTCCGCGGTGAGGACGACATAGAGCTTGCTGTCGATATCGACGATGTTGCCCTTGCGGAGCGAAGAGGCGATGACCTTCACGAGCGCGATCCTTGAGCTGGGGGCGGCCCTCAGACGATCCCTGGGCCGCAGATTCGGGCCGCACCATAGCGATCCTGGCGCTGGATGCCAGCCTTTCCGGCCCGGCCTCCAATCGAGGTAAATGTGCCAAAAAGCCCGCCGCTCTGGCTGCCCGGCGTCCACGCCGGCCGCCGACCTTACCTCCTGGCGCGAGGCCGGATCGCGGCCGCGCTGCGGGGCTGGTTCGGCGCCCAAGACTTTGTCGAGGTGGAGACGGCGGCGCTCCAGATGTCGCCCGGCAACGAGACCCATCTGCACGCCTTCGCCACTGAGCTCATCGGGCCGGACGGGCAGGGACACGGGCTTTACCTGCGCACCTCGCCGGAATTGGCCTGCAAGAAGCTTCTGGCGGCGGGGGAGACGCGGATTTTCGATTTCGCACGGGTATTCCGCAATCGCGAACGCGGCGCGCTGCATCATCCCGAGTTCACCATGCTGGAATGGTACCGGGCTAACGAGGGCTATGAGGCGCTGATGGACGATTGCGCCGCGCTTCTGGCCGAGGCGGCGAAGGCTGCCGGGACGAAGGAGTTCTCGTTCCGGGGGCGCACCATTGATCCGTTTGCTGCGCCGGAGCGCGTGACGGTCGCCGAGGCCTTCGCGCGCCATGCCGGCATCGATCTTCTGGCGGCGATTCGCGGCGGCGAGGGTGACCGGGCGCGGCTCGCGGCGCAGGCGGGCAAAGCGGATGTCGCCATTGCCGACGACGACACGTGGGGCGACATCTTCAGCCGCATCCTCGCCGAGAGGATCGAGCCGCATCTCGGCAACGGGCGCGCGACGATCGTCTATGAGTACCCGCTGCCGCAGGCGGCGCTGGCGCGGTGCAAAGACGGCAGCGAGACGGTGGCCGAGCGCTTCGAACTGTATGCCTGTGGCGTGGAACTCGCCAACGCCTTTGGCGAGTTGACCGACGCCGCCGAACAGCGCAAGCGCTTCGCGGCAGCGATGGACGAGAAGGCGCGCATCCACGGCGAGCGCTATCCGGTGGACGAGGATTTCCTCGAGGCGCTCGGACACATGCCGGAGGCGTCCGGCATCGCGCTCGGCTTCGACCGGCTGGCGATGCTCGCGACCGGCGCGCAGCGGATCGAGCAGGTGATCTGGGCACCTGTGGTTGAATTCTAAGGCGCGTCGATAGGGATGAGCATGACGACAGACAGCCGAACCCTTCGCACGCCCGAGCAGCTTTGCGAGCACGGCCTCGTGCCGCGCGAGCAGCGTGCGGCACTGGAGCAGGTGGCCGCGCGCTACGCGGTGGCTTTGCCGCCGGCGCTGAGCGCCGTGATCGACCGCAGCGATGCGCATGATCCGATCGCGCGGCAGATCGTGCCCGACGCGCGCGAGCTCGAACACACCGCGGACGAGCTTGCCGATCCGATCGGTGACGATGCGCATAGTCCGGTCGAGGGTATCGTGCATCGCTATCCCGATCGCGTGCTCTTGAAGCTCACGCACGTGTGCGCGGTCTATTGCCGCTTTTGCTTCCGCCGCGAGATGGTCGGACCCGACAAGCCGAACGCGCTCTCGCGCGAGGCCCTCGCGCGCGCGCTCGACTACATTCGCGCCCATTCAGAGATATGGGAGGTGATCCTCACCGGCGGCGATCCGCTGGTGCTGTCGCCGCGGCGCCTGCGCGCGGTGATGCAATCGCTCGGCGAGATAGCGCACGTGAAGATCGTGCGGATCCATACGCGCGTGCCGGTGGCCGATCCGGCGCATATGACCTCCGAGTTGGTGCGCGCGATGAAGATGAAGGGCAAGGCCACCTACGTCGCCGTGCACGTCAATCACGTGCGCGAGCTGACGGCAGCGGCGCGCGAAGGGCTCGCGCGCATGGCCGATGCCGGCATTCCGCTGGTGTCGCAGACGGTGCTGCTCAAGGGCGTCAACGACACGGCCGAGGCCTTGGGCGAACTGATGCGCGCTTTGGTCGAGTGTCGCGTGAAGCCCTATTACCTGCACCACGGCGATCTGGCGCCCGGCACCGGACATCTCCGCACCGACATTGCCACCGGGCAAGCGCTGATGCGCGCGCTGCACGGTCGGCTGTCCGGCCTCTGCCAGCCGGCCTATGTGCTGGATATTCCAGGGGGGCACGGCAAATCGCCGATCGGGCCGAATTATCTCCGGCGCACCGGCGCCGATAGAAACGGGCAGTTTTTAATCGAAGACTTCAACGGGCGGGCACACGCCTATCCGCCCAAATAGCGCTCACGCACCGCGCGTGACGCTTACGGCGCGAAGGAGACGAGGTCGAGCACCGTCGAAGCGACGGCCAGACTGGCAAACCCGATGAAGACGACGGCGATCACGGCATGCCAGACGAATGAGACGTCGCGGCGCAGGATCGCTCCCATGTGCTTACTTTTGATCATGACCTGTTGCTCCGAGGAGAGCCGTTTGCAGGACAACCCCGAATGTAGCCGGAAAGGACCACAGGCCGCATAATTTGTATGTTAAATTACGCGTGAACGTCCGGGTTTTCCCGCATGGCAGCCATTCTCGAACCCCTGCGGCAGAATGGCGCGTTGGTTTTAAGACACCGCTCGCAGCACCGCCCGACTGGCTGCAGGAAGATGATGTTGGCGAAGCGCACGTTCCGCGCTCTCACACGCGGTCGCGAGCGCCTGTGCGCTGCGGTCGATGCCGACGATAAATCCGGTGGGGCCAACCAACTCGCCGACAAGCATCAAGACATCGCAGGCGCCGCAGCCGATGTCGAGCACGCGCAAGCCCGACGCGACTCCCGCGCCGCGCAGCCGACGTTCGAGATCGGACGAAGGATCGCAGCCTGACGCATGAGGCGGCGGACCGCTTCGGGCGAATGGCAGGGCACGGAGCCGGAGAATTGCAAGTCGCATCCCCGCTCGCCAGCGGCGGCATTTCGGCTTCGGCAGATGGGGTGGCGCGCCCTAGGGGATTCGAACTCCTGTTACCGCCGTGAAAGGGCGATGTCCATATATGCCTGTCTTTAACTCCTACCAACTCATACCAAAAAGGGCTGAGTAGGTGAGTGGTCCTGGCAGGAAGATAGTGGAGCGCCACCAAAACACCCCTGTGGCCTACCATACCGTTGTCGATGTGTAGCGAAGCGAAGCAAGCCGCGAGCGAGCGCGCCCCCACAGCGCCGTAGCGAGCGGCTTGCGGGCATGTCCGGGACGAGCGTATTTCGCTAGGGCGTGGTTTTGGCTGGCATCCAAGACGTATCGGTGCCGGTCTCGTCGCGGTGCGGGCGGTCGATCAGCGTTTTTCGTACTCCAGGGCGTGCCTCCGGAACGAGCGGCGCGTGAAGGCCTCTGATGCGGGCGAAGAGGTCGTCAGCGTCGGGAACGATGCCGAGACGTTCGAGGCCGACGAGAAGTCCGTACGTCGTGATCAGATGGACTGGGTACTTATCGAAGAACGTCATCCCGGCGGCCTGCCGCAGCATCTTCTCGTCTTCAAATAAAAAGACGTACGGTCCAGGTCCGATGTATTCGTTCGAGACCGCCTCGAAGACCGTCTCCTCGCCCATGTTCTTCCGCTTATCGCTGATCCCGACCTTATCCTTGCGGATGCGGTCGGCGCCGCTTTCGGTCTCGATGATCTCGACTACAGTCGGATTATTGGCGATCCATTGCTCAATGCGCTGTGCCGTCGCACTGCGGCTTCGCGTGGCTTCCCATGCGATGTAATCGGTGATGACAATCCTCGCGTCCAGTTTCAACAGCAGATCGAGCGCGTCGATTGCGACCAAACTGAACAGCGGGCTCGCGTCGGGCAGTATGATACGGGTGTGTCTCATTGAGCGCCCCCGACCGCTTCAAGCAATTCATCGGCTTCCTTCTCTGCCTGCTGCCGGTCAACCTTGGGCCAGGGAATTCGCTCACCGTTCACCCGAGCCGCGAAGGTTGCCGTCTCGGAAGGATCGAGACCCATGCCGATCATAGCCTCGCTACGGGAAATCTCGCCGCGCGAGTAGGCGATCAGGAAATCACGCTCGGTACGATTGGGCAGCCCCGAGATCCTCCGAGCAACCCCCTCCGGCAGACCGGTCTCACCTGCGCCTGTACCCTTCCGTCCTCGGATCCGGTCATATTCCTCCATCGACATGAGAACGAGGCGTGGCCGGTCATGATACGTAATCAGAATTGGCTCTTTCATCGCCGCTTCCTGCAGCGCGGAGGCCTGCTTCTGCATGTCCTGTGAGCGAAAGGTTTGCATCGTCCTGCCCTCGATTTTGAGTAATTTATATAGTTTATGGAAATTCACAAGTCCACGTTGGTATCCCGGATAGACGGATTAACCATGATGGCCAAATAGGCCTTGTACCGCAGCTATTACTACCCAAATTTGGCCTACCGAAGGGCAGGTACTAATCCATGGAACTCCGCTCGTTCGAATGGGAACAGCGCCGGCATCTCGGCGAGGTGCGCGACCTCTGGCGCACCCTTGGCCCGCTGCTGCAAAGACGGAATTCGTATACCGGCGGCGTCACCTGGAAGCAGGTGAATGGCTACGAGTATCTCGCCCGCTTTCAGACCGACCCAATCACTCGCTCCAAGAAATTCGAGTACCTCGGCCAGCGCAAGCCGGAGACCGAGCACGCCTACGCGGAATTCCAGCGCGAGCGGGCCGAGCTCGATGGTCAGATCGCCGCTTTGCAGCGTCGCATGGACGTCGCCGCCCGAGTGTCAAAGGCGCTCCGCATCGGCCGCATGCCTACTCAAGCCGCCGACGCTCTGCGGGCGATCTGGCGCGCGGGGCTCGACAAAGACGTGGTCGTCGTCGGCAGCAGCAACATCTATGCCTACGAGCTCCTGACCGGCCTCTTGGTGCCGCGCGAGGCCGCACCCTCGGAGGACTTGCACTTGATGTCGACCGTCCCGCGCTCAGAAGAAGCCGCCGACGACCTCAAACGCGCCCTTGTCACAGCGGACCGATCTTAT
>DASXOK010000063.1:0-23453 GCA_036494425.1 Pseudolabrys sp.
TGCCGATGCGCTTGAGGTCGATATCGCCGATCTCACCGATGGCATCGGTGACGACAAGAAATATGACGCGTCACCGCTGGCGGCGTTCATGGCGTCCAAGGATGGCCTCGACATCGCCGAGGCGATGATGCAGCTGGACGCGCACCTTCGCCGCAGCGTGATTGAGCTGGCGCGTCGGCTTTCGGTGATCGGACAATCTCGCGCCTGATGTCGAGCGCCAGCAAGACGTTGATGCGCGTAGTCAAGTTCACCGTGCGCGAGGACATCGAAAAGATCGAGCGCCGTGAACATCACGATGATGGGGAAGCCGAGCAGCGTCATCGAAGATGCGGTCTCGCGATAAAATCGCGTGACACTCCGTGACATCTGCTGAACTGATTTGACACTCGCTGAACTTATTTCTCTGATTTTCCGCCCAGAAGGCCGCCCATGCGCGCATTCCCCTTCTCGGCCCTCTCTGTCCGGCTTTCGAAAAATAACCCACAGCTGCGCGGCTAATGGCGAAGGCCGCGCGCCTAATCCACGGCTGCCCCCTCGCGCGCGATGCGCCAGTCGGCGGCGGCTTCCAATGAGATGAGCGTGCGGGCGCCGATCTTCATCTCGCGCGGGGCTTGGCCCTGCTTCTTGAGCTTGTAGTAAAACGCGGTGCTGATGCCGAAAGAGTCGCAGAATTCTTGGATGGTGAAGGCCTGACGCGGCACCGGCGCCTTTGCGGCAAGCTTGTCCTGAGAATAGCGCGGCATGGTTATGCCTCTATGTGAATGCGGGTCAACGCCCATTAAGAGTGATGCCCCGCGCGCGATGGATCAAGCGAACAGATAGCGCCAGCGAATTTCACTAGATGCCAAAAGCCAACCGGATCGCGGTCGAATGCCACGACGGTTGATCACCGCCGCGACAGCGGCGGCGGAATGAATAGGGCGGTCCACCAGCAGGTTGGCGGCTCGCTGCTCGGCGCTGCGTCGGCGTTGCGATCGGGGCCAGGATCGAACGTCTCGTTGAAGCCTAAGCACACCACTTGGCCGACGCCGCGCCAGTCGAACGTCGATATGACTTTGTATTTCTGGCCGCCCGGGAGAGGCGCGCAAACGTCGCTGAAGATGTACGGCTTCTTCGGGCCGGTGCGGTGATCCTGAACGAAGAGATCAACGGCATGAGCACCGAACGGTCCGGTGTCGTTTACATGGCCCGCCACCCGGCGAACGGCATCCGCATAGAGGCGAAATGCCTCTTTGGTGTTCTCGATGTCGAAACAGCCGAAGTGGTTCCGATCGTAGACGTTTTGCACAGGCCAGCTGATGGTGTTGCCCACCTTCAGGCGGGGTGCTTCGTCGGCCCTGGCCGGCTGCGCGATGCAGCAGGCCAGCGCCAGTGCGATCATTGCGCGTTTCATGTGCCGGTCCGTATGGCCAGTTCGAAGTTGGAAGCCGTGCCAATGTACTGGCAATGATTGCACCGCGCGCGGCTCGTGCCGCTCCATTTGCAACTGCCATCGAAGGCAGAAGTGGGATCAGTGCCGTTCTTCGTCAGCCGCACCCACATGGTGGCGGCGATGTCGATGTAGTTCGCCCGCCTGCACTTCGGGCAGCACATATTCCATTTGGCTTGAACGCTCATGTCATGGTCCTCATTGGGTGATGATGCTTTCGAAATGAGTGGAGCCGCAGCAACTACTGCGGCTCCGATTGCTTCACTTCGGTGCCGAGGCAGAGAGCGTGCCGTCAGCGTTCTTCTTCAGCTTCATCCCCTTGCGGACGCAGATCGCCTTGATATTGACCGAGGGCCACTCTGTGGCTTCGGCGATATCCTTGCGGGTGATCGGCTTCCTGCCGGTGAGCATCGCGATCACGATCTCGACCTTCGAGCCTTCGCGCTTCGGCGGCGCCGCCTTCTTCGCAAGTGAATTGGCCTTCTTGGCGGGAGCCTTCGCGGGTTTCGCGACCTTCGCAGGCGCGGGCTTCGGCTCGGCCTTCGTCGTCGCGGGCGCGGCTTCCTTCAAAGCGCGGACGAGGATCGCGCGGCCATCGTCGGTGATCGCGTACACCAGCGCCTTGCGACCATTGTTCGCGGACGCGTTCAGTTTCGCCGCTGCAAGCTGCGCGTCAGCGAGCGTGTCGAACTCGGAAGTCTGCGGCTTGTTGTCCTTGAGGATCGTCGCGGTGAATTTCTTGCAAGCCGGGATAAGCGCGGCATCTGCGGCGTCGGCGCGGTGGTTTTTCTTGGTCGTCATTGAGCGATGTTCCCGTTTTCAGAAGGCCTGCGTGATTGCGAGGCGTTCTGACCGCCCAACCCCGGTTCTCCTTGCGGAAGCCGGGGCGGCTCGGGATTTGCACCGATCAGCTGGCGGGCTGCATCCAGACATTGTCGCCGGCCTGCGGCTCATGGTGCAGCAGCGCGGCGCGCGAAAGGTCATCGCTGTGATCGGTGATGTAGCGGCTATAGTGCCGCTCGATGATCGGAACGCTGGTGTCGTGCGTCCCCGCGATGATCCTGATCGGCACGCTGCGCAGCAACTGGCGCGCGATCGAGCTGTGCCGTAGCGCGTATATCGTGACCTCGTCGGCATCGAGCCCGATGGCCTTAACGACCGCGCCGATGTCGTCGCTGTAATACCTGTGCGGCCTCTTGCCCCAAGAAAAGCCACTGCCGCGCAGCAGCAGCGGCGCGTTGGGCGCGCGGCCTGCCGCCGCCGCCTTCAGCTTCTGCGCCAGCTGCGGCGTGATCGGCACCGGCACGCGCTGGCTCTTGCGCTCGATGCGGTTGACACCGCCGCCCTTGGCCGAGCGCGGCATCATCAGGCGCGGCCTGAGCGGGTCGCTCAAGATCAGATCAGCCACCACAAGCCGCGCGGCTTGGCTCGGTCGCGCGCCGGTCAGCGCCAGAACATCGGCGAGCAGGCCGAGCGCGGCATCCTGCGCATAGGCGCCAGCGATCAGCGCGCGGACCTCGTCATCGGTCAGGATGACGTTGCGATCGTTCAGCGCATCCGGCAGGTCCTTTATGCCGGTCTTCCAAGCCCCCTGGTTCTGGATGCGGGGATCGCGGTGCGCCGCCTGCTTCAGTGCCGTGCGCAGGCTTTTGAGCATGCGGTTGATGGTCGCCGGCTCTACCTTGTCGATCAGGCTATTGCGCCAAGCTTCAAGCTCCTTGGAGGTGAGCAGCTGCACCGGCTTGTCCAGCAGCACCCGCGTCAGATGATGCCGGGGCGCGCGCGCGTTGTAGACATTGGCACCGCGTGCCTTCAGATCGTTCTCGTAACTGGTCAGCGCCTCGTCAACGGTTTCGGGACGGCTGTCATCCACCAGCGCGTCCTGGCCATGGCCGCGCGCCAACTGGCGCGCTACTTCCTGTGCTTGGTAGAAGGTGAGCACGAGCGGCGGCGCGGCGGGCTCCAGATCGTCGGCGATGGCGATCCGCTTCGTCCATTCCGCGCCGTGTCCATCGTTGGAGCGCACCACCCATGTGCCGGCGCCCTTATTGCGGCGATAGCCGAGGGCGATGCCGGGGGCGAGGCGCGTAAAGTATGGGGCTCGGCGGGCTCCCAGTTTGAGACGCTGGCTGGCGGACTCGACTTTGGCATTGCGCGGCTTCGGCATTGCGGGCGGGCTCCTGTCTCCGGTCCGTATCCAAAATATCGGAATACGTTAGCATGGAGCCATATAGAGCCGCATCAAGAAAATGCGTGTATTTACAGTGTGTTACATCGGTTCAGGCGGTACCAGCGGATGCCAGGAGATGCCAAAATTCCCCCTGAAAGGGGAGGGTCCGGCGCGAAGCGACCGAGGGTGGAGTCATTTGCAAACACCCCCACCCGCCGCCTTCGGCGGCTGCCCTCCCCCGCAAGCGGGGGAGGGATAAGAAAGATCACCCAAACCGAAAGGCCAGCAGATTGTCGAACGAGCGCAACTCGATCAACACACGGTGCAGGAGGCCTGCGTCGTTGGTGGCGATGGCTTTCGGGATCAGCGTCAGGCTCGCTTTGGCGCCGTCGATCAGACGGCGGAATTCCGGCTCCTGGCGCACGGCATCGCCGGCGAGACCGTCGCAATGGCCGAGCAATGCGGTGTAGGCCGCGGTCTTGCCCATGATGTCGGTTGTTGTCTCGGTCTTGCTCAAATCGAGCGTCGCGTCGTTGTAGGTCATCAGCGCATCCATGGCTGTATTGGAGTCATAGATGCAGTCGGCGAGCACGACGATGCCGGCGGACTTGCGCAGCTTGTAGAAATCGTCGCGCACCGCGCTCAGGGCCTTGCCGGCGATTTCCGGCCGGCCGGCATTGAGCATCATGTCGGCGGTGATCAGCCGCGTGCCGATGTCGGTGACGGCGACGACATAGTACGTGTTGTCCTTAAACATGTCGGGCCGCCGGCCGGAGAAGCGCTTGGAGAAATCGCCCCAGGCCGCGCGCGTCGTGTCGAGTTCGAGCGAGGCGAGGTCGGTATTGCCGGTGCGCAGGTAACCGATGGCGACACGGTTATGCGCGGCGACCGCCTCGGCGGCGGCGTTGAAATCGGCGAGGTCGTCGGCGTAGGCCGCGCCCGTCAGAGCAAATGCAACAAGCGCCGCGCGGGCGAACCGGACCAGCATCGCTCTTCACCGGACTGTGAGAGATGGCTATATGGAAGGCGGACTATAAGCGTCGGCCGGCGGATGGGCGAGGGGACCCGCGCAAGCGCGGTAAACAAAGCATGCCAGTGACACGACGCGGACTTCTGGCTGGTGCGGCGGCGCTCTCGGCGGCGCGGTTGGCGCCGGCGAGGGCGGCGCCGATCCTCACCGACGATGGCCTCTACAAGGAGCCGTGGTTCCTGGAGAGCTTCCTCGATCTCGCCGACGATCTGGAAGGCGCGCACAAGGACGGCAAGCGCTTCGCCATCATGTGGGAGCTCAAGGGCTGCCCCTATTGCAAAGAGACGCATTTCGTCAATTTCGCGCGCAGCGACATCTCCGATTACATCAAGGCCAATTTCATCGTCGAGCAGCTCAACATCATCGGCTCGCGCAAGGTGACCGATTTCGACGGGCAGGAGCTGTCAGAGAAAGAGTTGGCAGCGAAATACGGCGTGCGCTTCACGCCGACCTTCCAGTTCTTCGCCGAGCGCGCCGCCCCGCTGAAAGTCCTGGCGCCGCAGAAGCGCGAGGTGGCGCGGGCGCCGGGCTACCTGCGGCCGGAGGACTTTCTCGCCATGTTCCGTTTCGTGCGCGAGAAGGCTTACGATACGAAGACGTTTCGGGATTATGTGAAGGCGCTGCCGAGTTGATGATCAATCCGGGGCGCGGGCGCAGCACGCGAACCCGGAATCCTGAAACAAGACGGGCCAGCGCGTGGCTCTGGATTCCGGGTTCGCCCCTTCGGCGCGCCCCGGAATGACTGATAGATTGCTTTCGCGATGGTTCGCTGCAGGACAAAACACCCATCCTTCGCCGCACTGCAAAACGAATATTCTGTTTTCTGAATATGATTTGAAGACGGGGCCTCCCGCGGTTATGGTCCGCGCCGGGCGGGGCAACAGCTCCAAAAATGGAATCTCGGGAGGAACTCAATGCGACAGCTTTCCCGTCGCGCGGCGCTTGTCATCGGCGCGGGCGGCGCAGCGCTTACGCTTCTCGGCTGGGACGAGAAGGCCCTGGCCTCGGCCCAGGAGGCGGCGGACCAGATCGCCAAATTCACCGGCGGCAAGACGCCCGACAAGAGCAAGGTCTCGATCGAGCTTCCGGAGATCGCCGAGAACGGCAATACCGTGCCGCTGGCCATCTCGGTCGATGCGCCGATGACCGCTGACGACTATGTCAGCGAGGTGCTTGTGGTCGCCGAGGGCAATCCCAACCCCGGCGTCGCCACGTTCCATTTCACGCCGATGTCGGGCAAGGCCGATGCCTCGACCCGGATCCGGCTCGCTGCCACGCAGAACATCGTCGTCGTCGCCAAGACCAGCAAAGGTGCATTCTACACCGGCCAGAAGCTGGTGAAGGTCACCATCGGCGGCTGCGGCGGCTAATTCCTTAACGGTCAAGAATTTCAGGAGAGCATCATGGCGGAGAAGCCGCGGCTCAAGCTTCCCAAGGAAGCGAAGAAGGGCGAAGTGATCGAGATCAAGACGCTGATGCCGCACATCATGGAGTCGGGTCAGCGCAAGGACAAAGACGGCAAGACGATCCCGCGCAAGATCATCAATACCTTCACCTGCGAGTTCAACGGCAAGCCGGTGTTCAAGGCGAACATGGAGCCGGCGGTCGCGGCAAACCCCTATATGCAGTTCTTCGCCAAAGTGGAGGAGAGCGGCACCTTCAAGTTTACATGGACCGACGACGACGGCACGGTCACAACCGCAGAAGAAAAGATCACCGTGGCCTGAAAACCCGTCTCCCGCGCGGGGCTGCGCGGGATGCGGGCTATGACGAAGACTTCGTTCGGGGAGGAGTGAACGATGCGTGGAGGATTTCTGGCGGGCGCCGCGCTGATTGCGGGAGCCGTCATTAGTGTCGGCGCCGTGCAGGCGCAGGACCAGGCGGCGAAGAAGCCGCTCGAGTTGAAAGGCGACGCCGCGGCGCGGCCGTGGAAACGCTATTCCGGCTGGCCTGCCCGCGATGAATCGAAATGGAGCACGCTGGCGACGATCTCGTCGCCGCCGGCGCCGAGGGAGCCGCGCAAGCTCGCGGGTCCGCTCACCGGCAATGCCGCCAATGGCGCGAAGCTGGTGGCGGACCGCAATCGCGGCGGTTCGTGCCTCGCCTGTCACGTGATGGGGCAGGCGGGCAATGCCGACCTGCCGGGCAATGTCGGCCCCGATCTCTCCGAGATCGGGAATGCCGGCCGCGACGACGAATATCTCTTCAATTACATCTACGACGCGCGCGTCTATAACGCCGAGACGATGATGCCGCCCTGGGGCAGCCACGGCGTGTTCAACGATCAGGAAATCGGCGACATGGTCGCGTTCCTGAAGACGCTGACCAAGGCGGCGGTGTTCAAGACCGAACTGGATAATCCGGAGAAGCGTTCGGCGCCGGTCGAGAAGCGCGACAATCTCGACGCGATGGAAAATCCCGGCATGTGGGCGATCGACAAAGCGCCGGAGCTGTACAAGCAGCGCTTCGCGTCGGGTTTTGCCTGCGCCACCTGCCACAACGATCCGAAGGGGCAGTTCAAGACCTGGGCGGCGTCGATGCCCAAATGGGAGCGGCGGCTGAACAAAGTGCTGGGCGTGGAGGAGTTCGTCACGCGCCACGCCAAGGCGACGACTGGCGCCGATTGGCCGATGGAGACCGACGAGAACCGTGTGATGTCGGTCTATTTGCACAATCTCGCCAATGGGACGCCGATCGCGGTGGACACGACGAGCCCGGAGTCGAAGGCGGCGATCGAACGCGGCAAGGAATTGGCCAGCCGTAAGTTGGGCGAACTGAACTTCGCCTGCACCGACTGCCACGGCAAGGCGGCCAATCACTGGATCCGCGGACAATGGCTGGGTGAGCCGAAGGGGCAGTACGATCGCTTCCCGACCTGGCGCACAAGCCTGCAGACGATCTGGGATATCCGCCAGCGCTTCCAGTGGTGCCAGGTGAACATCCGCGCCGACGAGCTGGCGCCCGACGCCAAGGAATATGGCGACCTGGAGATCTATCTGGCGTCGCAGAACGCGGGTCAGAAACTGAGCGTGCCGGGGATCAGGCATTGATAGCTGTCATTCCGGGGCGCCGCGTAGCGGCGAACCCGGAATCCAGCCGCTCGGCAAGGCTCTCGTGTGTTTCTGGATTCCGGGTTCGCCCCGCCATTGCCCTGCGGGCTCCGGCGCGGCGCCCCGGAATGATGGAGTCCAACAATGATCACCCGCCGTGAACTCCTCCAGGTCGGCGCGGCGACGGCGGCGATAGCCGCCGGCGGCGGAGCGTTCACGCGCGCGCTGGCGCAGCAGAAACTGACGCAGGACGACCTCACGAAGTTCGACGCGCTCGGCAATGTCACGCTGCTGCATGTGGCCGACATCCACGGCCAGTTGCTGCCGGTCTATTTCCGCGAGCCGTCGGTGAACCTCGGCGTCGGGGACGCGAAGGGCCAGCCGCCGCACATCACCGGCAAGGATTTCCTCACGCGCTTCGGCATTCCTGAGAAGTCGGCTTCGGCCTATGCGCTCACCGACCAGGACTTCGAGGCATTGGCCAAGAGCTATGGCCGTATCGGCGGGCTCGATCGGCTCGCCACGGTGGTCAAGCGCGTGCGCAGCGAGCGCGGACAAGACAAAGTGCTGCTGCTTGACGGCGGCGACACCTGGCAGGGCTCGCTCGGCGCCAATGCGAGCCGTGGCCAGGACATGGTCGACTGCATGGCGCTCTTGAAGCCCGACGCCATGACCGGCCATTGGGAGTTCACCTATGGCGAGGACCGGGTGAAGTCTCTGGTCGACACGCTCGGCTTTCCATTCCTCGCGTTGAACGTGCGCGACACCGAATGGAACGAGCCGGTGTTCGAACCTTTCAAAATGTTCGAGAAGGGCGGCGTGAAGATCGCCGTGCTCGGCCAGGCCTTCCCCTATACACCGGTCGCCAATCCGCGGTGGATGATGCCGAAATGGTCCTTCGGCATTCGCGAGGAAGAGGTGCGGGCCACGGTCGAGAAGGCGCGCAAGGCGGGCGCCGAGCTGATCGTGCTGTTGTCGCACAACGGCTTCGACGTCGACCACAAGCTGGCGTCGCGCGTAGCTGGTATCGACGTGATCCTCACCGGGCATACGCACGACGCGTTGCCGGAGGCGATCACCGTCGGCAAGACGCTGCTGATCGCATCGGGCAGCCACGGCAAGTTCGTGTCGCGGCTCGATCTCGATGTGCAAGGTGGAGCGGTAAAGGGCTTTCGCTACAAGCTCATCCCGCTGTTCGCCGACGCCATCGCGTCCGACGCCGAGATGGCCGGCGCCATTGCGAAAGCGCGCGCGCCTTATGCCGCGGAGCTTGCACGCGAGGTGGGGCGGGCGGATTCACTTCTCTACCGGCGCGGCAATTTCAACGGCACCTTCGACGATCTCATCTGCGACGCGCTGTTGAAAGAGCGCGACGCGGAGATCGCGTTGTCGCCCGGCTTCCGCTGGGGCACCAGCGTGCTGCCGGGGCAGGCGATTACTGTCGAGGACATCCACAACGCCACGGCGATCACCTATCCCCAAGTCTATCGCATGAGCATGAGTGGCGAGCGCCTCAAGGAGGTGCTCGAAGACGTCGCCGACAACCTGTTCAATCCCGACCCCTATTACCAGCAGGGCGGCGACATGGTGCGCTGCGGCAGGCTTGGCTATTCCATCGACGTCTCAAAGCCGATCGGGCACCGCATCTCCGGCATGACGCATCTGAAATCGGGCAAGCCGATCGACCCGAAGAAGGATTACACGGTGGCTGGCTGGGCCAGCGTGAATGAGGGGACGCAAGGCCCGCCGGTGTGGGAGCTGGTCGAGCGCTACGTCGCTGCGGAAAAGACCGTGCGCGTGAGCCCCAATACCAGCGTCAAGATAACCGGCGCATAATCGGTCTCGGCTGTTACATTCATAATTTAGAATGTGATAGAACCCTCGCAGGGATGAAACTGCCGGGGAGCTCCGATGTCAGAGAGCACGGGCAAGGTCACGAGCCAGAGCACAAGCAAGAGCGCGGACAAGGCGGGTGCCTCGCGCCGCCGATTTCTCGCGGGGGCCGTCGGTGCCGCCGCGGCGAGCGTGACCGCCGTGCGTGCCGAGGATGCGAAGGACTTGCCGCCGAATGTTGCGCCGTGGTCGCGTACTTTGGGCGAAGGCGTCGGGGCGCGGCCTTACGGTACGCCATCGAAATACGAGAAGGACGTCGTGCGGCGCACGGTACCGTGGCTCACGGCGACGCCGGAATCCTCGGTGAGCTTCACGCCGTTGCACCAGCTCGACGGCATCATCACGCCGAATGGTCTTTGCTTTGAGCGGCACCACGGCGGCATCGCCGAGATCGATCCGCACGACTACCGGTTGATGCTGCATGGCATGGTCGACAAGCCGCTGATCTTCACGCTCGATGAGCTGATGCGTCTGCCGCGCGTCAACCGCATTCACTTTCTCGAATGCGCCGCCAACTCGGGCATGGAATGGCGCGGCGCGCAGCTCAACGGCTGCCAATATACGCATGGCATGGTGCATTGCGTGCAGTACACCGGCGTGCCGTTGAAGCTGCTGCTGGAGCAGGCGGGGCTGCAGCCCAACGCAAAGTGGCTGATGGTGGAAGGCGGCGACTCCGCCGGCATGAACCGCTCCATCCCGATGGAAAAAGCGCTCGATGATTGCCTCGTCGCCTATCGCATGAACGGCGAGATGCTGCGCACCGAGCAGGGCTATCCGGTGCGGCTCGTCGTGCCGGGCTGGGAAGGCAATGTCTGGGTGAAGTGGCTGCGCCGCATCAAGGTCGGCGATCAACCGTGGTTCACCCGCGAAGAGACGTCGAAATACACGGACCTGCTCGAGAACGGTAAGGCGCGGCAGTTCACCTTCGAGATGGACGCGAAGTCGGTGATCACGTCACCGTCGCCGCAGGCGCCGGTGAAGGGCAAGGGCTTTCTGGTGATCTCCGGGCTCGCCTGGTCGGGGCGCGGCAAGGTCGCGCGCGTCGATGTCTCGCTTGATGGCGGGCGCAACTGGCGCACAGCGCGCATTGACGGGCCGGTGCTCGATCGCGCCTGCGTGCGCTTCTACGCCGAGATCGACTGGAACGGCGAGGAGCTGCTGCTGCAGTCGCGCGCAATGGACGAAACCGGCTACGTGCAGCCGAGCAAGGCGGACTTGCGCAAGGTGCGCGGGGTGAACTCGATCTACCACAACAACGGCATCCAGACCTGGGCCTTGCGCGCGGACGGGGAGGTCGAGAGTGTCGAGGTGGGATAGGCATTTGATCCGTCACCCTGAGGTGCTCGGCGCGAAGCGCCGAGCCTCGAAGGGCGACGGCCCGTGCGTTTCCACATCATCCTTCGAGGGCCGCGCTGCGCGCGGCCACCTAAGGATGACGGCTGTAGTTGTGGCACAGCTGTTAATAGTTGTCGCGCCAGCACTTGCTCAAACAGGGCACGAGCCGCCGCGCCAATACAACATCGGCCACATCGCAACGCTTGAGCAGATCGCCGGCTGGGACATCGACGTGCGGCCGGACGGCGAGGGCGCGCCGCCGGGTCATGGCTCGGTGAAAGAGGGCGAGAAGGTCTACATGGACAAGTGCGCCGCCTGTCACGGCGAGTTCGGCGAAAGCGCCGGCCGCTGGCCGCAGCTCGCGCAGGGCAAGGGCACGCTCGCTTCGCCCGATCCGGTGAAGACGGTGGGTTCGTATTTCCCGTATCTGTCGAGCGTGTTCGACTATGTCCGCCGCGCCATGCCGTTCGGCGACGCGCAGTCGCTCAGCAATGACGAACTCTACGCGGTGGTCGTCTATGTGCTCAATTTGAACGACATCGTCGACGACAAGTTCGTGCTGTCGAAGGAGACATGGTCGCAAGTGAAGATGCCGAACGCCGGCAATTTCTACGATGACGACCGCGAGACAACCGAGAAAGCGTTCTGGAACAAGAGCCCGTGCATGACGGATTGCCGCGGACCGGTCCACATCACGGGCCGCGCGCAGGCGGTCGACGTGACGCCGGACGACAAGGCGCAGAAGCAGGGCGGGGTGGAGTAATATTTCCTGTCATTCCGGGGCGCGGCCGCTAGGCCGCGAGCCCGGAATCCATAACCCCGGCGCTGCGGCGTATGGATTTCGGGCCCGGCCCTTCGGGCCGTCCCGGAATGACAGGTGTGCTTTGCCTCCCTCCCGCCTTTGCCTTATGAAGGCCTCCCACCCTCAAGTCCGGACGTTCCATGTCGAAACTCAATCTATCCGTCGCCGTCGGCCCCTATGACCGCACGCGGGCGCTTATCGACGGCACCGTGCAGATCGACGGCGTCAATCCCGTCTGCATGACGCTCTCGCCCGAGGAGATTTTCTTCCGCGCGCTTCGTCATGCCGAATTCGACATCTGCGAGCTCTCGCTGTCGAGCTTCACGGTGAAGACGGCGCAGGGCGGTGGCCCTTATGTCGGCGTGCCGTGTTTCGTATCGCGCGCCTTCCGCCACACCTCGATCTACGTACGCACCGACCGCATCAAGAAGCCGGAACACCTCAAGGGCAAGAAGGTCGGTGTGCCGGAATATCAATTGACCGCGAATGTCTGGGCACGCGCGATCCTCGAAGATGACTACGGCGTGAAGCCGTCCGACATCCACTGGATCCGCGGCGGCATCGAGGATGCCGGCCGGCCAGAGAAGATCTCGATCAACCTGCCCCCGGACGTGAAGCTCGACAACGCGCCGGAAGGCAAGACGATCTCGGCGTTGCTCGCCGAAGGCGCCATCGACGGTTTCATCGCGCCGCGTCCGCCGTCCCTGCCGAAGAACACGCCGAACGTCGGCTGGCTGTTCCCCGATCCGGTGACAGCGGCGAACGATTACTTCAAGCGCACCGGCATCTTCCCGATCATGCATCTGGTTGGCATCCGGCGCTCGATCGCCGAGCAGCACCCCTGGCTGCCGGCGGCAGTGTTCAAGGCCTTCTCGCAGGCCAAGGACGTGGCGCTGGAGTTCCTGAGCGATACCTCGGCGACGAAAGTGACGCTGCCGTTCGTCGAGGAGCGGCTGGCGGAGGCGCGCGCCGTGATGGGCGAGGACTTCTGGTCCTACGGGCTCGAGGAGAACCGCAAGACGCTCGAGAACTTCCTCAAGCATCACCATTCGCAGGGGCTGTCGTCGCGGCTGGTGAAGCCGGAAGAACTGTTCCATCCTGGCACGCACGAGCAGTTCAAGCTCTGACGCGAGGAGAGGCGGCCATGGCGGAGATCCGGGTGATGAGCGGCGGCGCGCCGAAAGAGGTCTTCGCCGAGTTGACGCCCGCGTTCGAACAACGGACCGGCCACAAGGTCGCCTTCTCCTATGCCGTCATGAGCGCGCTGCGCGAGCGCATCACGGCCGGAGAGAAGACCGATCTGCTGGTGATGCCGGTGTCGCTGCTCGACGGCTACGTGACTGAGGGAAAGCTCAGCGCCGACGGCCGTGGCGTCCTCGGGACGGTGCTCATCAGCATGGTGGTGCGCGACGGCGCGCCACGCCCGGACATCTCGACGGTGGACAAACTCCGCCAGGCGCTGCACGCGGCGAAAGTCATCGTGCATGCCACGCCGGGCGAGACGCCGAGCGGCACGCATCTCGGCAAGCTCATGGGGGAGCTCGGGATAGCCAAAGAGAAGATCGCGCACCGGTCGGCGCTCGCTGGCGGTGTCGATCTGGTGGTCAAGGGCGAAGCCGATCTCGGCATCTATCCGGCCAGCGAAGTCGTCGGCACCCCGGGGTTGGCGGTCGTCGGGCCGCTGCCGGGCGCGGCGCAACTGCGGCAGGTCTATGGCGCGGCGGTCGCCGCCAGCACCGCGGAAGCCGACGCCGCCAAGGCCTTCATTGCGTTCATGACGGCGCCGGAGAACCGCGCGGCGTGGACGCATGGCGGGTTTGAGGCGGCGGCCGGGTAGAGACTCATTCGGCGCGCGCGCCTGCTTTACCCTCCCCTGGAGGGGGAGCGTTGCCGCCGACGGCGGCGGGGTGGGGTGACCGCGTCAGAAGCCAGTCACCGTCACATTCACCCCCTCCCGACCGTCGCCGCTGTCGCGGCGACGGTCGACCTCCCTCCTCCAGGGGGAGGTGAAGAAAGTAAGCCTTACTTCCTCGGCGGAATTTGAATGAGCTCGGCAAGCTGCTCCTTGCTCAGCGGCGCGGGAATGAACTTCAGGTTCACCGCCTCGGGCACCAGCGTGTCGAGGCCGGTGATCTTGTCGGGGTCGATCAGGCTTTTGGGGAAGAACTCGTCGCGCACCTGTTTGGCCGTGGCCAGCGGCGTCTTGGTGAACTCGGCGTAGTCGGATATCACCTTCGGGTTGTCCGAGTACATGTAGTCGATCGACTGGCGGTAGGCGGCCATGAAGCGGTCGATCACCTCTTTGCGGTTCTTCAGCGCCTCCGTATTGGCGACCATCACGCGGATGGTTTGCCCGCGCACCAGCGCAGCGTCGGTCGCCTTGGCGACGAGATGGATCTTGCCTTCCTCCATCTCCTTCAAGCCGAAGGGCGGCGCGGCCCAGCCGACATCGACCTGATCGGTCATGACCGCCGTGAGCGTGGCGCTCGGGTTGCCCGTCGCCTGCGGAGTGACGTTGAGTTTGTTCTCGCTGATGAAGGCGCGCACGACGCTCTGCGTCGAGGAGCCCTGGCTGGAGAAGGCGATGGTGTGGCCGTTGACGTCCTTGAGCGTCTTGATCGCCGGGTTCTTCGCATACCAGTAGTCGGCGGCGCCGGTCGCCTCGGCGCCGATGATGCGCACCGGCGCGCCTTTCGAATAGGCGGCCATGGCGCCGAGCGTGCCGACCGCGAGGCCGACATCAACGCTGCCGGCGATCACCGGCTGCAACGTCTCGCCGCTGCCGGAGGTGTAAATCATCTCGAGCACGATGCCGTGCTTCTTGAAGATGCCGGCTTTGTCGCCGAGATGGGTGATGGCGGTGTCCCAGTTACCGCGCTGGCCGATGGTGAGCTTGACCAGATCGTCGGCGGATGCCGGCGATGCCGCGAGCGTGGCGGCGATGAGCGCCGCGCCGGTCAACAGGCGTACGTGTTTCATTGTTACCCTCCCTGAGAAATTCTTATCGTATTTTTATCTTATCCAGCCCGCCGAGGCGGCCGATCAGTGCATTGGCGCCGATCGCCAGCACGAACAGCACGATGAGCTGGGCATACATGCGCGGCATGTCGAAGGTGCTGTAGGCCTGGATGATCAGAAAGCCGATGCCTTTGTTCGACAGCTTGGTCTCGGCGAGCAGCGTGCCGATCAACGCTACGCCAAGGCCGAGGCGCACGCCGTTGATGAGCGGATGGCGCATGGCGGGCAGGTAGATCTTCCACACCATCTGCATGGTGGTGAGGCGGAAGCTCCTGCCGACGCGGATCAGCACCTTGTCGATCCCGCGCATGCCGGCGGCGACCGAGAGCGCGACCGGGAAGAAGCAAGACAGCGCGCCGAGCGCGATCTTCGAGCCGGGACCGACGCCGAACCACATGATCATCACCGGGAAGAAGATGATCTTCGGCGTGGGGCCGAGATAATAGAGGTAGGACTCGAAAGCCTTGGCGAGGAAGCGGTTCACGCCGAGCACGATGCCGACCACCATGCCGGAGATGCCGCCGATTGCGAGCGCCGCGCCGATCTCGCCGGCGGTGACCCCGAGGTTGAAGTAGTAGTCGCCGTGCGACAGCAGATCGATGAGCGCGCGGCCGATCGCCAGCAGCGAGGGCACCACGTCGCGGTAGAGCCAGCCGGAGTGGGAGAGGAATTCCCACACGGCCAGCACGCCGAGGATGATCGCGGCGCGCAGCAGCGTCACCGGGCTCAGCAGTGGGGCGGCGGGCGCCGCGCGTGTCAATCTCCCGGTCTCAGCCATCGCTCGGCCTTTTCCAACGCCATGAAGAAGACGACGCTCACCAGGATCACGAAGCAGATCGCGGCGTAGGTGCCTGCGAGATCGTAGCGTTCGGCCAGATCGTTGATGAGCTGGCCGAGCCCGCCATAGTTGATGAGGAATTCGACGCCGACGATGTTGATCAGGGCGAAGATCAAGCCCAGGCGGATGCCGACGAAGATGGTCGGCAGGGCGGCGGGGAACATGATCTTCCAGAACTGCTGGCTGCCGGTGAGGTTGAAGCTCTTGCCGACATTGACCAGCACCTTGCGGGTGCCGGACATGCCTTCCAGCGTCTTCAAGATCACCGGCGGCAAAGCAGCCACGAAGCCGATCATGATGATGGTCCAGGCGCTGCGGCCGAAGATCACCATGAACAGCGGATAAGCGAGCACCACGGGCGCGGCGGCGAAGGCGGCGACCCAGGTCTCGCAGGCCCGCTGCAACAGTTTGAAGCGATGCATCAGCACGCCGCCGGCGACGCCGAAGACGGTGATCATGACGCCGGCGGTGAGACATTCGCCGAGGGTCAGAAGGAAGCGGCGGAACACGTGCTCTTCGACGATGACGCGGCCGAAGCTGCCGATGATTTCCGAGGGCGGCGGCACGATGAAGCGGCTGATGACGCCGACGCGGATCAGCACTTCCATGAGCACGAAGAAGGCGACCACGGTGGCGAGGCCGGTAAGCGCCGGCAGATAAGTGAGCAGAGGCGAAGGCCTGGGCGCTGGCCGGGCCGGCGCGACGGCGCTCATGAGGCGTGCTCGTGCAGAGCGTGGGCCTCTTCGTCCTTCATGCCGCGGCTCGCTTCCTCGCGCAGGTCGCTCCAGATTTCGGCGACGTAGCGGCCGAAGGCTTCGCTGCCGACGATCTCCGAAGTGCGCGGGCGCGGCAGGTCGATCTCGACGATTCGCTTGAGCCTGCCGGGACGATAGGTCATCACCAGGATGCGGTCGGACATCTGCACCGCCTCGGTGATGTTGTGGGTGATCAGCAGCGTCGTCTGTTTGAGCTGCTGCTGGATCTGCAGCACCTTGTCGCCGAGCAGGAGCCGCGTCTGCTCGTCGAGCGCGGCGAAGGGCTCGTCCATCAGGAGGATCTTCGGCTCGGAGGCGAGCGTGCGCGCGAGCGAGACGCGCTGGCGCATGCCGCCGGAGAGTTCGCCCGGATAGCGCTTCTCGAAGCCGGTGAGGCCGACCAGCGAAATGAAATAGCGCGCGCGCTCGATGCGCTTGGCCTTCGACATGCCGGTGAGCTCGAGCGGGAAGGCGACGTTGTCGGTGACATTGCGCCAAGGGAAGGTCGACTCCTCCTGGAACACCATGCCGATCGACTTGTGCGGTCCGGCGATGGTCTCGCCGCCGACGCTGACGGTGCCGTCATGCGTCGTGAGCAGACCGCCGATGACGTTGAACAGCGTGGACTTGCCGCAGCCCGACGGCCCGATCACCGAGAGGAATTCGCCTTGGCGCACATTGAACGACATGTGGTCTACGGCAGTGACCGGACCCTCAGTGGTCTCGAAGCGGACGAAGATATCGTCCGCGACGAGGATGTCGCCGTCGGCTTTCGGTGCGGAGGGAGATAGCATCCAGCGGTCCCCTGTTCGCTCTTAGTCGCTTTTGGCGCGGGTCATCGCCGCGGTGGTGGCGGCAGTGTAGCCCGGCGCGACGCGCACATCGACCACAACAAGCTGGCCTGCTTCGACGGCGGCGATGGCCTTTTCGAAGGTCGGGACCAGATCGGCGAGCTCGGTGATCGGGCCGAAGCCTTGCGCGCCTTGCGCGCGCGCCATCGCGGCGAGGTCGATGTCGGGTTCCGAGATGCGCTGACCGACCCAGCGATTTTCGACCGGACGGTTGCGCATGCGAGCGACGCGCTCCTGGTGCAATTCATCGTTGAAGAAGGAGCGATTGTTGGCGACCACGACCAACAGGGGAATGTGGTAATGCGCCGCTGTCCAAAGGGCGGTGACGCCCATGAGGAAGTCGCCGTCGCCGCAGACCGCGACGGGGAGGCGGCCGGAGCCCTTCAGCGCCAGCGCCGCGCCGACCGAGATGCCGGGGCCGCCGCCGACGCCGCCACCGCCATCTGAGCCGAGATAGTCGAGCGGGTGACGGAAGTGCCAGCTTGCGCCGTTCCAGGAGAGCGAAATGTGGGTGAGGGAGGTCGGCCGGTCGCCGACGGCGCGGCGCAGCGCGTCGGTGAGGTGATCGACGGTGAGCTTGCCCTCGGGCGGCGTGGGATAGTCCTTGGCAGGGGAAACCATCCTATGCCGGCTGCCGAGGCCCAGCGCTTCGAGCAGCGCCGGCACGGCCACGTCCGGCTCGCATGCGATGAAGACATCGACGGGCGGCAAGCCCTGATGGTCCATGCTCCAGCCATTGTGCAGGCGGTGGTCGACCGAGACCTGCACGACCTTGGCCGAGATATTGCCGCCGACCGACTTGAAGCAGCCGGCGACGTCCACCCAATCGAGGCTGAGGATGACATCGGCCCTACGAATGGCCTCGATGGCCTCGGGCGACAGCACCGTGCCGCCCGGCGCGCCGGCATGCAGCGGATGATCGGTCGGGAACGAGGCGCTGATCTTGAGATCGGTGACGACCTGCGCGTTGAGCCGCTCGGCGAGCGCGATGCGCTCGTTCCAGGCATCGAGATCGCGCGAAACGCGGCCGGCGAGGATCACCGGATGCTTGGCGTTGCGCAAAAGCTCGGCGGCCTGCGCGACCGCCTCGGCAGATGCGGCGCTTTCAACCGGCGGCATGAAGCGCTTGGCGTCGATCGGCGCGATGGGCTCGGGGAGCTTCGCCTCCTGCATTTCTGCATCGAGATTGATGTAGGTCGGGCCGCGCGGCGCGGTGTTCGCGATCCAGTTGGCGCGCAGCAAGGCCTCGCGCGCGGCGCCGGGGGACGCCGGCTGATCGTCCCACTTCGTGTAGTGGCGGATGAGCGCGCCCTGATCGCGCGCGGTGTGAATCCAGTCGATCCACGGCCGCCGCTTGGTCGCATCGACCGGGCCGGTGGCGCCGAGGATCACCATCGGCATGCGGTCGCACCAGGCGTTGAAGACCGCCATCGTCGCGTGCATCAGGCCGACATTGGAATGCACCGCCGCGGCCATGGCCTTGCCGGTGACCTTGGCGTAGCCCTGCGCGATGGCGACCGCGCTCTCCTCATGCAGGCAGAGCAGCATCTGCGGCTTTTCGTTGCCGAGATAGTTCACGATGCTGTCGTGCAGCCCGCGATAACTCGCACCCGGATTGAGCGCGATGTAGGGGATATCGAGTGCGCGTAGCGCGTCGGCGACGACGTCGCTGCCGAAGGCCGCGGCGTTGACGCCGGCCGGGACGGGACGATCGACGGACGCGATTTCTGCATCAGCGGAAATTTGCGCGCGCGCGGCATCAGCCGGCGCTTTGCCTTGCGAGGTCACTGTCATGCGGTGCGTAGAAGGCTCGAGCCTGGCGACCTCTCGCGGTCGCGGCCCTCGCCGACGTTCTCCCTGTTTCTAGTCGCTGCGCGTTGATCCGCGCCTTTGCCCTTGCCCGGCACTATAGGCTTTGACATTAGCGCTTAGAAGCCGCTAAATCTGCACAATATTGTTGCATACTCCGCAACAATGATCCGCATCGCCGATCAGTAACGGCGAGCATTTCCGGCGAGGGCGCAGTGGACCGTTTCCGCACCATGGAAAGCTTCGTGCGTGTCGTGCGCTCCGGCTCGTTCACCATCGCGGCGAGCCAGCTCGGGCTCTCGCGCGCGCTGGTATCGCGGCATGTGAGCGATCTCGAAGTGCGGCTCGGCGTGCGGCTGCTCAACCGGTCGACGCGCTCGCTCAGCCTCACCGACGAAGGCCACGCCTATCTCGATTTCTGCGAGACGGTGTTTCGCGATATCGAGACGAACGAGCGTTCGATCCTGCGCACGCGCACCGAGCCCGTGGGCACGCTCAAGATCCTAGCGCCGAAGTCATTCGGCACCACCCATCTCTCCGATGCGGTGATTGCTTTCGCCAAGATGCAGCCGCGCCTGCGCGTGTCGCTGATGCTCGAGAATACGCCGTATCGGGGCGCCTACGACTTCGCCGAACGCAGCCTCGATCTGGTGCTGTGCTTCTCGACCGTGCGCTCGTCGTCGGTGGTGGAGGAGGAGATCGGCGCGCTCGATTGGTCGCTGTGCGCGTCGCCCGATTATCTTGCACGCGCGGGGCGACTCTCGATGCCGGCCGAGCTAGGCGAGCACGCTTGTCTCGTGCACGTGAACGTATCGCCAAACGATACGCTCTGGCGTTTCGAGGGTCCGAAGGGTCCCGTGCCGGTGAAGGTGCGCGGCACGTTCTTCTCCAATCATGCGCTGGCGCTGCGCAAGGCGGCGATCGCCGGCCTCGGCATCACGCTGGTGCCGCGCTACAGCGTCGCCGATGATCTCGCCGCGGGCACGCTGGTGACGGTGCTGCCGCGCTATCGCGTGGCGGCGCGGCCGCTGCTCGCGGTCTATCCGAAAGCGCCGGTCATTCCGCAGAAGGTTGCGTCCTGTGTCGCGTTCCTCAAGACCTGGATCGCCGAACAGGACTTCATGCGCGAACCGGGCGTGGCGGCGGAGTAGGCCTCACGGGGCTTTTCGAACAGGCCAAGAAGGCATACTCGCTATTTGATATATGAAGTAATTCGCGCCGATTGAACAACCGCGTCGCCAAAGTGGGCAAATCCCGCGAGATCGCGGGGAGCTGCGGCCAACCCGGTCCCATTGATGTTGCCGGGACGCGGGGCCCATACTTCACGGGTCTCGAGAACGTAAACGCCGTAGGCCGCCTGCAATTCCGATAGGTCGTGCGCGATGAACTCTTGCTGGATCGAATAGGCTGAAAGCGCAACATTGGTCACAATCGATGCCTCGATCAGAGCCTGCCGGTATCCCGGGTTGCGCGTGACGTCGGGGCCAAACGCCGAAAGCAATTTGTTCGCTGAAGCCTGAACGACGATAAGTAAACGGTCGATAATATTCCGAATCGAATGTTTTGCCGCGATCGTCAAGTAGTCGCCCGTGTTGAGAAATACGTCGACGGCGGTGGTAAGGGCCCCGCATCCGCTGTGCCCGAGCACGACAATAAGCTTCAAAGTGCCGCCCAAGTTATCTACTGCGTATTTCAGACTGCCAAGTACTTCTAGGCCAAGGCCGTTGCCTGCTACGCGGACAACGAAAAGATCGTTCGGTCCCTCGTGGAAAATAAGTTCAATTGGGACGCGGGCATCCGAACACCCAAGCACAGCGGCAAACGGACGCTGTTTAGGTGTTCCTGCAACGTCCGAACCGAAGCCCAAATCTCGCGGATCGACCGGGATTATTCGTTGAATCCCGCTTTCGTCGTTGACGTGATCGAGAAGCGCGGCGAAATCGCTGTTGCCGTCATTCAACCTGAGCAGGGCTGCATTGCTGTCCGCCGGGAGAGGCCTCGCAGAAGTATCGCGCGCCTCATACCGATAAATGATGTCGACCGTTTTCACGTAGGCCTCCACTTGTGAATGAAAGCTGTGCATCACTTTGCAAAGACGGCGTCGTCGCGTAGGAAGGTGTCGCGGTATCAAGGGCAGATGTCCCCAAACCCGACGTCACCCGCTCTGCCGCAACCGTGCCAAGACCTTCAGCCCGGCATAACCATCCGCCGGCTCCATGCCGACTTTCTTCTGGAAGGCGAGCACGGCCTTCACCGTATCGCTGCCGGTGCGGCCGTCGATCCCGTCGGTGTGGAAGCCCTGCTCATTGAGGCGGCGTTGAATCTCCTTCACCTCGGCCAATGTCGGCACGCGCTCGCCACCGGGGAATTGCTGATGGAAAGACGGATCGCCGCGGATGAGATCGCCGAGATGTAGAAGCGCGAGCGTGTAGTTGCTGGAGGGATTGTAGGAGTAGACCGCGCGGAAATTCTGCCCGACCAGAAACGCGGGACCGCCATCGACAGGCAGCCATAGCTTCACTTGATCGTTCGGCTGCGCGAAGGCGGCACTATCGGCGCGGCGCACGCCGAGTTCATGCCATTTCTCATAGGTGCGCCAGGTGCGATTGTCGGCGAGGCGCTTGTGGCCTTGCGGGATGCGCACCTCGCAGCCCCAGGCCTCGCCGCGCCGGTACTTGCCGCGCTCGACCAGATAGCGCGCGGTGCCGGCGAGGGAATCGTCCGGCTTGCCAAAGGGAGTGGTGCGGCCGTCGCGGTCGTAGTCGACGCCCATGTGCAGCCACACCTCGGGCATCCATTGCGTATGCCCCATGGCGCCGGCCCAGGAGCCGATCATGTCCGACGGCTGCGCCCAGCCGCGATCGACAATGGTGAGCGCGTTGAGCAATTCGGCTTCCCAATAGGCGCGGCGGCGCTGTTCGCCCCACGCCAGCGCGGCGAGCGCGGGGATGACGGGACGCATGTATTTCCGATTCGTGATGACGTCGCCGAAGGACGACTCCATGCCCCAGAGGCCGAGCAAGGTGTAGCGGTCGACGCCGTAATCGGCTTCGACGCGCTTGAGCAGCGCGGCATATTCGTGGGCGCGCTCCTTGCCGGTGATCACGCGCCAGTCGGAGCAACGGCGGTTGATGTACTGCCACGTCTCCTCGGTGAATTCCGGCTGCGCGCGCACCGCCGCGTAAACGCTGGTGTCAGGCGTCACCGCGCTCATCACGCGATCATAGGTCTGTTCGGAGATGCCGCGCTGGAGCGCGCGCGGGCGGAAGGCAATCACCCAGCGGTCGAAGGCGGCGGGCCTGGCGAAAGACGGCGTGCCGAGAGCAAAGGAGGCGCTGGCGCCGAGGGCGGTGGCGAGCAGGGCGCGGCGAGTCGGCTGTGATGGGATTCGGTGCATGCCGCCATTTTAGACAGTGCCGGGCAGCAGACAATCGCGGGCAGGAGGGCATCTCGCCGCAAGCAAAGAAACCCTCACTAGCACTTCTGCCAGTGAGGGCTTCTTTTGCAGCGATGTATCAGGTTTTAGCGGAGATCGACGCCGCCGCCGCTGACAATGAGGCCGCCGTTCTCGTGAGCGCGCCTCTCTGCCGCGGTGCGGGCCTGCGAGGCGCGGTTGTGCTCGTATCGGGAGGCCCAAGCCGGCCCCTTGCTCCGCACGCCGTCGGCGCTGTCGTAGCTGTTCAGCGCAGTGTCCCGCTGATATGCCCGATAACTAGGCGAGCCGAAATCGACGCCAATATTAGGCACGATGGTTTGAGCGAACGCGCTCGAGCTTGCGATCGCCAGCGCTCCAACGAGCAAAGCTGTTTTGATCGTCTTCATCACATTCTCCTCAAACATTCCAATGTTGAGCAAACGAAATGTCCGCTCGCAACGAGGTTCATGTGGAGCGAGATCCGCACAGATACGAGAGGCTCGGGGAACAACTGCCGATCACGCGCACGCACGAATTGGTGATTGGGAGGTCACCCTTTGTATACCTTGTGCGCGCGTGCGCGGCCGGTGTTGTGACGTGCAGCGGTACCGCAATGGCGGAATGATCAGAATTCTTACATGCCGCCCTTTTCGACAGAGCGATGCGGCAAAGAATGGACGGCATATTCGCAAGCTTCTAATGAGAAGAAGTCCTCTCCGGCATCGCTGCCGGAGACGGCTTCTTTCAACGAGAAGCGTTCGCCGTTAACGGTAGCTGACGCCGCCTCCTTGCACATAGCCGGCGCCAAGGGCCTGACCGCGGCTCCGCCAAGCGTTCGCCAAGTAACCGCCTTGCGCGATTGGGCCTGTCGTCTGAATCCGCGTGGTGCTCGCGTAGCTGTTGAAGCTTGCATCCTGCTGGTATGCGCGATAATTGGGCGAGCCGAAATCGACGCCAGCTGTCGGCGCGATTGTTTGGGCGAAGGCGCTCGAACCCGCGAACACCAATGCTCCGGCTAACAATGCAATCTTGATCGATGTCATGACACGTATCTCCCA
>DASXOK010000064.1:0-3284 GCA_036494425.1 Pseudolabrys sp.
AAGGACTTGAGCAGGCTCGCCGTGGCGAATTCGTTCCCGACGAAGAGATGGAAGCGTTCTGGAAGCGCCACGGCGTATGAGAGTTCGCTTCACCAGGCGCTCTCAAGCGGACGCAACGGCAATATTCAATTATCTCGATGAAAAGAGCCCCCAAGGCGCAAACAGCGTAAAGCGTGCGTTCAAGAAGGCGGTGGACTTGATCGGCGAGTATCCGCATGTCGGGCGGCATTCCGGTGAGCAGGATGCGCGTGCTACCGGTCGGCCCACGTTCGTCACGCTGCCCGGCGACCATGGCAAGATGAACACTGACAACGTGCCATGACCGAGATCCTCTTCTACCACCTGCAAGGCCAGAAGCTCGAAGGCGTGGTGCCGACTTTGCTCGAGAAGTCGCTCGAGCGCGGGTGGCGCGTGGTGGTGCAGGGCTCCTCGGAAGAGCGCATCGATGCCCTCGACGCGCATCTTTGGATCTATCGAGACGACGGCTTCCTGCCGCACGGCACCTGGCGCGAGCAGGAGGCGGCGGCGCAGCCGGTGCTGCTCACGGTCAACGACGGCAATCCGAACGCCGCCACCGTGCGCTTCCTCGTCGACGGCGCCGCCTTGCCGGCCGACGCGGAGGGTTATCAGCGCATCGTCCTGATCTTCAACGGTGACGACGATGACGCCGTCGCCGCCGCGCGCGTGCACTGGACCGAGGCCAAGGCCAAGGGCTTCGAGGCGACCTATTGGCAGCCGGACGACAATGGCCGCTGGGTGAAGAAGGCGTGAGCTGCGGTTACTTCGCCATGCCCTTCACCAGTGCCTCCACCTGCGGCAGCATGCGCGCGACCACGATCGCATAACCTTCCGCATTGAAATGCGCGCCGTCACGGGCGCGATGTTTGCCCGGCGGCAATGTCCATTGCGCGTAGGGACATTGTTGGCACGCGCGACATCAGAGAGATCGAGGCTGCCCAGCCCCACGACCAGCACCGCAATGCGGCGTGCCCGCAAAGTGCGTACGATCTCGTTGAGGTTCGCACGCATCTTCGCCGCCGGCACGCGCAGGCGCAGATCGTTGGTGCCGAATTCGACGATTGTCATCTTGGTGCCCGGCGCGATGGCTTCGTCGAAACGGCGCAGCGCTCCGGCGGTTGTGTCGCCGCTGACGCCGGCATTGGTCACCGCGACGTCGTAGCCCTTGGCGCGCAGAGCGCGCCGCAATTGCGCCGGATAGGCTTGATCGCGCGGCACCGGATAGCCGGCGGTGGCGCTGTCACCGAAGGCGACGATGTGCACCGGCTCGGCGCGCGCCGCCGCGCTCGCCAGCAGCAGAAGCGCCAGGACGGCAACGACCTTCCGCATCCTAATTCAACACCCCGACAATGGCCCCCATCAGGCATGTGGTCAGCGTGCCGGAGACGATCGACTTGCCGCCGAGCGAGATGATGTCGGCGCGCCGCTCGGGCGCCATCACGGTGAGCCCCGCGATCATGATGCCGAGCGAGCCAAAGTTAGCAAAGCCGCACATCGCATAGAGCATGATCAGCCGGGCGCGTGGATCGAGCGCATCGGCGGGAAGCTTCGCCAGCTCCAGATAAGCGATCAATTCGTTGAGCACGGTCTTGATGCCCATCAGCGATCCGGCGGTGACCGCCTCGCTCCACGGCACGCCCATCAACCAGCACACCGGCGCCATGACCAGTCCGAGCAGGCGCTGCAAGGTGATCGGCGCACCGGCGATATCGGGCAGCAGACTCAGCACCGAGTTGGCAAAGTGCACCAGCGCGACCAGCACGATGAGCATAGCGATGATATTGAGCAGCAATTCGATGCCGGCTGCGGTGCCCTTGCAGATCGCGTCCATGGTGCTGTCGGCGACCTGGCCGATCTTGATAGCGCCGATGTCGCTCTGTTCGCCAGCGTCGTCCGGCACCATCAATTGGCTGATGAGCAAGGCTGCCGGCGCGCCGAGGATCGAAGCGATCATCAGGTGGCCGGCGACGTCGGGGATGGCCTGGCTCAGGATCGTCGCATAGAGCACGAAGACGGTGCCGGCGATGCCGGCCATGCCGCCGGTCATCACCATGAACAATTCGCCGCGCGTGAGCTTCGCCAGATAGGGCTTAATGAACAGCGGCGACTCGACCATGCCGAGGAAGATGTTGGCGGCTGTCGAAAGGCCCACTGCTCCGCTCACCTTCATGGTCCGTTCCAGCAGAAGCGAAAAGCCGCGCACGATCGGAGGCAGGATGCGCCAGTGGAAGAGGAGCGTCGTGAGCACGCTCATCACCAGCACGATCGGCAGCGCCTGGAAGGCGAGCACGAACTCGGCGCCCGGTGTCTTGACCTCGAAGGGCAGAGGGCCGCCGCCAAGATAGCCGAACACGAACGATGTCCCGGCGCGTGAGGCGGCGCTCACGGCGTCCACCGCGCGGGCGATGCCGGTGAAGAGAAGCGCGATCTGCGGCACCTTGAGCAGCAGCACGGCGGTCACGAACGTGACGAAGAGCGCGATGCCGGCGCTTCGGACGTTCACGGCGCGGTGGTTCTCGCTGATCGCCCAGGCGAAGGCGAGCAGGGCGAAGACGCCCAGCGCCGATTGCAGTTGCGGCATGTCGACAAGTCCCCGACCCGGCAATGGTTAAGGCAAAGCCGGTCCCTTTGACGAAAATGCGCGATCAGCGGACTCAAATCAACTCGCGCCGGCATTAAGAGCTACCACTGAATACCGCTCGTTCGCCATCGCCCAACCATATCTGGAACAACCGCCGCATGCAGACTAGGCTTCGTCATATCGGCGCGTCGCACGTGTGATGGAGTGCGCGCCATCGATCACCGGGAGGAAAGCATGAAGACCATCGTTCTCGCTGTGTCGCTGTCATTGGTCGCGACCAGCGCCTTTGCAAGCTGCAAGGGCGACGCGGAGAGCAAGAAGCTCGCCGGCGCCGCGCTCAAGAGCTTCATGACCAAATGTGAGAAGGACGCCAACACGGCCTGCGCGGCCGACTCGTCCGCCAAGAAACTCGCCGGCGCGGCGAAGACCAGCCACATGAAGAAGTGCGTCTCCGACGCCGTCGGAAGCTGATCCTCGCCGCCGCGGCGGTCGTCGCTGCGAAAGGGGGTCCGGCGTGAGCCGGGCCCTTTTTGTGCGTATTTTTGGCGCGCAAAATGCATTGCGCTATCATGCGGTTAGTTGCAGCATTCCGACGAAAGCATCCCGGTAGGGCATTGGCGCAAAAAACGGCAGAAGCGATGACAGATTTGTTTCAGGACGACAGCATCTTCGTCGGCAAAGGCAC
>DASXOK010000065.1:0-42194 GCA_036494425.1 Pseudolabrys sp.
CCCAGCCACCGATCTTCAAGCACATATCGGTGCCCGGGATGTAATAGAACCCCGCACCGTACAGGCTGCAAATCTTCACGTACTGGACGGATTGCGCGTTTGGCTTTGCTTGGATTCCAATAACGGCACACATTCAACGGCCGCGCCCGCGCGCTTCGCCGCCGAATGCGCACCTTCTCATCTCGGACGGCCGTGGGTCCGGACAAAATCCAAGCGTTTGATCGCGCGCAAAACTTTTCCGGCGGACGGCGCTAACTTGCGCAAAGCGATATGGGTATAGCCTGGGTCGCGTGCAAAAAACCCTTGTGCGGCCGCGCGAAATCGACGCGCAACCGCGCGTTCGCAGATGATCCGATGCGGGTTATTTTTCTGTAAATGGGGCGCGCGAATGCACGCGCGTGCACGAAGCACGCGCGTTTGGTCGCGTCCAAAACTTTAAATCATGATGCCGCCGGCCTGCCGGCGCGACGCGCTCAGTCTAGCTTGGAACCGCGCAGCAGATCGGCTCCGACGCGCGCAATAACGCGCTGCAATCAAGTGCCGCGGAACGTGACGACCTGCTGAATGAGATCGGCGGCACCAATCAACGTCTCTTGCGTGAGATGCGCATAGCGCTGCGTCGTGCGGGCATGCAGGTGGCCGAGCAGGCCCTGCACGACGTAGAGCGACACGCCGCGATTCACCAGGAAGCTGGCGAAGGAATGGCGCAGGTCGTGCAGGCGCATATCGCTCAGACCCGCGCGCGCGCGGATACGATCCCAGGGAAAGAACAGCGATGCCGAGGGCCGCCCGGTGACCGGCGACGGGAAAATGTAGGGATTGCCGTCGAGCCGCGGCGTCGACGTCAGCAGCGCGATGGCCGATTGGTTGAGCGCGATCACACGCGCGCGCCCCGATTTCGACTTTGGCACCAGCAGCGTCTTGTTCTTCCAGTCGATGTAGTCCCAGCGCGCGAAGGTGATCTCGTTGCGCCGAGCGCCGGTGAGCAGCAGCAGCATGATCGAGTGCGCCGCCGTCTGGTTCTCGTCGGCGTGGATCGCGCGCACAAGTGCCTCGGCCTCCTCTTCGGTCAGGAAGCGGTTGCGCTGCACGTCCGGCCCCGCCGTCAGGCCAGCTGCCGGGTTTTCCAATCCGCCCGGCACCTTCCATTTGCGGGCGAGATTGTAAATATAGCGCAGGATCACGATCACCCGGTTCATCGTGCCGGAGGCGTAGCCGTCCTCACGCATGCAGTTGATCAGATCGGAGATGGCGTCCGTCTTGATCTCGTCAAGCGCAAGCCGGCCCAGCTTTGGCAGGATATGGATGCGCAGCACTGTCTCGTCGGTCTGCCAACTGCTCTTGTACGTGCGCACATAGGGCAGATAGCGCTCGGCCACGAAATCCTTGAGGTGGGGCACCGCGCGCATCTCGCGACGCTTCTGCTGTGGATCGGCGCCGAGCAGCGCCTCGGCGACGATCTGGCGCGCCTTGCGGCGCGCCTGCTCGATGGTGATGACGTCGGTCGGCCCGATCTTGTATTGGCGCTCCCGCCCGCGCTCGTCGGTATAGCGCTGATAATAGGTCTTGCCGCCCGACTGGCGCACCTCGAGCAGCAGACCGCGCTGCCCGGCGTCGAAGTAGTCGGTCTTCTTGCGGCCGGGAAGACACCCGGCCTGGCGGACAAAAGATGCGGATAGAGCAACGGTCGGCATTACGCACCAACACCAAAGTTCAACATCGACAGATCCCCGCCGGCGCGCATTACTTACTAAACCGTTACTGTCCGGTACGTATTTTACGTAATCTCACGGGTTTGTGAGATGCTTGGCAAGAGAAAATCATATATTATTATTTGATGTGCATATTAAATGCACTCTTGGTCAGCAGCCAATTACCGTCAGTTTTCATATACTTACACGCGAAAATGCGCGTTGATGCGACATCCTGCCGCAACCATTACGTTGTGGAAAAGTTTAAATCGCAGACATACAATTTCAAATAGATTGGTATTCGCCAAATTCAGGAAAGTATTTCCGTGTATTGTTGGAATTGAAGTTCGAAAATTGCGCGAGTTGGCAATCGCAAGTTGACAATATTGGAGGCAACAGGATACCTCAGTACTTTAAGTATATTTTGGCATAAGACACAAAATACTTGCAGTGCTGTGGACCCACCCGCATGGGGCCCTGCCACACGCACCCTCAGCCGACGGGGACGACCTGGACCGAGACTTCCAGGCGCTGGCCGCCGGCGGCGACGATGACGCCATCGATCGGCGCGACATCGGGATAATCGCGTCCGACCGCCAGCACGACGTGGTCGTTGCCGGCGGGCATGCCGTTGGTCGGATCGAGGCCGATCCATCCCGCCTCTTCCCCGCACCAGGCGAGCACCCAGGCATGCATCGCGTCGGCGCCTTCGAGCTTCGCCTCGCCCTGCACGCGGCTGGTGCGCAAATAGCCGCTGACATAGGCCGCCGGCAGGCCGAGCGCGCGCATGCCGGAGATCATCACATGCGAGAAGTCCTGGCAGACACCGCGCCGCAGCGCGAAGGACATCAGCGGCGTCGTGCTCGCCGTGGTTGCGCCGGGCTCGTAGACGAAATCCGCCTTGATGCGGTTCATCAAATCCATTGCGCCTTCGAGCACCGGCCTCCCAGGCGAGAAGCTCTCGGCGGCGTAGTCGCGGATTTCGGGATCGAGCGACACCAGTCGGCTCGCGAACAGGTAATGCGCCGGCGCCTGTGGCGACAAGTCGTTACAGCCGAACGCCGCCTCCCTCACCTCTTCCCGGGGCGGCGTCGTTTCCGCGGCAACGGCCGCTGTGTGCTCGACGGCGATGCGCGCGGCGACGCGCACGGTGAGCGTCTCGTGCGGCGCATCCAGCTTGATCCAGGTGATGCGGTTGCCGAAGAAATCCTGCCCTTCGCGCCGTTCGACCGGCGTCGGCGTGATGTCAAGCGCGGCGGCATGCACGCGCTGGTCACGGCGGTCGATGGGCGTCAGACGCAACACATGGTGCGCGTTCGTGACCGGCGACGCATAGTGATAAATCGTCGCCTGACGGACATCGTAGATCATTCGAGCGCTTCCCACGGCGCCTCGGTGCGCTCATGCGAGGTGAAATAGGTCGAGCCGATGACGTCGGACAGCCGCATGAGCGCGTTCTCGGCCTCGACCAACGCGTTCTCGTCGATCGACGCCGCCTCAGCCGTGCGCATACGCGTCGCCAGCGCCGAAGCGATCTGCTCGGGCGGCGACAGACGGCTGTCCATGCCGCGCCGCGGCACGGCTGCGAGATGCGTCTCGATGCGCGCGAGCTGGTAGACGATGGAGCGCGGATTGTTCGGATCGAGCGCGACCAGATCGATGACCGGCGCGCGCGCCGCCACCATCACGTAGCGCAAACGATAGGTGATCTGGCTGTCGGCGAGTTCGAGCAGGCAATCCAGCGCCCCGTCGAGCTCGGTCTCAAAGGCGAACTGGCGCAGGAAGCGGCTCGTCAGCAACGCGCGCTCGACGCGCCGGCCCAGCTCGAGAAACCGCCAGCCGTGCAGTTGACTCATGTTCTCCTGCGCCAGCCCGGAGAACGAGGCGACAATACGCAGCGCGCCGTTGACGCGCTCGAACATCGCGCTTTCGGCAGCAGCGCGCTCCAGCGGCGCATTGATCATTTCCGAAAGTTCGGTCAGCGCGCGCCAGGCATCCGGCGAGAAGCGGTCGCGGATCGCTGACGCCGCCGACTGTGCGGCGCCGGCAAGCATCGGCAGCGCGCCGCTCATGTCGCGGTTTTGCAGTACGGTGGACGCGACGAGCGCCGGCCTCAAGCTGAGCATTTCGGGCGCGATCGCGTCCCAGCTTCCGAGCAGCGCGCAGATACTGGCATTGACCTCCTGCACCGTCTCGTCGTCTTCACTGGCGCGATTGATCAGCGCCCGCACCAGGCGCAGCGTCGCCTCAGCACGCTCCACATAGCGGCCGAGCCAGAACAGATTGGCCGCCGCGCGGCTCGGCAGCGCGCCGGTGGTGCGGTTGATGGTGATGCGGTCGGGCGTCGGCAGCAGCGTGACTTCGGCGACCGGCTTGTCCGACAGCACCCAGGCATCGCCGGTGCGCCCGCCCTGCTGCAAATTGACGGCGCGCGCGTCGATATCGTTGGCGAGGCGGACGAAGCCGCCCGGCATCACGCGCCAGCCATCGCCGACACGAGCCAGCAACAGCCGCAGGATGAAGGGCCGCGGCACCAGTTTGCCGTTGTCCCAGACCGGCGTGGTCGAGAGCGTTACGGCTTCTTGCGCGACGAAGTCGATGCCGCGGCGGCCGATCTCCTCGATCAGGCGGGCGCGGGCCGGCGGGTCGAGATCGCGGCCGAACACCATCGGCTTCTGGATATGCGCCGGCAGATCGCCGGCAAAGGCGGGCGCGATGACCAGCTCGTCGAGGCGCTCGACAGCGTCCTGGCGCACCTTCGGGTCGCCGAGCCACCACGTGGCGACATTCGGGAGGGCCAGTTCCTGCCCGAGCAGGGCCGGCGCCAGCGCCGGCAGGAAGCTCAGCATCGCGCGCGCTTCCATGACGCCGGAGCCGAGCCCATTGGCGACGACCACGGTGCCGTCGCGGATAGCCTGCACCAGTCCCGGCACGCCCAGGCGCGAGCGCGCGCTCAGTTCGAGCGGATCGGCGAAATCGGCGTCGAGCCGGCGCAGCAGCACCTCGGCGCGCTTGAGGCCGGACACGGTGCGGATGAAGACGCCGTCGTCGCGCACCGTGAGGTCTTCACCTTCGACGAGGAGAAAACCGAGATAGCGCGCGAGATACGCATGTTCGAAATAGGTTTCGTTCAGCGGTCCCGGCGTAAGCACGCAGACGCGGGAATCGTCCTGGCGGTTGAGCTGCGAGAGCTCAACCTGAAACGACTGGAAGAATGGCGCGACGCGCTCGACGCGCAGGCCACGATAGATGTCCGGCATCGCGCGCGACAACGCCAGCCGGTTCTCCAGCGCATAGCCGGCGCCGGACGGCGCCTGCGTGCGATCGCCGAGCACCCACCAGCGTCCGTCGGGCGAGCGGCCGACGTCGACTCCATAGAAGCGCAGATGCGAGCCGCCGGGCGGCTCGACGCCGACCAGCGGCCGCAGGAATTCCGGATTGCCGGCGACCACCGCCGCCGGCAGCCGCCCCTCATGCACAAGGTTCGCCGGGCCGTAAATGTCCTTGAGGATCGCCTCGAGCAGTTCGGCGCGCTGGACGAGGCCGGCTTTGAGCTCCTGCCATTCGGTGGGATCGATCAGCAGCGGCACATGGCTGAGTGGCCAAGGGCGCACCGCGCCGGCGGGGTCCTCATAGACGCGATAGAACACGCCGGAGTCACGCAGATGCCGGTCGGCGGCGGCAAAGCGCCGGTTGACCTCCTCCGGTCCGAGACCCGCGAGCATTTTCAGGAACGGACGCCAATGCGGGCGCACGTGCCCGTCGCGATCCATCATCTCGTCGAAGTTGCGCGGCAGCGGACAGAAATAGCCCGACAGCAGCGGCTCGATCTGCTCCGTGTCCAGCATTGCGGGGTCGGGCTTCAGCATGCTGCGATCAGGCCCGAGTCGGACGCCGCAGATCGAGCGTCGTCGGGTACTCGATCGAACGTTCCTCCGTGGGAATTGCAAAAGTTCCGGGGGTGTGGCCGCGCGCCTCGAAGCGTGCCAGGCGGCGCGCCTGCGCCTCATAGGAGTTCACGGGAAAGGTCTCGTAGTTGCGGCCGCCAGGATGGGCGACATGATAGACGCAGCCCCCGAGTGACCTCCCGTTCCAGCCATCATAGACGTCGAAAGTCAACGGCGTCTGCGGTTCGATCGTGGGTTGCAGCGCGGCGGCCAGCGGCCAGGCCTTGAAGCGCACGCCGGCAACGTATTCGCCCGAACGCCCTGTCGATGTCAGCGGTAGGCGGCGGCCGTTGCAGGTGACCGCGTGACGCACCGGATTGAATCCCTCCACCCTGACCTGCAAGCGCTCGACCGATGAATCGACGAAGCGCGTGGTGGCGCCCGCCGCGGTCTCCTCGCCCAGCACCTGCCAGGGCTCGAGCGCATGACGCAGCTCGAGATCAACGCCGCCGTAGGTCACCGTGCCGTAGTATGGGAAGCGGAATTCGCGCTGCGCCTCGAACCAGACCGGATCGAAATCGTAGCCGGCTGCGCGCAGGTCGGAGAGCACGTCGACGAAATCCGACCAGACGTAATGGCCGAGCATGAAGCGGTCGTGCAAAGCCGGGCCCCAGCGCACCAGCGTGCCGTGCTGCGGCTCGCGCCAGAACCAGGCGATGAGCGCGCGCAGTAACAACTGCTGCGCCAGGCTCATGCGCGAATCCGGCGGCATCTCGAAGGAGCGGAATTCCACGAGTCCGAGGCGGCCCGTCGGTCCGTCCGGCGAGAACAGCTTGTCGATGCAGATTTCGGCGCGATGCGCGTTGCCGGTGACGTCGATGAGCAGATTGCGGAACAAACGGTCGACCAGCCACGGCGCCGGCCGTTCGCCGCGCTCCGGATGCGGCACCAGCGAGAGCGCGATATCGAGCTCATACAGGAGATCGAGCCGCGACTCGTCGACGCGCGGCGCCTGACTGGTCGGGCCGATGAAGAGACCGGAGAAGAGATAAGACAGCGACGGATGCCGCTGGAAATACACGATGAGGCTCTTGAGCAGATCGGGCCGGCGCAGGAACGGGCTGTCCGCCGGCGCCTCGCCACCCAGCACCACGTGATTTCCGCCGCCCGTCCCCGTGTGGCGGCCGTCGATCATGAACTTGTCGGTGCCGAGGCGGCACTGGCGCGCCTCTTCGTAGAGCGCGCGCGTGACGTCCACCGCGCCGCGCCACGAGGTGGCGGGATGCACGTTGACCTCGATGACGCCGGGATCGGGCGTCACCTTGATGATGTTGAGGCGCGGATCGTCCGGTGGCAGATAGCCTTCGACATGGATCGGCAGATCGAGCTCGGCCGCGGTCGCCTGTACCGCGCTGAGCAGCTCGATATAGTCGTCGAGCCGCTCGACCGGCGGCATGAACACGCAGAGCTGGCCGTTGCGCGGCTCGACCGCGAGCGCCGTGCGCACCGCGACGGGTCCGCCGCCGCGCGCGCGTGAGCCAGAACAGGGCGGCAGCGACCGGCCTGGAGGCGGCGGCGAGCCGCCCCTGGCGAAAGCTTGTGCCATCGCCACGGGATCGGGGAGCGCGGTGCGCGGCGCGAATGGATCGGCCGGCGTGGTCAGCGGCTCCTCGATCGGCGCGACGTACGGCAGCGAATTCAGCGGCAGGCGGAAACCGATCGGCGAATCTCCCGGCACCAGAAACAGACGCCCGCGGCGCATGCGCCAGACTTCACTGACCCAGCCCTCGCCCGCCGCCTGCGCGGTCCACTTTTGCACCGGCAGGACAAAACCCGCCGGCGCACTGAGGCGCCGCTCGAATTCGCGCATGATGCGCGCACGTTCGACCGGATCGTCGATCTTCGGATCGGCGGAATCGATATTGGCCGGTAGCGCGCCCTCTTTCAGCATGCGTTCGGCCGGATCTTCGAAGGCCGGCTGCACATGCAGGCCGCTGATGCCGAGCTTGCCGACAAGACTTTCGGTGAAGCGGCGTGCTTCGTCCGGCGATGGCGACTGCGCGCGCGGCTTCGACGCGATTAGTCTATCGTTCTGCCAGATCGGCTTGCCGTCCTTGCGCCAGAACAGCGACAGCGCCCAGCGCGGCAAAGGCTCCCCGGGGTACCATTTGCCCTGGCCGAAATGCAGCATGCCGCCCGGCGCGAACCTGTCGCGCAGGCGGCGGATCAGCGTCTCACCGAGTGCCCGCTTGGTCTCGCCGAGCGCCGCGGTATTCCATTCCGCGGACTCGTAGTCGTCGATGGAGACGAAGGTCGGTTCGCCGCCCATCGTGAGCCGAACGTCATGCGTCGTGAGATCGACATCGACCTTGTCGCCGAGCGCATCGAGCGCGTGCCAGGCCTCGTCCGAAAACGGAAAGGTGACGCGCGGCTTCTCGTCGATGCGCGTCAGCTTCATCGCAAAATCGAAATCGACCTTGGCCGGTTCGACGCCGCCGGAAATCGGCGCGGCGGCGCGATAATGCGGCGTGGCCGCGAGCGGCAAATGCCCCTCGCCCGTCAACAAGCCCGACGTGGGATCGAGGCCGACCCAGCCGGCGCCGGGCAGATAGACTTCAGTCCAGGCGTGGAGATCGGTGAAGTCAGTTGCCGAGCCGGACGGTCCGTCGAGCGCTTCGACGTCAGGCTTTAACTGGATGAGATAACCAGAGACAAACCGCGCAGCGAGACCGATATGGCGGAGGATCTGCACCAAGAGCCACGCGGTGTCGCGGCAGGAGCCGCAAGCCGCGGTCAGCGTCTCCTCAGGCGTCTGCACGCCCGGCTCCATGCGCACGAGATATTTGATCTCGCCTTGCAGGCGCTGATTGAGCGCGACGAGGAAATCGACGGTGTTCTTTCGCGTGCGCGGGACCGAGGCGACGTAGGCTTGCAGCGCCGGTCCCGCCTGCTCCTTCACCAGATAAGGCGCAAGCTCTTCGTCGAATTCGCGCGCATAGGCGAAGGGAAATTCCATCGCCTGCGGCTCGATGAAGAAGTCGAACGGATTGACCACCGACATGTCGGCGATGAGATCGACACTGATGCTGAACTCGGTCGTGCGCTCAGGGAAAACATAACGCGCGATCCAGTTACCGTTCGGGTCCTGCAGCCAGTTCACGAAATGCTGGGCCGGCGTGACCTTGAGCGAATAGCTTTTGATCGCAGTGCGGGTATGCGGCGCGGGACGCAAGCGGACGATCTGCGGCCCAAGGGCCACAGGACGATCGTAACGATAGCTGGTGACATGCTGGAGGCTGACGACGACCGACATGCGAATACGGTTCTCTGTTGCCCGGAAGAACAAGCAAGACGGGGAACAAAGATGCAATTTCTGGGCCGGGGAAGATAGGCTTAAAGCGCCCGACCCGTGCACAAATAATAGAATGTCATCAAAACGTTAGATCGCTTCTGGTGTGCCCACCGGGCGCTTGAGCCCGGCCACCACCGCACGCAACGCGTCCCGCGCCTGGTCAGGATTATGACGTCCCCCGGCCGCGTGGATGCGATCGTGTACGAAGGATAATTTCACGATCACCGGCGGCGCCAGAACGAAAGGATAGAGGTCCGCCATGCCCATGCTGCGATTGATCGAGTTCATGGCAAAGGTCAGCGGCAACCAGGAGTCGATGATCCGTTCCATGCCGGCCAGATGCGGATCGAAATCGATCGAGGTCGCCA
The DNA here is from genome assembly GCA_036494425.1 of Pseudolabrys sp. Taxonomy (GTDB): domain Bacteria; phylum Pseudomonadota; class Alphaproteobacteria; order Rhizobiales; family Xanthobacteraceae; genus Pseudolabrys. The sequence continues at coordinate 9,299 of DASXOK010000065.1, forward strand.
AATCAGCGCCCATCGAGACCCGCGGGCGTACCCGCATGCCGAACGCATTGGCTGTCTCCAACGTATCCACCATGTGGAAATAGTGGGCCCAGGTCTCGGCGAAGTCTTCCCACGGATGGCTGCTGGCGTAGGCGGTAACGTAGTGGTCCGGCCAATTCGCGACCGGTCCGTTGGCGTAGTGGGCCTGAAGCGCCTGGCCGTAGTCCGGCCGCTCGTCGCCAAAGAGCTGACGAAATTCAACGAGACTCGGCGAATCCCTGATCAGCCGGTCCCAGTAGTAATGCGCGATCTCGTGGCGAAAGTGCCCGAGCAGCGTGCGATAGGGCTCGGCCAGATTCTTGCGCTGGCGCTCGCGCTCGGCATCGTCGGCTTCGGAGATGTTGATCGTGATGAGGCCATTAGCGTGACCGGTCATCAACGGACCGCCCGATGACGAAGCGACAAAATCAAAGGCCAGCCCGTTCGGGTCTTCCTGCTTGGTCGCGAGCGGCAAACGCAGCCGAAGCAGCGTGTAGAAGAGCCGGTGCTTGGCGATTTCGATCTTGCGCCAGTTGATAAGGTTTTCCGACACCGATTGATCGGGAATGGTCCGGTTATGCCGGCAGGCGGCGCAATACGCGTCGCCACCGGCCGGGACCAGCCAGTTGCAAACCTCGAACCGGGCATTGGCGCAATAGCGGTACCGGCCTTTCGGCTCCGCCAGCGCGCGGAAGGCATCCCCGTCCTCTTCGAGCGCGGTGATCGTCTCTTTGTCCGATAGGTAACCGAGCTTGTGCCCGCAGCTTTCGCACCGCGTGTTCTCGAAATAAAGCGGCTGACCGCAATGCTGGCATTCAAAGAGCTTCATCGGGGCCCAGCTTTCAGAAGAAAAAAACGCCAATGTCCGCGGTAACACCCACGGAGAAGAACAGCAAACAGGGGAAAAGGGTTCCGCACGCCACATCGCGCGCGGATGGACGCTCTTCAGCCGAAGCGTTCGCTAATGGCCGGCCATGTGGCGGCCGATTTCCGTGAGATCGGCCTGCGCGGCCGGCGCCTCGTAAACGAGCTGGCCGTTGAAAATGACCACGACGCGGTCGGTGAGTTCGAGAAGTTCGTCGAGGTCTTCGCTCACCAGCAGCACCGCCGCACCGCGGTTGCGCACCGCCATGATCTCGGCGTGGATCTGCGCCACGGCTGAGAAGTCGAGCCCGAAGCACGGATTGGCGGCGATCATGATGTCGACTTCGCCGCCAAGCTCGCGCGCGAGCACCGCGCGCTGCACGTTGCCGCCGGAGAGATCGCCGATCAGCGTGTCCGGCCCGCGTGTCTTGATTTTGTACAGGCCGATCTTGCGCAGCGCCTGCTGACGGAAGGCCTTGCCGTTGAGCCACCAGCCGCCCGAAGCTAACGGCTCGCGGTCGAACTCGCGGAAGGCCAGATTGTCGGCGACGCTCATCGAGGCGACGCAGGCGTTCTTCAGGGGCTCCTCCGGCAGGCACGACACCTTGCGCTCGCGCATCTCCTCGCGCGTCGCATGATAGAGCTCGCCGTCGACGACGATCTCGCCGCTCTCCGCCTCGCGCTGGCCCGCCAGCACTTCAACAAGCTGGCGCTGGCCGTTGCCGGACACGCCGGCGACGCCGACGATCTCCCCGCCGCGGATGGTCAGCGACACGTCGCGCAACGCCGGCTGACCGGCGTCATCGAGCGCGTTGAGCTTGGCGATGTGCAGGCGCGGAATGCCGAACTCGCCAGTGCGTCCCGGCTGCACTGTCAACTCCTCGGCGCCGATCATCATACGGGCCATGGCGTCGGGCGTGAGTTCGCTCACACGGCCCGCGCCGGCGAGGTTACCGCGGCGCAGAATGGTCACCTCGTCGGCGAAGGCCATCACCTCGCGGAATTTGTGCGTGATCATCAAGATGGTCAGTTCGCCGCGCTTGACCATGTCGCGCAGCATGCCGAGCACCTCGTCGGCCTCATTTGGCGTCAGCACCGACGTCGGCTCGTCGAGGATCAGGATGCGGCCCTTGAGATAAAGCTGTTTGAGGATTTCGCACTTCTGGCGCTCGCCGGCCGAGATCGCCGACACCTTGGCGTCGAGCGGCACACGGAACGGCATGCGCGAGAGGAATTCTTCAAGCTCACGATGTTCCTTGCGCCAATTGATCACCGCCGGCAACTGACTGCGCGACAGCACCAGGTTTTCGGTGACGGTCATGGCTGGCACCAAGGTGAAATGCTGGTAGACCATGCCGAGGCCGAGCGCGTGCGCCGCGCGCGGATTGTCGATTGTATACTCCTTGCCGCCGACCATCACGGCGCCTTCGTCCTGGTGGTAATAGCCCATGATGCATTTGACCAGTGTCGACTTGCCGGCGCCGTTCTCGCCGAGCAGCGCGTGGAAAGTGCCCGGCGCGACATTCAGCGACACATTGTCGAGCGCGACGAACTCGCCGAAGCGCTTGGTCATGCCGATCGCCTCGACCCCTTGCGCCGGCGATGTGTCGTAGACCGGCGCGCTCATGCGATAGCCTTCACGAAGGCGTCGGAATTCGACACCGCGCCGAAGACGCCGCCCTGCATCTTGATCATCTTGATGGCGTGGTCGTGGTTGCTCTTGTCGGTGGCGCCGCAGCAGTCCTCGAGCAGCACGCATTCGAAGCCGCGGTCATTGGCCTCGCGCATCGTGGTGTGGACGCAGACATCGGTGGTGATGCCTGTGAGCACGATGTTTTGGATGCCGCGCAGGCGCAGCATCAGTTCGAGATCAGTGGCGCAGAACGAGCCCTTGCCCGGCTTGTCGATGACCGGCTCTTCCGGCTGCGGCGCGAGGTCTTCGATGATGTCCCAGCCCGGCTCGCCACGCACCAGGATGCGGCCGCAGGGGCCGGTATCGCCGATGCCGGCGCCGATGCGGCGCGAGCGCCAGCGCTTGTTGTCCGGCAGGTCGGCGAGATCGGGCCGATGACCCTCGCGGGTGTGGAAGACGTAATAGCCCTTCTCGCGCATGGCTCCGAGCACGCGCTTGATCGGTTCGATCGGCGCGCGCGTCATTGACAAATCGTAGCCCATCTTATCGACATAGCCGCCGACGCCGCAGAAGTCGGTCTGCATGTCGATGATGATGAGCGCCGTACTCTGCGGACGCAGATCGCCATTGTAGGGCCAGGGATAGGGATCGGCATCGACGAAGGTCTCTGGCATCGTTCCCTCCGTTTACTTGGTGATTGTCAATTCCGCCGGTGCGCCGATCAGCGTGCGCTTGGGCGAGCAGGTGATGATCATGATGATCAGCGTCAGGATGTAGGGCGATGCGTTGAAAAGCTGATACCCTTGCGTAATGCCGATCGACTGCAGCGCCGGTCCGAGCGCCGCGGCGCCGCCGAACAAGAGCGACGCGGCAAAACACAGCATCGGGTTCCAGCGCGCGAAGATGACGAGCGCGACGGCAGTGATGCCCTGCCCGCTCGAAAGGCCCTCGTTCCAGCTTCCCGGATAGTAGAGCGACAGGAACGAGCCGCCGATGCCGGCGAGGAATCCTCCGACCATCGTGGCGCGCAGGCGGATCATGTTGACCGAATAGCCCATGGCGCGCGCGGCGTCGGCGCTTTCGCCGGCGGTGCGCAGGATCAGGCCCCAGCGCGTCGATTTCAACGCCCACATCAGGATCGGCGCCAGCGCCACCCCGATCAAAAACAGGACGTTGACCTTGAGCGCGTCGCGCACCTGCGGAACGGCGCTCCAGGCGCCCAGGTCGATCGACGGCAGCATGGCGGCGCTCGGCTCGATCAGCGGCTTGCCGAGATAGAAGGCGAGCCCGGTGCCGAATAGCATCAGCGCGATGCCGACGGCGATATCGTTGACCTTGGGCAGGCCGCAGATCGTCGCATGCAATGCGCCGAGCAGCGAGCCGGCAACGCCCGCCGCCAGCACGCCGAGCCAAGGCGAGCCAGTCAAATAAGATGTGCCATAGGCGGACATCGCGCCCATCACCAGCGTGCCTTCGAGGCCGAGATTGATGCGGCCGGAGCGCTCGGTGATGCATTCGCCGAGGCTCACGAAGATGAACGGCGTGCTCACACGCAGCGCCCCGCCGAGCACGCCGAGCGGCACACCCCAGAGTCCGATGGCTTCACCGGCCATGGCCTAGCCCTCCTTCAGCGCGAAAATGCGAAACCGGCCGTAGAGCGTTTCGCCCATCAGCACCGCGACGAAGATCATGCCTTGCAGCACTAGCACCGATGCGTCGGGCAGTCCGAGACGCCGCTGCAACAGGCCGCCGCTGGCATTGATGCCGCCGAGCAGGATCGCGACCGGGATCACCGCCAGCGGGTTATGCCGCGCCAGGAACGACACCAGGATGCCGGTGAAGCCGTAGCCGGCCGCGAGATTGGCGTTGGCGCGGCCTTGCACGGCCGCGACTTCCACCATGCCGGCGAGGCCCGCCGCCGCGCCTGCCAGCATGCAGGTGATCATGATCAGGCGCCCGACGCCGAGGCCGACGATCTTGGCGGCGCGCACATTGCCGCCGGCGATGCGCGCGGCGAAGCCGAACACCGTGTGGAAGATCAGGATATAGGCGAGCACCGCGGCAACGATGCCGAACAAGAAGCCCCAATGCACGTCGGTGCCTGGGATCGAGCCGATCATGTTAGCCGCGCCGATCTCGCGCGTCGACGGCTTGTTAAGGCTGGAGGGATCGCGCATCGGTCCCTCGACGAGAAAGTTCAGGATCGCCAGCGCAATGTAGACGAGGAGCAGGCTGGAGATGGTTTCGTTGACGCCGCGGTACTGCCGCAGCGCGCCCGAGATCGTGATCCAGACGCCGCCGGCGAGCATGCCGGTCACGGCCATCACCAGGTCGACGACCAGCGGCGGCGCTCCTTGCACGATGAGCGCCGCCGCGGTCGCGCATAGTGCCCCCATCAGCAGAGCCCCCTCACCGCCGATGATCACCATGCCGAGTTGAGCCGGCAGAGCCGTGCACAGCGCCGTGAGGATCAACGGCGCCGCGCGCGTGAGCGTGTTCTGCCAGGAGAACCAGGTGCCGAAAGCGCCCTGGTACATATAGAAATAGAGGTCGGTCGGATCCTTGCCGAACAGCGCGACAAAGATGCCGAACGCGACCAGAGCCGCGAGAAGAGCGAACGCGGGGATGACGACGTATTCCGCCGCGCCGCCGATGCGTTTCCAGAGCAACATCCACTCAGGCCCGGATGCGAGCGCGGGACTTACGACGTCGCGCCGATGACTCCCTCGACCAGATAATCCATCTTCTCGAGCTCAGGATCGGTCTGGCCACGCGACACGCCATCCGCGATGACGGTCTTGCCCTTGTTGTCCTTGATCGGACCTTTGAAGATGACGTAGCTGCCGCTCGTAAGCTTGGCCTTGATGTCGTCGGCGTGCTTGCGCGCCTCTTCGGACACCATCGGCCCATAGGCCGAGACCTTCACCACGCCCTCCTTGAGGCCGCCGCGATAGAAATTCGGGATCGCCTCGCCGGCGGTGAACATCTTCACGAACTTCGGATAAACGGCCTCCCAGTTCCACTCGGCGCCGGTGAGATAGGCCTTCGGCACCAGCGGCGCGGCACTGACGTGATACCCCGACACCATGGCGCCGCGGCGCGCGGCGTTCTCCATGACGGTCTTCGGCCCATCGACATGGCAGGTGAGCACGTCGCAACCCTGGTCGATCAGGCTGTTGGTGGCTTCGGCTTCCTTGACCGGCATCGACCAGTCGCCGGTGAAGATCACCTGCAAGGTCGTCTTCGGATTGGCGAGGCGCGCGCCCATCAGGTAGGCGTTGAGATTGCGCAGCACCTGCGGGATCGGCTTGGCCGCGACGAAGCCGAGCTTGTTGGTCTTGCTCGAATAGCCGGCGACGATACCGGCGACATACTGGGCTTCGTCGATGTAGCCGAAATAGCTGGCCGCATTCTTCGGGTCCTTCTCGGTCCAGAGACCGCCGGCGTGCTCGAAGCGCACCTTCGGATATTTCGCCGCCATCTTGACGACGTGCGGGCTGTAGTAACCGAACGACGTCGGAAACAACAAAGACGCGCCGTCGAGATTGATCATCGACTCCATGGTCTTTTCGACCGCATCGGTCTCCGGCACCTTCTCTTCTTCGACGACCGTGATGCCGGCCATCTTCTTCAATGCCGCGGCGCCCGCCGCGTGCGCCTGGTTGTAGCCGTAGTCGTCACGCGAGCCGACGTAGATGAAACCGACCGTGGTGCCCTTCGCAAAAGCCGTCCCGACCGGTAGCGTGCCCGCGAGCGCCGCCACGCCCGCCCCCTGCAGCAGCCGCCTCCGCGACACCGGATTGAATGCCATTTCAAACTCCCATTGATCCCTGTTGCCCCCGATTTCGCTCGGCTGTCGTTGGACTCACCCCCGGCGAAAGCGACCATTGCGGCCTGAACTGACGCAATCTCCATGCCAGCGCGCGGCGGCGGCGCGCGATGAGGTCAATTGTTTGATTTATCGAGTTTTTTTATACGCCATCGGCAGCTTCAGTGGGATTGATCGGCAGCGGACGCCTATAAAATAGGCCAAAACATCGTACTGTATGCAATTCAAGCGCGTTTCGTGCCAGGATTCCTTACCTGTCGTTCGTGGCTTGCGCGTGCACAACCCGGTGACGCTTGGGGGGCGACCTGACCGCAATGTCTCGGCGCAAGCGCTGTGCCTTCACCCGCGATCGCGATGCGAGGCTATGCCGTCCCGTGTCTCTAAAAGAAATTGCGCACGGTCATACGCGACTTCGCGATGCGCCGACTTGAACATGTCTTCGCCGATCTGCCATGGTGAGTCCGCCGGATCCTCAGAGAGATCATTCCCCTTGGACGTCGTTCTCACCGAGTGGCTGAGCGCCAACATTCGCTGGCTGCATGTGATCGCTGGTATCGGCTGGATCGGCAGCTCCTTCTACTTCATCCACCTCGATCTCAGCCTGAAGAAGAACGCCGCGCTGCCGCCGGGCGTGAAAGGCGAAGCCTGGCAGGTGCACGGCGGCGGCTTCTACCAGATGATCAAATTCATGGTCGCGCCGGCGCGCATGCCCGACGAACTGACCTGGTTCAAATGGGAAGCCTATACGACGTGGCTCTCCGGCTTCTCCCTGCTGATCGTCGTCTACTACATGCAGGCCGACCTCTTCCTCGTCGACAAGTCTGTCCTCAACATGAGCGCGCCGGAGGCGGCCACGATCGCTTTCGTGAGCCTCTTCGCGTCCTGGCTCGTTTACGAAGCGCTCTGCCGCTCTCCGCTCGGCAAGCACGAAGTGGCGCTGGCGCTTGTCGGCTATGTCTACCTGGTGGCGCTCACTTACGCGTTCACGCACGTGTTCAGCGGCCGCGGCGCTTTTACGCAGATTGGCGCGCTGATCGGCACGATCATGGTCGCCAATGTCTTCGTTATGGTCATCCCCAACCAGAAGAAGATCGTCGCGGCGATGCTCAAGGGCGAAGAGCCCGATCCGCGCTGGGGCGCGCTCGGCAAGCAGCGCTCGGTGCACAACAACTACCTGACGCTACCCGTCGTCTTCCTGATGCTGAGCAATCACTACCCGCTGTTCTTCGCCACGCACTTCAATTGGCTGATCGTCGCCATCGTGCTCCTGATCGGGCCGGTGATCCGCCATTTCTTCAATTCGCGCCACGAAGGCAAAGGCAGCCCCTGGTGGACTTGGGGCGTTGCCGCGGCGGGCATGATCGCGATTGCCTGGCTGTCGGCGGCCGGTCCCTCCGGGGATAAGAGCGGTGCTTTGGCCGGCCCGGTGAAGTTCGCCGATGTGCAGGACATCGTCATCTCCCGCTGCAGCATGTGCCATGCCGCCGAGCCGCTGTGGAGCGGCATCCCGACCGCGCCGAAGGGCGTGCGGCTCGACGATGCCGAGCAAATCCGCCTGCACGCGCGCCTGATCGCCATCAACGCCGTGCGTTCGCACGCCATGCCGCCGGGCAATGTCACCGAGATCACGCCGGAGGAGCGGCAAATACTGGCCTCCTGGATCGCGGCCGGCGCACCGGCGCAATAGACACGTCCGAGAACACTTCGAGCCGGGCCACACGATGACCACGCACACGCTTGAAAGCCTCAATAGCGCTACGCCGTCCGACTTCACCGCGGCGCTCGGCGACATCTTCGAACATTCGCCCTGGGTGGCGGAGGCCGTCAGCGCGCAGCGGCCCTTCGCCACGCTGGCCGCGCTGCACGAGGCCATGACGCAGGCGGTACGCATGGTGCCGGCGGATGCCCAGCTATTGCTGATCAAGGCGCACCCCGATCTCGGCGGAAAGGCCGTGCGCGCCGGCACGCTGACCGCCGATTCGACGCATGAGCAGGCCAGCGCCGGGCTCGACCGGCTGAGCGAGACTGAGTTTGCGCGTTTCCATCAGCTCAACAACGCGTATCAAGCGAAGTTCGGCTTCCCCTTCATCGTCAGCGTGCGGCGCCACAGCAAGGATTCGATCTTGCGCCAGTTCGAGCGCCGCCTCACCCACAGCGCGGCGGACGAGCGCGAGACCGCGCTCACCGAGATATTCCGCATCGCGGCGCTGCGTCTCGACCTGCGAGTTCAGGCGCCGGACAAATTCAAGCTGTCCGGACGGCTGTCGACGCATGTGCTCGACGTGCATGCCGGCAAGCCGGCGGAAGGCGTCGGCCTCGAGTTGTTCGAAATCTCGGACGCGGGCGAAGGCCGCCTGCTTCTGCGCGGCGTCACCAACCGCGACGGCCGCACCGATGCCCCGTTGATCGCGGAGCGGCCGGTGCCGATCGGCACCTACGAACTGCGCTTTGCGGTGGCGCCCTATTACGCCGCCCGCGGCGTGGCGCTCGCCGATCCGCCGTTTCTCAACGTTGTGCCGATCCGCTTCGCGGTGTCGGAGCCCGAGGGCCACTATCACGTGCCGCTGGTTGTCTCACCCTGGAGCTATTCGACCTACCGCGGCAGTTAGCCTCGAGAGCGCGATCAGAACTTCCGATAATTCGCCGTCCCAAAGCAACGCGACGGTCGATTGCTCGACCGGCGCGCTGCTTTCAGTGAGGTTCGATGGCCGAAATCAGAAGGCGACGGTCACGCCGGTAAGCCAGGTGCTCTCGATCGAGTACGGCAGATTGTTATGGTCGATGCCGAACTTGTTGTACCAGTAGCGATAACCGGCCCAGACCGACACCATGTTCGGGCGCTGGCCGAGCATCTGCCCCACGTCCAGGCTCAGGTTCTGCTGGAGATAGTATTCGGTCGTGCGCCCAGGCTCGGCGGTGCCCTCACCCGAGCCCTTCGGGCCGTGGATCGTGCCAAAGAACTTGTAGGTTAGCGGGATCGACGGCGGCAGGAAGCCGAGCGGCTGCACGTACAACCATTCGAAGCCCCAGGTCGTGTCGAAATCGACGGCGCCCGACGGGTTGGTGCCGGCCATCGCGGCGAAGCCATCGTGCTGCCATTCCTTGTAGACGGTCGGCGTCAAGTTGATGAAGCCTTTATAGGGGGCCATGAAGCTGAACATGATGCCCGCTTCGATCGACCGCTTGGCGGAGTTCAACGCCGTATTATCGGTGTTGAGATCGGCGCCGACCATCAGCGAGACGTCGGTCAGCGGACCGATTGCGAAGGCCTTCGTGTTGAAAATCTCGTTGAAACCAAAGGTGCTACGGAAAAAGCCATAGATTTCGGTATAGCCTTCCGTGCCCGACGCCGTCGGTGTTGACGAACTCGTCGCCTTCAGCCAGTCGACGTTGAAGAAGTTCGTGCCGTATTTCCATACGTCGAAATGCGTGAGTGTCAGCACGTTCTTCGGCGTTTGACCAGCGCCGGGGTTTGTCCCCGTGAATTCGTAGCTGTAGCTGATCGAGTTATCGTTGACGAAGAAGAACGGCACATCGGCAGGAGCCTTCAACGCCGGCGCCTTGGTCGGTAGATCGGCCGCGTGTGCGAGACCGGCCGTCGCCGCCAGAAGGAATCCGGCGAGCGCTACTTTTCGACTGAACATAGTTGGACCCCCAACGAGTTGCATGTGACGAAGCGAAACTGTCACAAATGCTATGCAGTGCTTTTTGTGTGGGGGAAGCCCGAAGATTGCGCGTGTGCTGATGATTATTTCGGCGCGAAGCAATCGATTTTGGGTGCGCCGGCACACTGGAATAATTCACTTTTATAGTCTGTTGATTTTAAATCACGGCGTTGTGAATATGTATTTCATGTGGTGCTAGGGCACCGGGCGCAGCAATTTTGCGATGGAATCTGCGAGGTCCGCTGCTGACTAAAGCAAAGGCACGAATTGCCGCAGGCAAACGAATCTTTTCCACTGTGATCGAATTGCAACGCCATTAACAAGACGCGCCCACGATCGTCCTCGTCTTTGGTCACATGCGACCGTCGCCTGCGCGGCGCATGCCGCGTCGCCCGAGCCCGTCCCCGAATCGTAACGTGAAGCTCGGGACCACCCTCTCGGCCTGCCCTTATGGCGGCAAATGACGTGGTTTTGGGCATCCACTGCCGCTATTTCGTAGCTTCTAATGCGGTGACTTTTGGCACACTATTGATGTGATGCTTTCGTGAACGCTTCGGAGTCCCCGTTACAATCATGCTGTCGTCCGCGCACAGCCCGTCTGCGGAAAATCCGCTGCTGCAGGCCATCGGCATCGTCAAGCGTTACGGAACGTTCCTCGCCAATGACCAGATCGATCTCGACTTGTTGCCGCGCGAAATCCACGCCCTGCTCGGGGAGAACGGCGCGGGCAAATCGACACTGGTGAAAATCGTCTATGGCCTCATCCAGCCGAGCGCCGGCGAGTTGCGCTGGATGGGCAAAAAGGTAGACCTCGCCGGTCCGGCCAATGCGCGCGCGCTCGGCATCGGCATGGTGTTTCAGCATTTCTCGCTGTTCGACAACCTCACGGTCGCAGAGAACGTCGCACTGGGCCTCGACGGCAGCGAGAGTTTCTCGGCCATATCGGCGCGGCTGGCGCAGGTCTCGCGCGATTACGGCCTGCCGCTCGATCCCAAGCGTGAGGTGTGGCGCCTCTCCGTAGGAGAACGTCAGCGCATCGAGATCGTGCGCATGCTGATGCAGAATCCGAAGCTCCTGATTCTCGACGAGCCGACCGCGGTGCTTACGCCGCAGGAGGCCGATCAACTCTTTGTCGTGCTGGAACGTCTCAAGGGCGAAGGCCGCGCGATCCTCTACATCAGCCATAAATTGGACGAGGTGAAGCGGCTGTGCGACACGGCCACGATCCTGCGCGGCGGTAAGAAGGTCGCCACCTGCGATCCGGGGTGCGAGACAGCGGCATCGCTTGCACGCATGATGGTCGGCGCCGAGATCCGCGAAGTGAAAGCGCCGAGCGGACGCAAAACGACCGTCCCTCGGCTGGTCGTGCAGAAACTCTCGCTCGCGCCTGACGATCGGCACGGCATGCACCTCAAGGACATCTCGCTCGAAGTCAAAGGCGGAGAAATCTTCGGCATCGCCGGCGTCGCCGGCAACGGCCAGGACGAATTGTTCGGCGCGCTCTCCGGCGAACGGCGCGCGCCCAGTGAAGGCAATGTGATCATCGACGGCCATGGCGCCGGCACCATCGGCGTGACGGAACGGCGGCGCCTCGGCGCGGCCTTCGTACCGGAGGAACGGCTCGGCCACGGCACCGCACCGCACATGAAATTGTCTGAGAATGCTTTGCTCACCGGCCACGCGGCGAGCGGTATGGTCAAGCGCGGCTTCATCGACAAGCTTGCGACACTCGCCACCGTGGACAGGACGACCGAAGCCTTCGACGTGCGCAAGGCGAAGCGCGATCCCGAAGCCGTGAGCCTCTCCGGCGGCAACTTGCAGAAGTTCGTCGTCGGCCGCGAGATCCTGCGCGAGCCCGGCGTCCTCGTCGTCAGCCAGCCAACCTGGGGCGTCGATGCCGGCGCCGCCGCGACGATCCGCCAAGCGCTCATCGATCTGTCGAGCCGGGGCTCGGCGGTGCTGGTGATCAGCCAGGACCTCGATGAACTGGCCGAGATCGCCGACCGCATCGCGGTGATGTTCCATGGCCGTCTGTCGGAGGCGCTCGACCGCGCACAGGCGACGCGCGAAAGGCTCGGCCTGCTCATGGGCGGCAGCAGCGGCGGCGGGGTGCCAGTAGCGGAGGCAAGCCATGCAGCTGATGCTTGAACGGCGCGCCGAACTCTCGACCAAGATCGCGATCGCCTCGCCGCTCATCGCCATCGCGCTGACGCTCGTCACCATGGCGGTGCTGTTCGCGTTGCTGGGGAAAAACCCGATCGCGGCGCTCGGCGTCTATTTCCTCGACCCGCTTACCGATGCTTATTCGCTCCAGGAGATCGCCGTGAAAGCGACGCCTCTGGTGATGATCGGGGTCGGGCTGTCGCTGTGCTATCTCGCCAATGTGTGGAATATCGGGGCTGAGGGGCAATTCCTCATCGGCGCCGTGGCCGGAAGCTGGCTCGCGGTCATAACGAACGGCACCGGCGCGGGGCCCTGGGTGCTGCCGGCGATGCTGGTGCTTGGCGCTTTAGGCGGCGCGCTTTGGGCGATGATCCCGGCGCTCTGCAAGGTGCGCTTCGGCGCATCCGAAATCCTCACCAGCTTGATGCTGGTCTACGTCGCCGACTTGTTCATGGATTACCTGGTGCGCGGCCCCTGGCGCGATCCCAAGGGCCTCAACTTCCCGACCACCGCCGAGTTCGATTCCGTCGCCACCGTGCCGACATTGATCGAGGGTAGTCGGCTGCATGCCGGCGCCATCCTGGCGCTGATCGTGGTGATACTCGCCACGGTGATGCTCGGCCGCACCATCAAAGGCTTCGAGATCCGCGTCGTCGGCGCCGCGCCCAAGGCCGCGCGCTTCGCGGGCTTCAATCCCGATCGTCTCGTGCTCTTCACCTTCGCGGTTTCAGGCGCGCTGGCGGGTCTCGCCGGCATCATCGAGGTGGCGGGGCCGGTCGGCCATCTCCAGCCCGGCATCTCGCCCGGTTACGGCTTCACCGCCATCATCGTTGCCTTCCTCGGACGTTTGAACCCGGTCGGCATCTTGGCTGCGGGCCTGTTTCTCGCACTCACCTTCATCGGCGGCGAGAACGCCCAGATCGCCATGAAGATTCCGCTCGATCTCACCAAGGTGTTCCAGGGAATTCTGTTGTTCTACGTGCTCGCCTGCGATTCACTGATCCTCTACCGCGTGCGCCTTGTCGGCACGCTGCGAAAGACCGCGCATGGGCTTAGCTGAAGCCATCATCCTCTCGGTGATCGCCGCCTCGACGCCTTTGCTGCTGGCGGCGGCAGGCGAACTCGTCACCGAGCGTTCCGGCGTGCTCAATCTCGGCGTCGAGGGGATGATGATCATGGGCGCGGCGTGCGGCTTTGCCGGCGCCTATCTCACCGGCTCGACCTTTATCGGCGCCCTCGCCGGCATCGCCGCCGGCGCAGCGCTCGCCGCCGTGTTCGCGCTGCTCACGCTCGGCCTGGCGGTGAACCAAGTGGCGACTGGCCTCGCGCTCACGATCCTCGGTGTCGGTCTCTCGGGGCTGATCGGCGCCGGATTCGTCGGCGAGAGGATCACCCCCGCGCCGCAGCTCTATATCCCCGTCCTCACCGGCCTGCCCGTCGTCGGCAAGATCCTGTTCGGCCAGGATGCCTTCGTCTATTTTTCGATCGGGCTTGTCGCCGCCATTTGGTGGTTCCTCTATCGCGCGCGCGCCGGCCTGATCCTGCGCGCCGTCGGCGACAACCACGCCTCGGCGCATTCGCTCGGCTATCCGGTGCTGAAGGTCCGGTTGCTGGCCGTGCTGTTCGGCGGCGGCTGCGCCGGTCTCGGCGGCGCCTATCTACCGCTCGCCTATACGCCCTTTTTCGTTTCCGGCATGACCGCCGGGCGCGGCTGGATCGCACTGGCGCTCGTCGTGTTCGCGTCGTGGCGGCCGATCCGGCTGGTCGGCGGCGCCTACCTGTTCGGCGCAGTCAGCATCCTGCAATTGCATGCGCAGGCGCTCGGCTTTGGCGTCCCGTCGCAATTGATGTCGTCGCTGCCCTATCTCGCGACGGTCATCGTCCTCGTCCTGATCTCGCGCACGCGCGCCACCGCGGGGTCGGCCGCGCCCGCATGCTTGGGAATGGTGTTCGTGCCGGACCGCTGAATCCCCTGGGAGCGCGCGCGGACGGGCGGCGCGCTCGCGTGGAACAACAAAAACTAACCGTCTGAAAACTGGAGTCTGACGATGAGAAAACTATTGTTGTGTGCCGCGGCCGCCGCCGTGTCGGTCGCCGCGCTGAGTTTCAGTGCATCGGCCGCCGACAAACTGAAGGTCGGTTTCATCTATCTCGGCCCGGTCGGCGATTTCGGCTGGACTTATCAGCACGAACTCGCCCGCCAAATGGTGGTGAAGGAACTCGGCGACAAGATCGAGACGACCTATCTCGAGAACGTCAATGAAGGCCCGGATTCAGAGCGCTCGATCGAGCAACTCGCGCGCACCGGCCACCAGATCATCTTCACCACCTCGTTCGGCTACATGGACCCGACACTGAAGGTGGCGAAGAAATATCCCAAGATCGACTTCGAGCACGCCACCGGCTTCAAGCGCGCGCCCAACGTGGGCACCTATTCCGGCCGCTTCTACGAAGGCCGCTACATCCAGGGCATCATCGCCGCCAAGATGTCGAAGACCGGCGTGCTCGGTTACATCGGCTCGTTCCCGATCCCGGAGGTCATCTCCGGCATCAACGCCACGATGCTCGGCGCACAGACGGTCAATCCGAACATCAAGGTCAAGATCATCTGGGTGAACACCTGGTTCGATCCGGGCAAAGAGGCCGACGCCGCCAAGGCGCTGATCGATCAGGGCGCCGACATCATCATGCAGCACACCGATAGCCCGGCCGCCGTGCAGGTCGCCGCGCAGCGCGGCGTGCTCGCCTTCGGCCAGGATTCGGACATGATCAAATTCGGCCCGAAGACCCAGCTCACCGCCATCATCGACAACTGGGGCCCCTACTACGTACGCCAGGTGAAGGCCAAGCTCGACGGCAAGTGGAGGTCGGAAGACACCTGGGACGGGCTGGAGGAAAAGATGGTGGCGATGGCGCCCTACACCAACATGCCCGACGACGTGAAGAAGATGGCGATGGACACCGAGGCCGCGATCGTCGCGGGCACGTTGCATCCGTTCAAGTGCCCGGTCGTGGATCAGGACGGCAAGACCGTCGAATGCAAGGGCGGCACACATCTCGATGCCGGCCAGATCCTCGGCATGAACTTCTACGTGAAGGGCATCGACGAAAAGTTCCCCGGCAAGTGAGTTGAATAGCTCAACGCCAGATCACCTGTCGTGGCCGGGCTTGGCCCGGCCACCCCGCTTAGGCGGGCACCGTGCCTGCCTAAGCGAGATCGCCGGGACAAGCCCGGCGATGACAGCGAGAAATCTCTCGGCTCTTGTGGCGTTGATGTCTGCTAGTGCGACTCTCTCACCCCCGCAGCTTCCTTGCCGCCTCCTGATGGCGGCGCATCAGTGCGACAACGTCGAGGCCCGGAATGGCGCCGTCTTGAACCGTCCAGCGGCCATTGACCATCACCCGGTCAGCGCGGTGTGCGCCGCACAGCACCAGCGCAGCCAAGGGATCGCCGTGGCCGGTGAAGCGCAACTCGTCGAGCTTGAACAGTGCGAAGTCGGCACGCTTGCCGACCGCGATCTCACCCAGCTCGGCCCGGCCGACGCAAGCGGCCGAACCTTTCGTCGCCCAGCGCAGCGCATCCTTGTGGCTTACTTTCGTGACGCCGTAGCGGGCGCGCTGCAGCAGGAAGGCCGCGCGCACCTCCTGCATCAGGTTGGAGCCGTCATTCGAGGCCGAGCCATCGACGCCGAGACCGATGCGCACGCCGGCCGCCTCCAGATCACAGACCGGACAGGTGCCCGAGCCGAGCACCTGGTTGCTGCACGCGCAATGGCTGATGCTGACGCCGCCTTTGGCGAGGCGCGGCATCTCTTCGGCCTTGAAATGAACGCCGTGCGCGAGCCAGACGCGCTCGTTGAGCCAGCCGCAGTCCTCGAGATAATCGAGCGGCCGGCAGCCATAGAGGGACTCGCAGAATTTGTTTTCGTCCTCGGTCTCGGCGAGATGCGTATGCATGCGCACGCCGAGCTTGCTCGCCAGATCGGCGGTCGAGCGCATCAGCGACGTCGTCACCGAGAATGGCGAGCACGGCGCCAGCGCCACCTGCACCATCGCCGCCTCCCCGCGCTCGTGGTAGCGATCGACCAGCCGCTTGCTGTCGGCGAGGATCGCGTCTTCGTCCTGCACCACGCTGTCCGGCGGCAAGCCGCCGTCGCGCTCGGACAAGTTCATCGAACCGCGCGTTACCAACACCCGCAGACCGAGACGCTTGGCCGCCGCGATCTCGATATCGATGCCGTCCTCGAGCCCGGCCGGAAACACGTAGTGATGATCGGTCGTCGTGGTGCAGCCGGACAACATCAGCTCGGCCATCGCCACCGTCGCTCCGAGGTCGAGCGCCTCCGGCGTCAGCCGCGCCCAGATCGGATAGAGCGCCTTGAGCCAGGGGAACAGTTCGCGGTCGAGCGCGGCCGGCACCGCGCGGGTCAATGTCTGGTAGAAATGATGATGCGTATTGATCAGCCCCGGCACCACCACATGCGCGCCGGCCTCGAACGGCATGGCGCCTGCGGTCTTCGGTTCGCGGCCTGCGCCGACCAGTTCGACGATGCGGCCCTCGGCAACGACAACGCCGCGCTCCGCCCCGTCCGCCATGATCGCCAACGGGTCCTTGATCCAAAGCGCGTCACTGTCACTCATTTTCACCATCCTCACGTTGTCATGGGACCATACAAGCACTTGAAAGACAGAGACCAGACAATCATCGCCAATGCCGGCAGGCGACCCGCATGGACCTGAACACGATCAATGAAGTTGCGCGGCCCACGGAGCGCGCCGAACTGCCGGCGTGGCGCGACGGTGATGCCTTCCTCGGCGGCGGCACTTTTCTGTTCTCCGAGCCGCAGCCGCGGCTCACGCGCCTGATCGACCTGCCGGGACTCGGCTGGGTGCCGCTTCGCACCACGAGCTTCGGCCTGGAAATCGCCGCCACCTGCACCATCGCCCAACTCGACGGACTTGGCCTGCCGCCGGTCTGGATCGCCGCGCCTTTGATTGACCAGTGCTGTCGTGCGTTCCTCGCTTCGTTCAAGATCTGGAACATGGCGACTGTCGGCGGCAACTTGTGCATGGCGTTGCCGGCGGGGCCGATGATTGCCCTCACCGCGGCGCTGGACGGCGTCTGCGTCATCTGGACCGCCGACGGCGGCGAACGGCGCATGCCGGTCGTCGACTTCGTCCTCGGCCCGCAACGCAACGCACTCAAGCCAGGCGAAGTATTGCGCTGCATTGATCTTCCGGCCGCGGCACTCACAAACCGCACGGCCCTCCGGCAAATCTCGCTGTCGCCACTCGGACGCTCGTCGGCGCTGCTGATCGGCACGCGCGGACATGACGGCGCCTTCACGCTCACCATCACCGCCTCGACTCCGCGGCCCATCAAACTCGCCTTCGAGACCATGCTCTCCTCCGACGCCCTGCGTTCGCGCATCGAACAGACAATCCCGCCCGATGCCTATTACGACGACGTCCACGGCCTCCCCGCCTGGCGCCGCCACATGACGCTACTCTTCGCAGAACAAATCCGCGCCGAACTCGCCGCCGAGGTCTCGGCATGAGCTTCCAGGTCAACGGCCAAAGCTTCAACGAACAGCCGGCCGCCGGGCAATGCCTGCGCACCTTCCTGCGCTCGCTCGGCTGCTTCGGCGTCAAGAAGGGCTGCGACGCCGGCGATTGCGGCGCCTGCACGGTGCTCATCGACGGCGAGTCGGTGCACAGCTGCATCACGCCCGCCTTCCGCGCCGAGAACCGCGAGGTCACCACGGTGGAAGGCCTCGCCTCAGGCAACGAACTGCATCCGATGCAGCGCGCCTTCCTCGACGCGCAGGGTTTCCAGTGCGGCTTTTGCACCGCCGGCATGATCATGACCGCAGTGTCGCTCAATCAGGCGCAGCGTCAGGACCTGCCGCAGGCACTGAAGGGAAACATCTGCCGCTGCACCGGCTATCGCAGCATCGACGATGCGCTCGCCGGCCGCCGCAATGTCGACACCGAAGACGGCGACGGCTGCGGCCACAACGTGCCTGCGCCAGCCGGCCCGGATGTCGTCACCGGCAAGGCACGCTTCACGCTCGATATCGCGGTCGACGGCCTGCTGCACATGAAGCTGTTGCGCTCGCCGCACCCGCACGCGCGCATCCGGTCGATCGACAAGACCGCGGCCCTCGCCGTGCCCGGCGTGCACGCCGTGCTCACCCACGAGGATGCGCCGGCGACGCACTACTCGTCGGCGCGGCACGAGAACCGGACGAGCGATCCCGACGACACACGCGTGCTCGACAATGTCGTGCGCTTCATCGGCCAGCGCGTGGCCGCGGTGGTGGCCGACAGCGAGGCGGCGGCCGAAGAAGGCTGCCGCAAGCTCATCGTCGATTACGAGCTTCTCCCCGCAGTTTTCGATCCCGAGGCGGCCATGCACGCGGGCGCGCCGGTGGTCCATCCCAAAGGGCCGGTGTCGCGCATCGCCGATCCGCAACGCAATATCGTCGCCGAAGTGCATGGCGGCAGCGGCGATGTCGCCGATGGCTTCGCTGCGGCCGACGAAATCCACGAGGGCACCTATTATGTGCCGCGCGTCCAGCACGCGCATCTGGAGACGCATTGCGCCATCGGCTGGGTCGACGAGCAAGGTCGCCTGAATGTGCGCTCGAGCACGCAGGTGCCGTTCCTTACGCGGCGCGAGCTGGCGCATATCTTCGGGCTCGATCGCGCGAATGTGCGTGTGTTCTGCGAACGCGTCGGCGGCGGCTTCGGCGCCAAGCAGGAGATGCTGGTTGAGGATATCGTCGCGCTCGCCGCGCTGCGCACCGGCCGCCCCGTGAAACTCGAATTCACCCGCGAGGAGCAGTTCGTCGCCGCCACCACGCGGCATCCGATGCGCATGCGCGTGAAGATCGGCGCCAGGCGCGACGGCACCTTGACCGCGCTCGAAATGCACGTCGTCTCGAACACCGGCGCCTATGGCAACCATGGCGGGGCGGTGCTGCGTCACGCCTGCTCGGAGAGCATCGCGGTCTATCGCTGCGCAAATAAGAAGGTGGACGGCTACGCGGTCTACACCAACACGGTGCCGGCCGGAGCCTTCCGCGGCTACGGCCTGCCGCAGACCAACTTCGCGGTCGAGCAGGCGATGGATGAAATTGCCCGTGCCATCGGCATGGACGCGCTCGAATTCCGCCGCCGCAACGCGGTAAAGCCGAGCGATCCCCTGCTCTCGCACGGCGAATCCCACAACGATATCGTCGACGACAGCAACGGGCTTGCCCAGTGCTTCGATCTCGTCGCGCGCGCGATGACGAGCGGCAAAGGCGAGCCGGCGCCATCGGCCGACTGGCTGGTCGGCGAGGGCGTGGCGCTCACCATGATCGCCACGGTGCCGCCGGGCGGCCACTTGTCCGACACGCGGGCCTCGGTCGCCGCCGATGGCGCCTACGACGTGACCGTGGGCACCGCCGAGTTCGGCAACGGCACCACCACGGTGCACCAACAGGTCGCGGCGACCGCGCTGGCGGCAGCTGCAAAGCACATCCGCATCCGGCAATCCGACACCGATCATGGCGGGCACGATACCGGCGCCTATGGCTCGACCGGCACCGTGATCGCCGGGCGCGCCACGCAATTGGCGGCGGAAGCGCTGCGCGAGCGCATCCTCACCTTCGCCGCCGATTATGCGCAGGCGGATCGCGCGTCATGTACGCTCGAGGGCGACGCCGTGACCGCCGGCGGCCGCCGCATTCCGTTAAGCGAACTCCACAGCGCCGCCGCGACCCTCGGTGTGGAGCTGACCGCCACCGGCAGCACCAACGGCACGCCGCGCACCCTGGGCTTCAACGTGCATGGCACGCGCGTCGCGGTGCATCCCAAGACCGGCGCGATCCGCATCCTCTACAGCGTGCACGCGGCCGACGCCGGCCGCGTCATCAACCCGATGCAGTGCCGCGCCCAGGTCGAGGGCGGCGTAGCGCAGGCGCTGGGTGCGGCGCTGTTCGAGGAGGTCGTCATTGACGACAAGGGTCGCGTGGTGACGCCGAGCTTCCGCACCTATCACCTGCCCGCTTTCAGCGACATTCCGCGCACCGAAGTGCTGTTCGCCGATACCGACTCCGCGCTCGGTCCTTACGGCGCCAAGTCGATGAGCGAGAGCCCGTACAATCCGGTGGCGCCGGCGCTCGGCAACGCCATCCGCGACGCCACCGGCGTGCGTTACTATGCGCTGCCGTTCAAGCCCGATCGGATTTACGCGCCGCTGAACAAAGAAGCCGAGGAGTAGATTTCTGTCATTCCGGGACACGCGCGCAGCGCGTGGGCCCGGAATCCATACTCCCCAGCGCTGCGGGCTATGGATTCCGGGCTCGCCCGCCTTCGCCCTATCGGGCTTCGGCGAGGCGCCCCGGAATAACAGCCATTACCGCACCACCCACGCCCGCTTCGCGAGCCCCATGTGCTCCTTATGCCAATGCCTCGCGATGTCGAGCCGCGTCGCCACCCAGACCTTGTCGAGCTTGGCGATGTGATCCAAAAAGCGCGCGAGCCCGGCCGCGCGGCCCGGCCGTCCGGACAGGCGGCAATGAAGCCCCACCGTCATCATCTTCGGCGTGCTCGCGCCTTCCGCGTAAAGATAATCGAACGCGTCACGCAGATAGGTGAAGAACGCCTCGCCATTGGGAAAGCCCTGCGGATTGGTGAAGCGCATGTCGTTGGCGTCGAGCGAATAGGGAATGATGAGATGCGGCCCCTTCGGCCCGTTCACCCAATAAGGCAGATCGTCGGCATAGGCATCCGACGAGTAGAGGAAGCCGCCCTCCTCCAGCACGATCTTGAGGCTGCTCTCCGAGCTGCGTCCGGTGTACCAGCCGTAAGGGCGCTCGCCCGTGACCTCCTTGTGAATGCGCATCGCTTCCACGAAATGCGCGCGCTCCTCGGCCTCGGGCACGTCCTTGTAGTCGATCCATTTCAGGCCGTGACTGGCGATCTCCCAGCGGGCCTCCTGCATCGCCTTGACGATATCCGGATGCCGCGCCAGCGCCGTCGCCACACCGAACACCGTCGCCGGCATGTTGCGAGCTGTGAACATGCGCCACAGCCGCCAGAAGCCGGCGCGCGAGCCGTACTCGTACATCGACTCGACGTTCATGTGCCGCTGGCCGGGCCACGGTACCCCGCCGAGCACGTCGGAGAGAAAGGCCTCGGAGGTGGCGTCGCCGTGGATGATCGCGCGCTCGCCGCCCTCCTCGTAATTGACCACGAGCTGCACGGCCACGCGCGCGCCGTCCGGCCAGCGCGGATCGGGCGGGTTGCGTCCATAGCCGATAAGATCGCGCGGGTAGCCGGAAGGTCTGTTCGTCATGGTCTGTCCGTCGTCGATACGCAGGCGGCGCACGTGCAACGCCGCGCCGCGCGTCTTATACTACACTCCCGCCGTCCGGAACCGACTCTGGTACGCATCGCTTCATGATCGCCCCTTCCCCCGCGCCCGACTTCGGCAAGCACATCGTGACGCTCGCCGACCATCTCGCGACCTTCTCGGAAACGCCGGGCGAACTCACGTGCACCTATCTGTCGCCGGCGCATCGTAACGTCGCCGGCGAGCTGATGGCGCTGATGAAGCGTGCGGGCCTCGCTGTTGAGATCGATGCCGTCGGCAATGTCGTCGGCCGCTACACATCGCAGGCGCCCGGCGCCAGGACGCTGATCGTCGGCTCGCATTACGACACCGTGCGCAATGCCGGGAAATACGACGGACGCCTCGGCATTCTCACCGGGCTGGTCGTCATGGAAGAGCTGGTGCGGCAGGGCCACCGCCTGCCCTTCGACCTGGAGCTGATCGCCTTTTCGGAGGAAGAGGGCGTGCGCTTCTCGGCTCCCTATATCGGCAGTTCGGCGGTTGCCGGCCGCTTTGATCCCGCCATGCTGGCGCGCAAGGATGGCGGCGGCATGCCGCTCGCCGAAGCGATCCGCGAGTCAGGTTTCGATCTCGACGCGATCCCGCGCATCGCGCGGAAGAAAGACCAACTGCTCGGCTATCTCGAACTGCACATCGAGCAAGGCCCGGTTCTACTCGACGAGGACCTGCCCGCCGGCATCGTCTCGGCAATCGCCGGCAATGTGCGCTATGCGGTGGAGATCGAAGGCGAGGCCGGCCACGCCGGCACCGTGCCGATGGGCTCGCGCCACGACGCGCTGGCAGCGGCTTCGGAGATCGTCCTTTATGTCGAGCGCCGGTGCAGCCAACTGGGCCAAAGCGACCTTGTCGGAACGGTCGGGCGGCTCGCCGTGCCGAACTCCGCGATCAACGTCATCCCGCGCCGCTGCGAATTAACGCTTGATATTCGTTCCGGCGACGACGCGGTGCGCGACGCGGCCGTGGCCGACATCTTCGCCGAGATGCAAGAGATCGCGAAACGCCGCGGCGTCAGCATCTCGCGCAAGGAGTTGCTGCGCGCGCCCGCCGTCGCCTGCTCGCCACGCCTGCAAGGGGAGCTGGCCGCCGCCTTCAGCCGCGCCGGCATCACACCGCGCACGCTCCCGAGCGGTGCCGGCCACGATGCGGTGATGTTCGACGGCCTCACCGATCTCGCCATGATGTTCGTGCGCTGCGGCAATGGCGGCGTCAGCCACTCGCCGCGCGAGACGATCACCGCCGAGGATGCCGACACCGCCGCCCGCATTCTGCTCGACGTTCTCATCAATCTGAAACCCTGAATTTCCTTTCAAGGAGTCCCCGGATGGACAAGCTACGCGTCATCGCCGGATCGTATGTGTTTGATGCCAAGCTCGAGACGGCGGCCGCTCCGAAGACCTGCGCGATCATCCGCAAGCTGCTTCCTTACGAGAACAAGATCATCCACGTGCGCTGGAGCGGCGAAGGCGTGTGGATCCCGCTCGGCGATATGGATCTCCGCCTCAGTTACGAGAACCACACCAGCTATCCGGCGCCCGGACAGATGATCGTCTATCCAGGCGGCATCTCCGAGACGGAGATACTCCTCGCCTATGGCGCGGTGCATTTCTCCAGCAAGCTGGGCCAGCTCGCGGGCAACCACTTCCTCACCATCACCTCTGACCTCGACAAGCTCTACGAGCTCGGCCGCGCGGTGCTTTATGAGGGCGCGAAGACGGTAAGGATTGAGGCGGTGTAGAGGCAATTGTCCCGGGCGCGGCGCGGCGTGAGCGAAAGCGAACGGTGCGGCGCAGACCCGGGACCGTTACAAACTCGGAATTCGTTAAGGCCCCGGATCTGCGGCGCAACACTTCGCTAACGCTCGTGTTGCGCAGCGTGCGGGGGCACGCACCCCTCACCGCGTCCCGTACATCCGATCGCCAACGTCACCGAGGCCGGGCAGAATGAAGCCTTGGTCGTTGATGGTGTCGTCGACCGCCGCGGTCCACACATGCACATCCGGGTGATGCGCGCGCAGCTTCTCGATCGCGCGCTCGGTCGCCAGCAGGCAGACGATGCGCACCGCTTTCGCACCAGCCTCTTTCAGCCGGTCGACCGCCGCTACGGCGGAATTGCCCGTCGCCAGCATCGGATGCAGCACCAGCGCCAGGCGGTCCGCCATATCGTCGGGCGCTTTGAAGAAGTATTCGACAGCGACAAGCGTGCGCGGATCGCGATAGACGCCGACATGCGCGACGCGCGCCGACGGCACCAGATTGAGCATGCCGTCGAGGAAGCCCATGCCGGCGCGCCCCACCGGCGCAAGGACGAGCTTCTTGCCGGAGAGCACCGGCGACTTCATCGTCGCGAGCGGCGTCTCCACATCGACCGTTTCCAGCGGCAGGTCGCGCGTCACTTCGTAGCAGAGCAACGTGCCGATCTCGTTGAACAGCTCGCGGAAGACCTTGGTCGAACGCGTCTTGTCGCGCAGCAGCGTGAGCTTGTGCTGCACCAGCGGATGCTTGACGATGGTCACGCCTTCCATGGCGATCCCCCTTTATAGCCCTTTTAGAAAACAGTCCCGTCGCTGACGACGGTGAACGGCGGACCCCCATCCGGCCGTTTCTCTTTCGCGATCTTACGTCCGGCCGCCCAGGTGCCGCCTTCCAGCAGCGCGCCGAGCGGGAAATCCGCCGCCGCAAGGCCGAGCTTGTCGCGCACCAACGGCGCGAGGCGGTCGAGCAGCGCCACGGTGAGGGCGCGCCATTCCACCACGACTTCAGACTCGACGGCCATGGGCTTGGATGCCGCGTCGGCATCGCGCAGCGCGATCACGCCCATGTCCACGAACAGGCCGCCATTGCGATATTCGGCGAGGCCGGTCAGTCCATCGATGTCGGTGACGGCGATGCCGGCATCGCGCAGCGGCTCGACCAGTGAATAGCTCAGCCACTGCGACAGCTTGTGCAGCGGCATCAGTCCATTGCTGACATCTTCGCGTTTGATGGCGCGATGACGCCAGGTGTCGCCGAGCGGCACGCCGCCGAGGCTCAGGCGGTTCTGCCATATCGGCCCGAGGTGCAACAGCAGCGCCTCGAGAATCGCCGGCGCCGGCAGACGCTTTCCCTCTGCTTGCGCGGCGAGATGATCGAACAGGCCGCCCGCGCGCGCGCCGTCGGCCATCGCGAACACGCCCGGGTTATCGCGCATCGCGACGCCCAGCCTTGCCAGCAAAGCGGCACGGCCTTCCAGACCGGTCAATGGATTGTCGGGACCGGCGCCAAAACCTTGCGCCAGCTCTTCTCCGGTCAAGGCAACAAGCCGGCTGGCATCCGCGCGCAGCGGATCGTTTTTGTCGGCCGCGAACAGGCCAGCCTCGAACATGCGCAGGCTGGCCAGCGCCAAGCCCTCCGAACGGCCGATGGTCAGGCCTGTCGCGGCATCGCGATAGCACCAATCCGGCCCGGCACCCGCATCCAGCAGCACCGAGACGATGGCGAGATCGAATGCCGCACGCGCTTGCGCGGCTGCGTCCGGCCACTTTGTCTTTGCCGCGATCTCCGCCCAGAGGTCGCGGCCGTTGAACACGAAATGCCGCCAGCGCGCATGCAGCAGCACTTTCAGGTCCGGGTAATTGGCGCGGATCACCTCCGCGACAAAGCCCGCCGTCGGTGCAAGCTTGGCGATGTCGACGCGGAAGTGGGGCAAGGCATCCGCCAGTCCCACCTCGAGGATTTCACGCGCGCGCTCGCGCACCGCGCCTGACGACAATAGCGATAGCGCCACGTCACGCTCGCTGGCGAGCGTATGGGTCGATGTCGGAATGGCTAGAACTCTTCGAGGTTGCGGCCGACAACAGCCTTGAGCGCGTCCGTGGTCGGCACCTCGCCCGGCGTGTAATAGCCGGCCGCCTTCTTCGCTTCGATCTCGACCTGCGCGTCAGGCGGGATGAGGTCCGCCGGCATTGCCACGCGCTCGCCGATCTCGATGCCGGTCTCGACGATCGAGTCATATTTCATGTTCGACATCGAGACGAAGCGATCGATGCGCGTGATGCCGAGCCAGTGCAGCACGTCCGGCATCAACTGCTGGAAGCGCGCGTCCTGCACGCCGGCAACGCATTCGGTGCGCTCGAAGTAAGTCGCCGCCTGGTCGCCCCCTTCCTGCCGCTTGCGCGCATTGTAGACCAGGAATTTGGTCACCTCGCCGAGCGCGCGGCCTTCCTTGCGGTTATAGGCGATGAGCCCGGCGCCGCCGTTCTGCGCTTCCCTCACGCATTCGGCGATGCCGTGGATCAGATAAGGCCGGCATGTACAGATATCGGAGCCGAACACGTCGGAGCCGTTGCACTCGTCGTGCACGCGGCAGGTGAGCCTGCGCTTGCGGTCGGCAATCGCAGCCGGATCGCCGAAGATATAGAGCGTGATGCCGCCGATCGGCGGCAGGAACACGGTGAGATCCGGCCGTGTCACCAGCTCCGGATAGATGCCGCCGGTCTGCTCGAACAGCGTGCGACGCAGCTTGTCTTCGCTGACTTTGAAGCGCTCGGCGATGCCCGGCAGATACCACACCGGGTCGACCGCGGCCTTCGTCACCGCAATATCGCCGCCTTCGCGCACGATGTCGCCATCGGCCTTCACACCCCATTCGCCGGTGGCGAATTCCGGGATCGTCAGCCGCGCCTTGGTGATGGCGATGGTCGGGCGGATATCCAGACCTTCCGCGATCTCGCGGCCGAAATCCTGCGCGACGCGATGGCCCCAGGGATCGAGCGACACGATGCGTCCGGGCTCGCTCCATTGCGGGAACGGGCCGATGTCGACGACGGGCGCCGTATTGGTGAGATCGGGACGCGCGATCGGATTGAGCGCGCCGGAGGACACCGCCAGTGCGCGATAAAGCGCGTAGGAGCCGCCATGCGCACCGATCGCATTGCGTTCGCCTGGCGATGTGACAGTGCCGATGATGGGTCCGCGCTCGCGAGCCGTCGCCGCTCCCCATTTGATCGGGTAACGCGCCGGCGCGCGGTGGCCGGGGTGCGACGTCAGTCTGATATGGCCGTCTCTATTCGTGGACATCCTTTTGCCCCACAAAAGCAAAAAGCCCCTTTCGGCGGGTGCCGAAGAGTGGCTTCAAAAAAATATAGTAGTGCTTCTGGCAGAGAATTCAAGCCTCTTGATGCGGGGCCCAAAACGGCCCGGCCAACTCGTTAAGAGATCGTGATCCTGTTCAACGGCGGGCGCCTCGACGAGATCACGTTCGGCTATGGACACAACTTTCTGTTTCTGCTGATAGAGCGCCAGTTCGTGCACGGGTGCAGTCAATAAGACACCTGTCATTCCGGGGCGCGAGCGAAGCGAGCGAACCCGGAATCCAGCCAAAAGGACGGCCGAGTTTGCGTCTGGATTCCGGGTTCGCGGCCTGAAGGCCGCGCCCCGGAATGACGGAGTGCGTTCGCACAAGTGCATTCGGAGAAACTCTTTAAGATGCCTAACGCAAGTCTGGCCCGGATGTCCGCCGGAGAACTCGTCGCGCTCGTGAAGTCGCGCGAGATCACACCGGTGGAAATCCTCGACGGCCACCTCTCGGTCATCGATCGCATCAATCCGGCCCTCAACGCGATAGTGACACTGGCCGCCGATAAAGCGCGCGATGCCGCGGTCGCGGCCGGCGACGCCGTCATGCGCGGCGAAGACACCGGCCCGCTGCATGGCCTGCCCATCGGCATCAAGGACACGACGGAGACCGCCGGCATCCGCACCACCTACGGCTCGCCGTTGCACAAGGACCATATCCCGGCCGAGGAGGCCGAAGCGGTGCGCCGCGTGAAGGCCGCCGGCGCCATCGTTCTCGCCAAGACCAACACGCCCGAGTTCGCCACCGGCGCCAACACGGTCAACCCGGTGTTCGGCGCCACGCGCAATCCGTGGAATCCGAAGCTGAGTCCGGCCGGCTCGTCGGGCGGCTCGGCCGTCGCGGTCGCGACCGGCATGCTGCCGCTGGCGCAAGGGACGGACTTCGGCTGCTCGGTGCGCATGCCCGCCGCCTTCTGCGGCATCGTCGGCATTCGCCCGACGCCCGGCCTCACGCCCAATTATCCGACGCCGCTCGCCTGGGATCCCGGGTCGGTGCATGGGCCGCTCGCACGCAGCGCCGAGGATGCCGCGCGCATGCTCGACGCCTTCGTGGGCTTCAGCCGCCTGTCGCCGATCTCGGTCGCACCGCCGTGGAAGAGCGCGCTGGCCGAGGTCGTGGCGACCGAGGACGCCAAGGGACTGCGCATCGCTTACGTGTCGGACATCGCCGGCATCGGCGTCGACAGCGAGATCGACGCCATCTGCCGCAAGACCGCGCTGTCGCTGAAGGAAGCCGGTGCGAGCGTCGAAGAAATCCAGTTCGATGCATCGGAAGGCCGCGAGCCCTACCAAGCCTGGCGCGGGCTGTGGATGGTCGGCACGCATTTCGCCAACATGGCGCACGTTGAAGAGTTCGGCCCGAACCTCCAAGGCAACGTAAAGGCCGGCCTGAAAGTGACACCGCTTGATTTCGCCAAGGCGGAGGCTGCTCGCGCGAAACTGTTCCGGAAGTTCGCCGGCCTGTTCGAGCGTTACGACCTGCTGCTCACGCCCGCCTCGCCGGTGAAGCAATATCCGGTGGATCAGAACTTTCCCACCGAGATCAACGGCAAGACGTTCGCCAACTATACCGACTGGATTGCCGGCTCGTTCCCCATCACCCTGATGAGCCTGCCCGGCGCCAGCGTGCCCGCCGGCAAGACCAACGACGGCCTCCCGGTCGGGATGCAGATCGTCGGCGCCCGCTTCGAGGAGCCGCGCATCCTCGCGCTCGCCAAGATCATCCAGCACGTGCACCCGATCGGCTGGCCGCCGATCATGTAGTGCGCTCGGCGCCGTGCGTCGGCGCTTGCTGGCATCCGGAGGAGCGTGTATCGAACGCCATCGCTGTTTGCGGCGGGGCATAGCGCAGTCTGGTAGCGCGTCTGGTTTGGGACCAGAAGGTCGCAGGTTCGAATCCTGCTGCCCCGACCATATAACTCATTGAATATAAAAGACTTTACTTCCGAGCGTCGGACCCTACTTCCCGATCAGCGGCGAGGCCACCCGGTCGCCCGGGACGATGCCCATCTTGCGCGCCGTCCCGGCGATCACCTCCAGCACGAAACGCACCGGCCCTTTCGAGGGGATGACATCGGTCGACATCGGCTTGGCGTTCTCGGCGATGCGCAGGATGCGCCCGTCGGCCTTGATGAAGATCATGTCGAGCGGGATGTAGGTGTTCTGCATCCAGAACCCGACCTCCTGCTCGCGGTGGAAGTCGAACAGCATGCCCTGCCCTTCGGGCAATTCCTTGCGGAACATCAGGCCCTTCTCGCGCTCGGCCTCGGTGGTGGCGAGTTCGACCGAGAACGGATGGACGCCCGACTTGGTGGCGATCTCGAGGGTCGACTGGCCGGCTGCCTGGGCGGGGCCGACCGCAATGAACAATCCGAGGAAAAGCAGAGCGATCGACTGATGGAAACGCATGCGCAGGCCTTTACGCGGACAGCCGCCCACCGGCAATGCGAAAAACCGTGATCGGCACCGAAGAACTCAGTGAGAAGCCGGACCCAGCGCCCCACCGTCCGGCCGGACTTCCGCCGCCATCATCCCCTTGGGCCCGGGCCCAAAGCGGACCAGCACGGTCTGTCCCGGCCGCAACTCGGCGATGCCGAAGCGGCGCAACGTCTCCATGTGGACGAAGATGTCCTCCGTCCCCTCGCCGCGCGTGAGGAAGCCGAATCCGCGCAGCCGGTTGAACCACTTCACCTGCGCGCGCTCGAGACCGCTGGTCGGCGTCACCGAGACGTGGGTGCGCGGCGGCGGCATCTGCGCCGGGTGCACTGCGGTGGACTCGTCCATCGAGATGATGCGGAAGGCTTGCAGGCCACGCGGGCGCTGCAACACTTCACACACGATGCGCGCACCTTCGTACGCCGCTTGGAAGCCGTCGCGTCGGAGACATGTGACGTGCAGGAGGATGTCAGGCATGCCATTGTCGGGGACGATGAAACCAAATCCTTTGGAAACATCGAACCACTTGATCACGCCCGACAATTCAATGAGTGTGCCTGTTGCCTCGTCGTCGACGATCTCTCTGACAGTTCCTGTCCGAAAGTTTGTGCCAGGCATTTTCTGTTCAACCCCGTCCGACGTCATGACGCCGCACGCCGCCGCCTCTATGGCGCCACTTCTGTGGGGCGCGTCACCGAATCTGTGGCTTCAAGATAACACCCGGCCCTAAACCGCAAAGTGCAAAATGCGCTTGCACACAGCTCTGTACACAGCGGAAAGCCTTGCGAATCAGGCGTCAATGAAGGGTGCGAGCACGTCGCCAATATCGTTGCGCACAACCAGATCGGCATACTCGTCGAGCTCAGTTGAATCGCGATTGATGATGACGAGAGCGGCGCCATTGCGTTTCGCCATCAAGGGAAATCCCGCCGCGGGCCAAACGACGAGCGATGAACCGACTGCAAGAAACAGACCGCAATTTTTGGTCAACTCTTCCGCACGCTGCATTGCATCGAGCGGCATGGACTGACCGAACGATACGGTCGCCGTCTTGATGAAACCGCCGCATTGGCAATCCGGCGCGTGATTGTCGTTGGCGTCAAACTTCTCTTTCACCCATCGCAAGTCATAGCGCTGCTCGCAGCCGAGACAGGTCGCGAAGGTAGTATTACCGTGTAGCTCGATCACGTCCTCTGCTGCGACGCCTGACACTTGGTGCAGGTTGTCGATGTTCTGCGTGATGAGTTCCGGTACCTTGCCACGACGATAGAGCGAAGCCAGCGCGCGGTGACCGCGGCCTGGCTTGGCGGCGGCGAAGGTCGCATCGATCGCGAATCTCCGGCGCCATGATTCGTCACGCATCTCACGGCTCGCGAGGAACTCGTCGAACGGGATCGGCCGGTTCTTGGTCCACAAGCCGCCGGGCGAACGGAAATCCGGAATGCCGCACTCGGTCGAAACGCCGGCGCCGGTGAAAGGCGCGATTGTGCGCGCGCCTTCGATCAGATCGCGCAAGCGTGAGACGGCGGTGGAAAAATCGGTGGCAATCATCTGTTATATAACCGTGTGCTGGGCCTTGGCGGCCGCTCAACGTCCCTAAGAGGTTTGACCTATGCGATATCTGCATACCATGCTGCGCGTCCGCGACCTGGATGCCGCGCTCGATTTTTACGTCAACAAGCTCGGTTTGAAAGAGGCGCGCCGCCGGGTCGACGAGAAGAACCGTTACACCCTCGTGTTCCTGGTCGGACCCGACGACGAAAAGCTCGTGGACGAGACAAAGAAGCTCGGCCGCCCGGGCCTCGAGGTCGAGCTCACCTATAACTGGGATGCCGAGGACTACGGCGAAGCGCGGTATTTCGGCCATCTCGCCTACGAAGTCGACGACATCTACGCCACCTGCGACAAGCTCATGAAGGCCGGCGTCACCATCAACCGGCCGCCGCGCGACGGAGTCATGGCCTTCGTCCGCTCGCCGGACAAGCATTCGATCGAGCTGTTGCAGAAGGGCGATGCCCTGCCCCCGCAGGAACCCTGGAAGTCGATGCCGAACACCGGACACTGGTGATTTCCCGAGGGCCGGAATTTCCTTTTCCGCCTCGCTTGCTGCTGGCGGCGAAGCTCTTTATACGTCCCCGCATTGTCGCTGCCGGCGGTCTCTGCCGGGAGCCTTTATGAGCCCTTCGTATAGAGGCCTAGCACGCAAATACCCCTGTAGAAGCCTACCATGTATGTAAGTTCAAAGCCTTAGCTGTGGTTGCCCTACCGGATCTAGCGTGCGTCAACTTGATCTGGTAGGCCGAAGCGGCAGGATGAGTTCTCTCCGGAGACCATTCGCTCCCTTGGTGTAGAGGCCTAGCACGTCGCCCTTTCACGGCGAAGACACGGGTTCGAATCCCGTAGGGAGCGCCACCTCATATTCCCCTCTCATGGCTCTTCGCGATCTTCTCAAGAGCCAACACGAAGCCCGGATCGGCGATAGTGCGGCCGTCCTTGGTCGTAACCGCTCCCTGGTTCGTCTTGGAGAGATGGCGCGCGCGCAGCTTTCGCGGGTCGATGAAGTCACGGATTCCCACAGCAGCCTTTCGGCTTGATTGGGAGGAAAGAACTTTGCCGGTTCCGCGTCGCTTCCCCGAGGATTTTGGCTGTGCTCCACGACACTCTTTTTGTGGGTGCTCGGCGCCTTCTTGATGTGCTGAAGTATCGACACTCGACGCAGGCGCGAAAAGACCAGCATCTGGGTTACGTGCTCACCCGTTCCAGGTCTGAGCGGGAAAACTTCGGGAGCGATGGGGACCCGATGCCGTCCTCGTTTCCGCACCATTCCGCAAAGGCCTCAATGGCCTTCACCAGACGCACTGCCCTGTCTCGATGGGTGCTCGGCCACAGAAGGCCGGTCGGATCATCGCCGTCCGCCTCGATCGTGCCGCTGATCAACGCAAGTGCGAACGACCGGAAGAGATCCCGCGGCGTTTCGAATCGAAGTTGCGAATTTGCGTAATCCCATAGAAGCCCGAGCGCACGGCTGATAGTGTTTTGCCACGAGCTTGATCGATGCGGATGAGCCGCCTGATATCGAATGAGCGGTATGTATGGCTCGGCGGTGCCGTCCGGTCTGCGCAGGATGAGCACCCGCGCCGTGAAGCCGTTCGGCATGTGCTGAAGCCGCTTCACCACGGTGACGTGATGCAGCGGCTGCGGTTCGTTGACGAACCACAACGTCTGATCGGGCGGCATTGGAGAAGCCGAATTGAGCGAAGGAAAGGAGGGCCCTCGCAGCGAACTCTGAACAACCGGCATCATACGCACGACAACCTGACCAAATATTAAAACGCAGGCCGTCCTCGACCTACGGTCACCGAATCCTTGGAGCCAACCCGGTGTGAGAGCTACATGCCCGGAGATCGCATCTCTCCGAACGTCTCTTCCAGGACCGCGGATAGCTCGATGAATTGTTCGGGAAACGGCTCGGGCCATTCACGAGCGACCATCTCGGCGACAGCGGCAATGCGTGCGTCCGCTTGCGGCCCGTGAGAACGCCTCATGCGGGCGGAGCAAGCGGTGAACACCAGGAAGGCGCGGGGATCGAGGAAGGTGGCGCCGGTCGGCTGGCCGTCGCGCCCCAACACCATCCCTGAGACCGTTGGAGCCTCAAGGACCCACGTGATCGCCTCCTGGTCGATCTCTTCACGGCTGGCGCCCGCGAAGCTATCCTGGAGCTTCTGGCGGGCTATCAGGCTGATGCGGAAGCCATCGTTCGCGATAAACTCCGAC
>DASXOK010000066.1:0-6179 GCA_036494425.1 Pseudolabrys sp.
TCCGGAGTCGAGAAAAAATTGGGAGCCGCGCTTATTGCTGGGATTCCGGGTTCGCGCCTTTGGCGCGCCCCGGAATGACGAAAAATTAAACGCTTTCCGCCCCGAAGGCCGCCTTCAGCATGCCGAGCTGGCGCTCGACCGGGTTGATCGAAGGCACCTGGTCGGACGGGATCCGGTTGTGGATCGTGGCGTCGAGCCGCCGCACCTTGCCCTGCAGAGCCTGTGAGCGCGCGATCAACTCGCGCAGCCGCTCCGGCAGCAATTCGAAATTGCCAGGATCGTGCGTGTCGGCGGCCGAGAGCTTCACCTTGCTCTTCTCTTTGTTGGCCTGGGCGAGCGACATCTCACCTTCCTTCACCGCGCGGTGCAAGAGCAGCCAGGAAGCGAGTTGCATCAGCCGCGTCGTCAGCCGCATGCTCTCGGTGGCGTAGGCCAGGGCCGCCGCGCGCTCGAGCTTCTTGGACTCCTGCCGCCCGGGACCGTCGAGATAGGTGGCGGTTTCCTCCACCAGAGCCATGCCGTCGCGGAACAGGTCCGCGAAAACTTGCGAATTGGCGAGACGTTCGCCGAATGACACCGGCTGGGATTCACTCAGCATGGATTTTTCGGACATGACGCAACGCCTCACCTGATACAGCCGTTTACGACCGGCCTGCCCCCGTAAACGACTGGGTAAGCATGGCGCGGCCGGCCCTATTCTGTCCAGACGGACCTTACGACATGGTTTTCAGGCAAGTTTAAATGGTGAACGAGCGCCGGCGCCTGTCGCAAAATGGTACAAAAAAGGAGCCGCCGGAATGCGGCGGCTCAAAGTGGATAACAGGGAGGCGTCAAACAGAGTGGACAGGAGCCACTCAATGTCCACGGATGGACACGATGCCAGTAATGATCGAGAAAGCTTAATGACACGTTAAGGAGTTGTAGAAAGCGCAAATTAAATTTGAGGCATTGCGCCGCGCCACGGCCGGTTGGCACTTACCGCTTGAAGAACTGGTCAGCGGCCATGCGGGTCGCGCGTTTTTGCGCCATGTCGGCTTCGAGCCGTTTGATTTCGTCCTGGAGAAGCTGCACTCGGGCGGAAAGCTCCTCGACCGACAGCAGGCTCAGGTCCTGGCCGATCTCGTGGGTGACCTTTTTCTTCGGTCTGTCGTCGTCTTCGAATGCTGCCATGTCCGGTCTCCGCGAAGCCGAAAATCTAACCGCCGTGCAGCGGGTTGTCACATCGCGATGACCCGCCTAAACAAAGGCTGGCGGCGCAATGCGAGGACGATAATGGCGACACTTCCCAGCCAGATGACCGTAATCGGCATCAAGGCCCCCGGCGGGCCAGAAATGCTGGTGCCGGAGCAGCGTTCGGTGCCGGTCCCCGGCCAGGACGAATTGCTGGTGAAGGTGAAGGCCGCCGGCGTCAACCGTCCCGACGTCGCGCAGCGCATGGGCAACTACCCGCCCCCGCCCGGCGCCCCCGACATTCCCGGCCTCGAGATCGCCGGCGAAGTCGCCGCGCTCGGCCCCGGCACCACGCGCTGGAAAGTCGGCGACCGCGTGATGGCGCTGGTGATCGGCGGCGGTTATGCCGAATACGCCTTGGCGCACGCGAGCCACACGCTGGCCGTGAGCACGCTGCCTATGGAAGAGGCCGCGGCGGTGCCTGAGACCACCTTCACCGTCTGGCACAACGTATTCGAGCGCGGCCACCTGAAAGGAGGCGAGACCTTGCTGGTGCACGGCGGTTCCTCCGGCATTGGCACCACCGCGATCCAGCTTGCCAAGCAGTTCGGTGCGCGCGTCATCGTCACCGCCGGTTCCGACGAGAAGTGCGAGGCCTGCCGCAAGCTCGGCGCCGACGTCGCCATCAACTACAAGACCGAAGACTTCGTCGCCGTCGTGAAGGCGGCGACCGACGGCCATGGCGCCCACGTGATCCTCGACATGGTCGGCGGCGACTACATCGGCCGCAATTATGAGGCCGCCGCCGTCGAGGGCCGCATCGTACAGATCGCCTTCCTCGGCAGTTCGAAGGCGACCGTCGATTTCCGCCGCATCATGCTCAAGCGGCTGCACCACACCGGCTCCACGCTGCGCTCCCGGTCCGTCGCCGACAAAGGCGCAATCGCCCGCGCGGTCGAAGACAACGTGCTGCCGCTGCTCGCGGCGGGTAAGGTGAAGCCGGTCATCTACAAGACCTTCCCGCTCCGCGAGGCCGCCGCGGCACACGCATTGATGGAATCCAGCTCCCATATCGGCAAGATCGTCCTAACCGTCTGAAATCACGCTAACTTTTTTATCTCCAACGCAAGCGCGGACGACCCCAGGATGGACCCGAGGCCGCGAAATCGGCGTAATGTCAGCCCTAAATCGATTTGGGTGGGCTTGATTGACGGTTGTCTCCGACGGCGGCGCTTGCCTGAGAGGCAAAACAGCGCGGCCGAGGCCGGGGGAATTGATTTGATCGCGACACGTTGGTTTTCGGCCGGAGCGGCTGCGCTTGTTGTTGCCGCATCGCTGCTGGCGGCGCCGGCGGCGCGCGCGGTCGAGGCGGTGAGTGTGCGCCTGGACGCGCCGGCTATCGACCTGACCCTGGCAACCGAACGGCAGAAAACCGAAGGTGACCGTATCCAGGTCTCCACCGCGCCCGGTCCCGACGGCATCGTCCGCCGCATCGAGGTGCGTGCGCGTGAGCGCAACAATAACTGGGCCGTCTTCGCGCTCACCAACAACAGCGACGAGCAGATCGACCGGCTGATCGTCGTCCCGCATTACCGCATGGTCGGCTCGGGGCTGATCTGGCCCGATCTCGGCCTTTCGCGCGTCGCTGCCATCACGCCTTCGTCCGGCGACCGTCCGGTGCGGCAAGAAAGCACGACATCGGACATATTCCGCGTCACGCTCGATCCCGGCACCGTCATCACCTTCGTCGCCGAGTTGCGTACCGACAAGCTGCCGCAAATCTATCTGTGGGAGCCGGACGCCTACAAAGACAAGGTCAACTCCTTCACCCTCTACTACGGCATCGTCATCGGCATCGCCGGGCTCCTGGCGCTTTTCCTCACCATCCTGTTCGTGGTGAAGGGCTCGATGATGTTCCCGGCGGCCGCAGCGCTCGGCTGGGCGGTCTTGATCTATATCGGCATCGATTTCGGATTCTGGGGCAAGGTCTTCGACATGACCGCCGGATCCGAGCGCATCTGGCGCGCCTGCGGCGAGGCGATCTTGTCAGCAACCTTGCTGGTGTTCCTCTTCGCCTATCTCAACCTGTCGCGCTGGCATGTGCGCTATGCGCACATCACCATCGCTTGGCTTGCCGCCCTGGCTGCGCTGATCGCGGTCGCGGTGTTCGATCCCGCCATCGCCGCTGGCATCGCCCGCATGTCGCTCGCCGCGATCGCCGTGGCCGGTCTCGCGCTGGTGATCTATCTCTCGACGCACGGCTTCGATCGCGCGGTGCTGCTGATCCCGACCTGGATTCTGCTGGTCGTATGGACCGCCGCCGCTGCCTTCGCCGTGACCGGCCTCGTCACCAACGACATCATCGGCCCGGCGCTGCTCGGCGGCCTCGTGCTGATCGTCATGCTCATCGGCTTCACGGTGATGCAGCACGCCTTCGCCGGAGGGATCACGCATGGCATTGTTTCGGATGTCGAACGGCGCGCGCTGGCGCTGACCGGCGCCGGAGACATGATCTGGGACTGGGACGTCTCCTCCGACAAGGTCTACACCAGCCCGGAGACCGAGCATCTGCTCGGCCTCAAACGGGGGGCGCTCGAAGGGCCCGCCGCCCAGTGGCTCGATGTGCTGCATCCGCTCGACCGCGATCGTTTCCGCGCTGCGCTTGACAGCGCCGTGGAACAGCGGCGCGGCCGCCTGACCCAGGATTTCCGGCTACGCGCCACCGATGGCCACTTCACGTGGCTCTCGCTAAAGGCGCGGCCGGTCGTCGGCTCCGACGGCGAAGTTGTGCGCCTGGTCGGCACGCTCACCGACGTGACCGACTTCAAGAAGTCAGAAGAGCGGCTGCTGTTCGACGCCGTGCACGACAACCTCACCGGCCTGCCGAACCGCGAGTTGTTCATCGACCGCATGGAAGCGGCCTTTGCCTTCGCGCGAATCGACACGCAATTGCGGCCGTCGGTTATCGTGATCGATCTCGACCGCTTCAAGCAGGTGAACGACTCGGTCGGCATCGCCGTCGGCGATTCCATTTTGCTCACCATCGCGCGTCGGCTGTCGCGTCTGCTCAAGCCGCAGGACACGCTGGCGCGGCTTTCGGGCGACCAATTTGCGCTGATCCTGATGTCGGAGCACGAGCCGGCACGTATCGTCGCCTTTGCCGAGACGATGCGCCGCACCTTGCGCGCACCGATCGCGTTCAACGACCGCGAAATCTTCCTCACCGCCTCGATCGGATTGGCGCTCAGCGAGAACCAGCAGCACCGACCCGAGGAGATTCTCAAGGATGCGGAACTCGCGATGTATCACGCCAAGCGCATCGGCGGCGACCGCATCGAAATCTTCAAGCCGGCGATGCGCTCGCGCAAGACCGACCGGCTGACGATCGAGTCCGAACTCCGCCGCGCCATCGAGCGCGAGGAGATCAAGGTGCTGTTCCAGCCGATCGTGCGGCTGGAGGATCGCGCCATCGCCGGCTTCGAGGCGCTGGCGCGCTGGGATCATCCCAAGCTCGGCCGGCTCTCGCCGGCGGAATTCATCTCAATCGCCGAGGAGATCGGCCTCATCGTCGACCTCGGCCTGTTCGTGCTCGATCGCACCGCGCGCCAGCTCGCCGCCTGGCAGGCGGCCAGCCGCTCGCGCGAGCCGGTCTTCGCGAGCGTCAACGTGTCGTCGCGGCAGCTGTTACGCCACGATCTGATCCAGGATCTACGCGGCGTGCTCGGCCGCACGGCGCTGGCGCGCGGGACGCTCAAGTTGGAGATCACCGAGTCGCTGGTGATGGAGAACCCCGAGCATGCGGCGCAGATGCTCACGCGCATCAAGGAGCTAGGCGCCGGCCTTTCGCTCGACGACTTCGGCACCGGGCATTCGTCGCTCGCTTATTTGCAGCGCTTCCCCTTCGACACGATCAAGATCGACCAGTCCTTCGTGCGCACCACCGCGCGCGGCACGCGGCCGGTCATCCTGCGCTCGATCATCGCGTTGGCGCACGATCTCGGCATGGAGGTTGTGGCCGAAGGTGCGGAGACCGATTCCGATGCCGTCGAGCTCTACCAGCTCGGCTGCGAATATGCGCAGGGCTTCGCCTTCGGCGAACCGATGAGCGCCGAAGCCGCGCGCGATCTGCTGGTCGAGCAGCCGGCGCGCCCGCGCGCCTTGAAGGCAATTGCGTCGGAATAGGCCCGCAACCTTGCGTTGCTGTCCGAACTCAAGCACACTGCTGTCCTCACGGCCGAGCTCTGGGGGAGAGGACAGCCATGAAATTCTTGAATTTGCTTACGTTTATCTGGGTGCTCGGCACCGTGCCCGCCCTCGCGGCTTCGCCGATGGAAACGGCGGAGCAGATCAAAAACCAAGCCGTGTTCTGCAACGGCACCTACGCGCTCTGCATCAAAGCGCCGTGCGTCCCCATCCCGACCATGGACCGGCTCGGCAATTTCACCATCGACAGCGCGGCCTGCTCCTGCTCCGTCGAATCCGGATGGTCGATGGGTCCCGGCCAGTGCGCCGACCGCGCGCCGGTCAAGTAGGGCGGCCGCACGTATATGATTTCGACCTATTCCAACTTCTTCAATAAGATGCATGACACATTGAACAACACGCTCGCCCGCAACAGCTCGGTGCCATGGGCGTGCTGCTACGGCGCGCCGTGCGTCGTCGGCGAGAACAGTCCAGAGAATACAGCGACCTGTACATGCCCCCTGCAGACCGGCCCGATGCAAACGCTCGGGGGCAACTGCACGGCCGACAATTGCAAGTTCATATGGTCGGCGGCAACGCCGGCGGGCGACAATGTCGCCAACGAACTCTTTGCGGCATACATGCAGAGGAACGGCTATTCGCACAACCCGCCGGCCGCGATGTGCACAGCGTCACCGTCGGCGAAATAACGGCGCGACGACGGTCTACGCGTGTCCGGCTTCGCTCGACAGCATGCCGAGATCGATTCCGATTTTGCGCAGCGCTTTTTCGTATTTGCCGCCGACGTCGCTGCCGAAGATCAATTC
>DASXOK010000067.1:0-3212 GCA_036494425.1 Pseudolabrys sp.
CGGGCATTGTCGCCATCCATGACGAACAGCGGCCAGATCAGGTCGCCGGTGGTGAGGACGTTCTCGCACACCATGCGCCGCGTCCAGTCGCTGCGGCGGTTCCGCCGCATGCGGATGGTGAGGTCGAGCGCAGCACCCGCCGCTTCATGGGCGTCGGGCTCGATCGGCACGAAGCCGATCGACCGCTGCAAGGGACGGCCGAATTTGATCGCCATGAGACAGACTCCAGAGGGCTCCTATTTAGCCGGTCCGGCCCGCGCCCGCTACCCGTCAGCCTGCATGGGCTTATTCCGCCTGCGGGGCGTTCCGCGCCGCCTGCTGCTCCATCTCGGCGGCCGCCTTGAGGCTGTCGCCATCGCGGTAGATTGAGGCCACCGCCAGGAGCCGCCCGCCGAGCCGGTAGCGCACCACGCAGTCGCGCTTCATCACGTCGCCGTCGATGTCGATCGTGTCCCACTTCTCGGCATGGCCGACATAGTTGATCGGTACGTCGTAATGCTGGCTCCAGAAGAACGGCACCGCGCGGAACGGCGTCGGCTGGCCGAGCATATTGAGCGCCGCCACCTGGCCCTGGCGCTCGGCGACAACCCAATGCTCGACGCGGATGCGCTCGCCGGTGAGCGGATCGGGCCAGCGCGCGATGTCACCGGCGGCATAGATGCCTGGCGCGCTGGTCTGCAGATGCGCGTCGACGCTGACGCCGCGGTCGATCGCGAGCCCAGCTTTCTCGGCGAGGGTCAGGCGCGCCCGCACGCCGACGCCGATCACCACCAGGTCGGCCGGCAGCGTGCCGCCGCTCTTGAGCGTCACATGATCTTGCGCGATGGCGGTGACGCCGTCCTCGAGATGGAACACCACGCCGTGCTCCTCGTGCAGCTTGCGCACGAAGTCGCCGAGCTCGGCGCCGAACACGCGCTCGAGCGGACGCTTCTCAGGAGCGACGACATGCACCTCGATGTCGCGCGCGCGCAAAGACGCGGCGGCTTCCAGGCCGATGAAGCTCGCGCCGATCACGACCGCGCGTTTGCCGTCCTTCGCATTAGCGATGATGGCGCGGCTGTCGTCGAACGAACGCAGCACATGTACATGCGGCAGATCGGCGCCGGGGATCGGCAGATGCACCGGCTCCGCGCCGGTCGCCAGCAAGAGCTTGTCGAAGGAGAGCGTTGCGTCGTCGCCAAGCGTCAGCTTGCGCGCAGACGGATCGAGCGCCGTCACGTCGGTCTCAAGCTTCAGCGTGATCTTGTTTTCGGCATACCAGTCATCGGGACGCAGCAGGACCCAGTCCTCGGGCGCGCTGCCGGCGAGAAAGTCTTTCGACAGATTGGGTCGGTCGACCGGCGGGGCATCGTCATTGGAAAGCATCGTGATCGTGCCGGCGAATCCGCGCCGCCGCAGCATCTCCGCCGCGGCAAAGCCAGCCGCGCCACCGCCAACGATGATGAAATGTTCGGAGGGCGAGCCGACTTTTTTCGGCTCGGGCGGCGTCTTCCGCGCGCCGACAGTGATGCGCCCGCCGCGTTCTTCGACTTGCCAGCACGGGATCGGGCTGAGCGCCGGCGCGGCCAAAGCCTCGCCGCTGCGCAGATCGAAGCAGGCGTGGTGCCAGGGACAGCGGAGCGTGTCGCCGACCACCAGCCCTTCCGCCAGCGGCCCCTGATAATGCGTGCACTTGGCGCCGACGGCGGACACTGTCCCGCCATGGCGGACCAGGATCACCGCCTCATCGCCGACATGTCCGCTCATGATGGCGCCGTCGACGAGATCGGCGGAGGGGATGCCTGCGGTAAAGTCCGGCCCGCCGGGCTTCTGGTCGTCGTGCGCCATCTGAAATTCTCCGTGTATGGGACAAGCATAACGCGATTGGCCACACCCCGTCCCCGTTGCCGGGCGGGGGCCGGGCTTGCTAAGCGGGAGAGGCGAGGGCAGCTCTATCCATGGACTTCGATCTCACCGAAGAGCAGCGGGCATTCCAGGCAACCGCGCGGCAGTTTGCCCGCGACGACATGATGCCCCATGCGCGCAACTGGGATGAAGGCGAAGTGTTCCCGGTCGACGCGCTGCGCAAGGCTGCCGCGCTTGGATTCGGCGGTATCTACGTGAAGGAGGATGTCGGCGGCTCGGCGCTCACGCGCCTCGATGC
The DNA here is from genome assembly GCA_036494425.1 of Pseudolabrys sp. GTDB lineage: Bacteria > Pseudomonadota > Alphaproteobacteria > Rhizobiales > Xanthobacteraceae > Pseudolabrys. The sequence continues at coordinate 2,144 of DASXOK010000067.1, forward strand.
CGCGATCATCTTCGAGGAGCTGGCGCAGGGCTGCACATCGACGGCCGCCTATATCTCCATCCACAACATGGCGGCCTGGATGATCGATGCCTACGGCAGCCCGGACGTGCGCCAAAGGTATCTCCCTAAGCTCTGCACGATGGAGCATTTCGCCAGCTATTGCCTCACCGAGCCCGGCTCCGGCTCCGATGCCGCGAGCCTGTCGACGCGTGCACTCCGCGACGGCGACCATTACGTACTCGACGGCGCCAAGGCTTTCATCTCCGGCGGCGGCGTCTCGGACATCTATGTGGTGATGGCGCGCACGGGCGAGGGTGGGCCGCGCGGCATCTCCTGTATCGTGGTCGGGAAGGGCACGCCCGGGCTGTCGTTCGGCGCGCAGGAGAAGAAGCTCGGCTGGAAGTCGCAGCCGACCGCGATGGTCATGTTCGAGAACTGCCGCGTGCCGGTATCGAACCGCATCGGCGCCGAAGGGCAGGGCTTCAAGATCGCCATGGCCGGACTCGACGGCGGGCGGCTGAACATCGGCGCCTGCTCGCTTGGCGGCGCGCAATTCTGCCTCGACCGCACCGTCGACTACATGAAGGAGCGCAAGCAGTTCGGCTCGCGCCTTGCCGATTTCCAGGCGCTGCAATTCCGCGTCGCCGACTATGCGACCGAGCTCGAAGCCGCGCGTCTCCTCTTGCATCGCGCCGCCGCGGCGGTGAGCGCGGGCGAGCCCGCAGCGACGCGCCTCGCAGCACAGGCCAAGCGCCTCGCGACCGACACCGGCTTCGATGTGGTCAATGGCTGTCTCCAGTTGCACGGCGGCTACGGATATTTGCGCGATCATCCGATCGAGCGGGTCTTGCGCGACGTGCGCGTGCATCAGATTCTCGAAGGCACCAACGAGATCATGCGCGTGATCATCAGCCGTGCGATGCTCGGTAACTGACGCCGGAGAACGATCGATGTCCTGGGCGATGTGGAGTGGAGAGCTTGCGCTGGTGACGGCGTCGATATTCGCCGGCGCCGCATTCTATGTCAGCTTCGCGGAGCAGCACGGGCGCCTGCAGCTCGACACCCGCGC
>DASXOK010000068.1:0-1544 GCA_036494425.1 Pseudolabrys sp.
CCGGATTGGCGCCAAGCCGCATGAGTACAAGAAAAAGACCGGAGGCCTTTCATGTCCAAAGTTTGGTTGGTGACCGGCAGCGCAAGCGGACTGGGCCGCAACATCGCAGAAGCGGTGCTTGCATCGGGTGATCGACTTGTCGCCACCGCCCGCGATCCTCGCCGCCTCGAAGACCTGGTAAAGAAGTATGGCGATCAGATGCGCACCGCTCCCCTCGACGTGACCGATGAGCGGGAGGCGTACGGCGCCGTTCAGACAGCGGTGGACGCGTTTGGGCGTCTCGATGTCGTCGTCAATAACGCGGGCTACGCCGATATCGCGCCATTTGAACAGTTGAGCGCGGAGAGATTCAAGGCTGTGGTCGACACCAACTTCTATGGTGTCGTCAACGTGTGTCGTGTGGCGATCCCGATCATGCGAAAGCAGAAGAGCGGCTGTGTCCTTCAGATATCATCGGTTGGAGGCCGCCTCGCCCGGCCCGGCAATTCGCCGTATCACGCCGCCAAATGGGCGGTGGGAGGATTCACCGAGTCCCTCGCACAGGAATTGGCTCCCTTTGGCGTCAAGGTATGTGCGCTCGAGCCCGGTGGCATGCGGACCAACTGGGGTGCGCGCGCAAACCAGGATACTCCGGACTTATTCCCGGACTATGAACCGTCCGTCGGCTCAGTCGTCAAGGCGCTGGAGTCTTACTGGGGCCACGAGACCGGCGACCCAGTCAAGGTCGCTCAGGTCATCCTTCGATTGGCTGCCGCCGATCGCCTGCCTGCACATCTCCTGCTAGGCAGCGACGCGGCAAAGAACGCCGGCGAGGCCGAGGCGACGCGTGCAGCCGACGCGGAGCGCTGGCGAGACATCAGCGTGTCGACCGACTTCGACGCACGCGGCGCATTGCCTGATGTGCGATTCTGAGGAACCGGAAAAGGGGTCGGATCTAAAGGGCGTGTTGCCCAAAGGCTGATTGGTTAGGCACGATGGGCGACTTGTTGGTGATAGCGGGGAGTTAAATTGGAGAGTGAAGCGGGAGTCGAAGGGAGCGAGTAGGCTTGGAGAAGGCATCAACGAGGCCGGCGCTCGGTGAGTTCAGTCCCAGGACGGCACTGGGCTTTGGATTTTGGTTTGCCAAGAGGATGCGCACATTCTGGATGGCTGCGATCAGGTAATCCTGGATTTGCTGGCGCCACAGCCGCCGCCAGCGTGCGCGCTTGAAGTGATGATTGTTAGCCGCATCAGCAAAGCTGCGCTCCATCAAGTGTTGGCGTCGTTTGCGATTGCACCGCGCAGCCATGCTGCGCGCCTGCGCTCGCACTACATCTAGAGTACCTTGTTTTTCATGCCTTTGCACGGTGCGCCCATGTTGGGAGCGGGTGCATTGTGCGCGCAATACACAAGCACCGCACACTCTGGCGGGGGCTTTATATTCGATCGTTCGGCGGATGGGATGCACGCGACGCGGCTTCAAGGTTTGACCGGCGGGACAACGGTAGATGTTGTTCAGTTCGCGCTCGCTCTTGATGTCATCAAAGAAGAGCAGGAAGAAATGG
>DASXOK010000069.1:0-5028 GCA_036494425.1 Pseudolabrys sp.
TCACCGATTTGTACCAGTCGAGGATCTGCTCGCCGTTCCAGTGCAGCACGCCGTCGAACTTGTTCACGTAGTCGTAGAGGTCCGTCAGCGGCTTGATGCGGAACGGCTGGCCGCTGATGTAGGGGTGGATGGCGATGGCCATGATCTTCGCGCGGTCTTTGCCTTCCGCGTAAAGCTGATTGAAGGTCTCCACCGCGCGTTTGTAGAGATGATCGCTCTCGTGGTGCTGCACGATCATCATCGGGATGTCGTTGAGCTCCACGGTATAGGGCAGCGTCACCAGCGGGCCCTTGGCGGTCTTGATCACCGTCGGCTCATCGTCATAGACCCAGTCGCCGATGTATTTGACGCCGGCGTCGACCAATAGCTCGGGCGTCTCCAGCGTTTCGGTGAGGCCCGGTCCGAGCCAGCCGACCGGCCGCTTGCCGGTGAACTTCTCGATCACGTCCATCGAGCGATTGATCATTGCCTTCTGGTCCGGCTCCTTGTGGATCGGACCCTGCTCATAGGCGTGGCCCATGAACTCCCAGCCGTTGTCGCGCGCCTCTGCCGCGACGCGCGGATAGTCCTCGCAGACCCGGGCGTTGATCGACAAAGTCGGGCGGATGCCGAGGCGCTTGTAGAGATCGAAGAAGCGCCAGCAGCCGACGCGCATGCCGTATTCGTGCCAGCTCCAGTTCGGCACGTCGGGCAGCATCGGCTGCCCGGTCGGCGCCGGCAGCACCTGCCGCGCCATCGGCTTGCCGATGTCCCACACTTCGTAATTGACGATGGTCCAGACGACGATGCGGTTATTGCCCGGCAATTTCAGTGGCGGACGATCGACGATCGCCGAGAAGTCGACGCGCTCGCGGGGAAGCATGCTCTCGCTCATGACGCTTCTTTCTTGAGAGGAAGTCAGATCGGGGGATTCCAGGATCGCTGCAACAGTGCGTTCTGGTCAATGCCGAAACGGTCGGCGAGCCAGTCGCAAAGGATCTCCTGACCGATGGTCGGGTTGTCGTGCTGGCAATGCTCGGCGCCGGTCTCGTCCGGATCGAGAATGCGCAGGGTGACATCGACGCCTTTCGCCTTGGCATAATCGTAGCTCGCGCGCGCCGCCGAGACGGTGAGCACGTCGTGGCCGCCGTGCACGATCAGGTAGGGGCACTTCATGTTATCGAGATGGCCTTCGAGCGTGAAGGGCACCATCTTCGCATGCGCCTCCTTCATAGTCTTGGCGCCGAGCACCCAGCGGATGTGCATCGCCAGGCCGAAATTGTCGTCCTTGTTGCCCCACATGTCGGTGAGCGACCAGATGGCGCCGTGCGAGATCGCGGCGGCGAGCCGGTGCTCGTAGGAGGCCGCGCGCGCGGCGTAATAGCCGCCCATGCTGGAGCCGCACACGGCGATGCGCTCGGGATCGACGTCGTCGCGCGTCAAGAGCCAGTCGATGCACTTGCCGATCGGCACTTCGGTGTCGTGCCGGCTGGCGATGCCGTGCCGCCGCAGCGTGCCGCCCTGGCCGGGGCCGTCGATCATCAGCACCGAGATGCCGCGTTGCAGGCAGCCATGCGCCTGCATGAACCACATCTCGTCCTTGATCGAGTCGAGCCCGCCCATGCAGATCAGCACGGGGAGCTTGTCGCCGGGAAACGGAGCGCGCACGAAATAGCCGCAGATCGGCTTGCCCGGTTCGTAAGGGATATCGACCGCGTCGCCCGGCGGATTGAGCCGCGCGATGAATTTCTTCGAGCAGACTTCCATCTTCTCGAAGGTGGGCAGCCGGCGCGGATCGGCCGGCTCGAGATGGAATTCAGCCTGGCGATAGTAATCGGCCGCGCGCAGGAAGCAGTTCATCGCCGTGCGGATGTGGCCGGCCTTTTCCTCGGCGAGCCCGCGCGTCCAGTTGCAGTCGGCGATGCGCATCCACTCGGTGTGCCAGCTTTCCAAGTCGCCGGGGATCATGCGGCTTGCGGCCTGGAACACCTCGCTGAGGGCGCCGCCGCCTTCCTGCGTTTCGCCCAAGCCGCGGCGGAACTGATAAGAGAGCCAGGGATGCTCGGGCCAGTGGTGCCAGCCGAAGGGCTCGTAGTGGGCGGAGCGGTCGGCGGTAATCTGCTCGATCGTGTCGTCGGCGGCGGAAGTCGCAGCGTGGGCGGTCATGTCACCTCGGGAGATGCAGTGCGGAAAGGGCCGGGATCGTTGTCGCAGTGCCTAAGTGTGTCAAGACGGAAGCATGGGCAGCGGTGGCCACCGATTCCGCATCTCGCCCGATTTTCGGTCACATTTTCGATAGTGAGCGGACGCGCGGCCGAGGCGGCGACGCAGGGTTGCGCCGCGTTTGACACGTCGCGGGGCCTGCCATATCCGACGCGCAACGATCTGCAATCGGGAGGATAGGCTTCATGGACGAGACACCCATCCTCGTCGAGACGCGCGCGAACTATCGCGTCATCACGCTCAATCGGCCGCAGCGGCTGAACGCCTTCACCGAGGCGATGCATCGCGCGCTGATGGCGGCGCTTGACGAGGCCGAAGCTGATCCCAACTGTCGCGCGCTGCTGTTCACCGGCGCCGGCTGCGGCTTCTGCACCGGGCAGGACCTCAACGATCGCCTGTCGCGCGGCGAGGCCAAGCCCGATCTCGGCGCCAGCCTCGACACATTTTATAATCCGCTGGTGCGCAAGCTGCGTGCGTTGCCGTTCCCGGTCGTCGCCGCAGTCAACGGCGTCGCCGCCGGCGCCGGCGCCAACATCGCGCTCGCCTGCGACATCGTGCTCGCCGCGCGTAGCGCCAGCTTCGTGCAGTCCTTCGCCCGCATCGGTCTGGTGCCGGATTCCGGCGGCACGTGGATTCTGCCGCGGCTCGTCGGCGCCGCGCGCGCCCGCGCGCTGGCGCTCCTCGCCGAACCGCTGCCCGCCGAGAAAGCCAAGCAATGGGGCCTGATCTGGAAGGCGGTGGACGACGACACGCTCATGGCCGAAGCGGAGGGCATGTGTGCGCACTTCGCCGCCGGCCCGACATTCGGCCTGGCGCAGATCAAGCGCGCGCTCGATGCGTCCGAGCAGAACGATCTTTCGACGCAGCTCGATCTCGAGCGCGACCTGCAACGGCAGGCGGGCGCGTCGCCCGACTACATGGAAGGCGTCCGCGCCTTTGTCGAGAAGCGCAAGCCCGTGTTCACGGGGAGGAAGGGCGAGGGGTAATTCCCGTCACCCTGAAGTGCGAGCGGCGCGTCACGATCCGGTCAGCAACAGGAACGTCCTGATCGACGACACGACAAAATTAGACGCGGCGAGGAAAGCCATCACCGCATGGACCCATTTCATGTTGTCGATCATGACGACGGACCGCCGATGCGTTTGCGAACTGAGTATTGATCGGAATTTATTTCGAAAGAGTATGCGCGCCGCGCAACCGTACAAATATACCACGCACGCCGGCGAGTGCCGAAGCGCGCATCTGGGCTACCCCCACATCCGCCGCATCTTGGCCTGCACATCGACGGACGCCTGCCCGCGCACAGCTTGTCCACCGGATAACTTCGCCGCCGGCCAATACCGGTTGTCGAAATGCTTCAACAATGCGTTCGGAATAAAGCGCGTACGCTGCGCATAGACGTGGCGGTCGCCGTTGCTGCGCTGGCCGTGCACATAGAAGCGCTGCGGCACCATGAGATGCAGGTGATCCTTCGCCCGCGTCATCGCCACGTATAGAAGTCGCCGTTCCTCTTCGATCTCCGGCACCGAGCTGGTGGAGAGATCGGACGGCAGGCAACCGTCCACGGTGTTGAGCAGGTAGACCGAGGTCCATTCCTGTCCCTTGGCGGAATGGATCGTGGAGAGGATGAGATAATCCTCGTCGAGCAGCGGCACGCCGGCTTCGTCGCTCGTTGCGTCGGGCGGATCGAGCGTCAGCTCGGTGAGGAAGCGTTCGCGGCTCGGATAGGTCGCGGCGATCTGCGCCAACTGCGCCAGGTCCGCCATCCGCAGGCTCGCGTCCTCGTGCTTGCGTTCGAGATGCGGCTCGTACCAGCGGCAGACGAGATCGAGCTCCGCCGGCCAGCCGGCGGCGTTCCGGCGCAGCGTGCCGATCATCATGTCGAAGTCCGGCCAGTGTTCCGCCGCCGCGGCCGGCGGGTTGAACTCGCTCACCGCCCAGGCGGGATCGGTGGCCTCGGCGATGCGATCGAGCAGCCGCCCGGCCGAGCTCGGCCCGATGCCGGGCAGCAATTGCGCTACGCGGAAGCCGGAGACGCGGTCGCGCATGTTGTGCGCGAGGCGCAGTACGGAAAGCACGTCCTTGATGTGCGAGGCTTCCAGGAATTTCAGCCCGCCGAACTTCACGAACGGAATATTCCGCCGCGTCAGCTCCACTTCGAGGCTGGCGCTGTGGCTCGACGTGCGGAACAGCACCGCCTGCGATTTGAGCGCGATGCCGGCCTCGCGATGCTCCAAAATCTTCTCGACGATGTAGCCGGCCTGGCCGACATCGTCGGCGACGTTCACCAGCGCCGGCCGTTCGCCCGAGGCGCGATCGGACCACAGGTTTTTGGTGAAGCGTTCGGCCGCCAGCTCGATCACAGCATTGGCGGCGGCGAGGATCGGCTGCGTCGAGCGGTAATTGCGCGCCAGCGTGACGATCTCGGCCTTCGGGCTGAACTGCGCCGGGAAGTCGAGGATGTTGCGCACCGTCGCCGCGCGGAACGAATAGATCGATTGCGCATCGTCGCCGACGACGGTGAGACCGCGTCCGTTCGGCTTCAGTCCCATCAGGATCGACGCCTGCAGCCGGTTCGTGTCCTGATATTCGTCTACGAGCACGTGGTCGAAGCGCGAGGCGACATCCTGCGCGATCGCGCCCTCGAGCATCATCTGCGCCCAGTAGAGCAGCAGGTCGTCGTAGTCGAGCACGTTCTGCTTCTGCTTCGCTTCCACGTAAGCGCCGAACAGCGCGCGCAATTCGCCGTGCCACTCCACGCACCAGGGAAAATAATTGCCGAGCACCTCGCCGAGATCGGCTTCCGCGTTCACCGTGCGCGAGTAG